>NZ_JBJORY010000015.1:0-98138 GCF_046562815.1 Neobacillus sp. 204
TTTGAATAGGTTAAATTTCCTAGTGTTAGATTATTCGCAACAAGTGGAAATTATTTTAATATTAAATTCCATAAGTTCAAAGTTATCTGTAAATTTTTTAATACCTACTAAATAGATTGATTTTGTAGGGATGAAAGCGTTCTTTTATAGCAAGATACTATTTTCTGATGATTGACAAGATAAAATTAGATTAGTATTATCTAAAATATCTTAATAAACACATAAAACTTATCGAGAGTGACCGAGGGACTAGGCCCTATGACGTCCGGCAACCCCCTGATTGGGAAGGTGCCAATTCCAGCAGAATGATGTTCATTCTGAAAGATAAGTCGAAATTTAACCATTTGTATTTCGATGCCTCTTTCAGTTTGAAAGGGGCATTTTTGTATTCTAAAATCTTGTATTTAAAAAAAGAGGTCATCATATGATTGAAATTCGTAATCTTACAAAGGTTTATCAAACGAAAAATGGCACGGTAAAAGGGGTCGATGAAGTTTCGCTAACTATTCAAAAAGGCGAGATTTATGGGATTGTCGGCTATTCAGGTGCCGGCAAAAGTTCGCTCTTGCGCTGTATTAACCTATTAGAGCGGCCTACTTCAGGAAGCATTACGGTTGATGGAATTGATCTTACTCAATTGAAAGGTGAGAAGCTGCGATTGGCACGGTTAAAAATAGGCATGATTTTTCAACATTTTTACTTAATCAGTCAAAAAACAGTCTTTGAGAATATTGCCTTTTCCTTGAAAGCTGCCAACTATCCAAAGAGCGGAATCAAAGAACGAGTGGAAGAATTGCTTGAAACGGTGGGGCTTGCGGATAAAAGAGACGTTTATCCTTCGCAACTGAGTGGCGGACAAAAACAACGGGTTGGGATCGCACGGGCGCTAGCAAATAATCCGACGGTGCTTTTATGTGATGAAGCGACATCGGCTCTAGATCCAACCACAACTAAGTCGATTTTAACTTTATTGAAAAAAATCAACAAAGAGCTGGGCATTACCATTGTTTTAATTACCCATGAGATGAATGTTGTCAAAGAAATATGCCACCGAATGGCCATTATGCAAAATGGAAAGGTGATTGAAGAGGGAGCAGTGTATGATCTCTTTGCCAGCCCGCAGGCTGGGCTTACCCAGGAGTTTATTGAAAGTGTTGTTTCCTTCGATGTTCCAAAGTCTATTTTAACTGCTTGTGAAGGACCAATTATCAAGGTGATCTTCAAGGGGAAAGTTGCTGGTGAGGGGGTCATTTCCGATATGCTGCAGCAATTTAGCGTAAAAGGCAACTTCCTTCATGGATCCATTGAATATATTCAAGAATTGCCGCTTGGCATTTTTATTATGGAACTGAAAGGTCAGAAGGACGAAGTGAAAACGGCACTTCAATATATCGAGAACCGGGCAGCGCAAGTGGAGGTGTTACGTGATGGGCTTTGATTTTCAGCATCTTATCGAGCTAATTCCAGATATTAATACAGCTTTTGTACAAACCATTTATATGATCCTGATCTCGTTAGTGATTGCGATTTTTATTGGCCTGCCGGTAGGGATTCTATTATACGTCACTGACAAAGGATTGTTTATGCAAAATCGCATGATCCAGCTTTGCATGGGCTTTGTTGTTAATTTAGTCCGGTCGATTCCTTTTATTATTTTATTGGTTGCACTAATTCCATTAACCAAATTTCTAGTTGGAACAACGATTGGGCCATCAGCTGCGAGTGTTTCACTTTCCGTTGCGGCGATACCCTTCTTTGCTAGGATTGTTGAGACGGCTTTAAGAGAAATTGATAAAGGCGTCATCGAAGCGGCAATTGCTGCGGGTGCTACTCCAACAATGATCATTAAAGATGTCCTGCTCCTTGAAGCAAGATCGGGGATTATCTCAGGGATTACCTTAACACTTATTAGTTTGATTGGTTTTTCGGCGATGGCTGGTACAGTTGGCGGCGGTGGAATTGGCGATTTAGCCATTCGCTTCGGGTATTACCGCTATGATAATACCATCATGATAGCTACAGTCGTCATATTAATTATTTTAGTTCAGTTTGTTCAGCTGCTTGGTGATTTCATCGCCAAAGTTGTCGATAAAAGATAATAAGAGAGAGGGAAAATGTCATGAAAAAATGGTTTTTAGCAATTGTTTTACTTTCAGTAGTAGGAGCTTTAGCGGCTTGTGGGGGGAGTTCAGAAAGTAACGATAAGGCAAGTGCAAAATCAAAGGAAGTTAAAATCGGGGCTACGGCTGGACCGTATAGTGATATGTTGAAAACAGCGATTGTACCTGGTTTAGAAAAAAAGGGCTACAAAGTAGAAATCGTGGAATTTAGCGACTATATTCAGCCAGATATGGCCTTGGATAATGGCGATATTCAAGCGAACCTCTTTCAAAACTCCATTTACCTTAAAAGTTTTGCGAAGGAAAATAATCTGAAGTTATCCGCGTTGATTTCAGTCCCAACGGCACCAATGGGGCTCTATTCAAAGAAATTCAAATCATTGGATGAAGTAAAAGATGGAGCAACGGTTACACTTCCGAATGACCCGACGAATGCGGCTCGTGCCTTAAATACACTTCGTGATGAAGGCTTGATTACTTTCAATGAAAGTGCAGATCCAATAACTGTGTCAGAGAAGGATATTGTTGAAAATAAGAAACATTTGAAATTCCAACCGATTGAAGCGGGTCAGCTTCCTCGTTCTGTAGACAGTGTCGATATAGCTGCAGTGCCTGGAAACTTCGCGTTGGCTGCTAAAATGAGTTTGCTCGATGCACTTGCACTTGAAAATATGCTTGACCCATACCGCAACATTGTTGCAGTTAAAACAGAAAATAAAGATTCCCAGCTTGCCAAAGATATTAAAGCCGTTGTCGAATCTGATGACTTTGAAAAAGTCATTGATGAACAGTTTGAAGGATTTGGAAAACCGAACTGGATGAAGTAGTAAGAAATGGTGTGGTGTCAGGCACCAACATAATCCATAGTTATAAGAAAATGCGAACAGTGAAAAGCACTGTTCGCATTTTTGTCTATTATGTTTCTTTGACTTTATCACAAGAACGGGTCTCATGGTTTCCATCTACTAAATTGATAAATTTCCTTATTCCTTTACGGATTTGTTCTTCATTAGCATAGGAATAGCTTAAGCGCACCCATGAGGATGGCCGATTTAAAGGATCACAAACACGACCGGGAACAATGGAGATTGATTGCTTTAGGGACTTACCTAATAATTCATCTGTCGATAGATAGTTGGGAAGCTGAACCCATAAGTTCAAGCCTCCTTCTGGGCTGGTCCAGTGCCAATCTGTTTCAGCTAGTTCTTCCTCCATGATTTCCTTTCTTATTTGTAAGGCAATTCGTAGTTTTTCAACGTGTTGTTGCAGTCTAGGTGATAAAAAGTAATGAAGGAAAATTTTTTGATTCAGGAGTGGAGACCCGTTATCGGCTAGGGATTTCACCACTAGGAGCGGTTTCATGATTGGTGATTGTGCAATCACTGCCGCAACTCGAAGACCAGGTGAGATATATTTGCAAAAGCTCTTTACATAAATCACGATTCCAGTTGTGTCATACGTGTAAAAGGGAGGCGGCGGCTCCTGATCAAAATAGATGTCGTGATAGGCATCATCTTCGATTAAGAGACATCGATATTGCTCAGCTAATTGAACTAATTGTTTTCTTTGTGCGGCCGGAACTGTGTATCCAGTTGGATTATGGAAGGTCGGATTCATATAAAAGAGTCGAGGCTTGTATTTCTTCATCATAAATTCAACCTGCTCTAAATCGTAACCGTCAGGGTGGATGTCCACGGTTACAATAGTTGCCCCTTGTGCTCTAAAGGTATCAATGGCGGCGCTATAGCTTGGCTGTTCCATTAATATGGTGTCTCTTGATTTAACAAAAGCTTGAGCAATAAGGTGAATCGCTTGCTGAGAACCAGTTGTGATTAACAGGTTATCCGCGGTCGTAATCGTTTTATACTGGTCAATAAAATATTCACACAGGACTTCACGCAACTCCACGTCACCTTGAACGGTCGAGTAGGTTGCCAGCACTTTGGGATAGAGATCAAACACTTTTTTTACATAATCCGATAAAAAGAGATTAGGCAAAAGGCTGGGGTCAATTAACGCCTGTGAAAAATTATAGGAAACCGGAACTTGATGAATCTCGGATAAGTGATTTTTTTGTGTGTAGACTGAAATAAGCGGACTATCTAGATTTTCAAATTTCGCTCTTCCATTTAATTGAACATAGTAACCTGATTTATCTTTGACATATACTCTATTTTGTTGTTTAAGCAACTGATAGGCTTTTAAAACTGTTAAACGATGAACATTCATTTCCTCAGCTAATTTTCTTACAGAGGGAAGCTTATCCTCCTCCTGCCACTCATTGCGTTCGATCCCGTGTAAAACATAATCATATACTTGTTTAAATAGATAATCACCGTTGGTCATGTCTTTCCCCCATTTCTCCTTGATTGTACCACGATACCTTTTTGAACTGTTCTATTGGTGATAATCTGTTCTATCCTCAATCTCCTATAATGGATTAAAAAGGAGGAATTGTTAATGGTGATGATTGGTTTTTTGTTCATGTGTTTGATTTTTGGTACGACCTTTTTAGCAATAAAAATAGGGATAGATGCAGGAATTCCACCCTTTTTCTCCGCTGGTCTTCGGTTTTTTATTGCTGGTTTTATTCTATTTGGGTTCATGGTCTTGCGAAAAAAAACAACGATTGGTTTGTTATTTCGTAAGGAAATGCTAATTACAGGGATTGGTTTAACCTTTGGGACGTTTGCAACTTTATATTGGGCTGAACAATATGTGACGTCTGGTGCTGCCGCTGTGCTATCGGCTACTGGTCCAATGATGATTTTATTGATCCAAACGACCCTATTGAAGAAGAAAGTGAATCAAATTTCCTTTATTGGATGCCTTGTAGGTATTGTGGGAGTTGCTCTTCTTATTTTGCCAAGCTTTACTCTTCAGGGGGAACGGTATTGGTTAATAGGGTGTCTCTTGATTGTTATTGGTGAGGTATTTTATGCTTCTGGGGCTATTTATTCCAAACATGTGATGGAAAAGTTTGAATCAGATTCCCCCATTGCATTAAATGCAGCTCAAATGATGTATGGGGGAATCTTACTCATTCTTTTGTCGTTGTTTACAGAAAATATACAGTTTACTAGCTTGACTAGTCCCGCATCTATAGGCTCGTTTCTTTATTTAATCGTTTTTGGCTCAATGATTGGTCATACTCTCTTTTACTGGCTGGTCTCGAGGACCAACCCTGTTTTTCCGTCTACCTGGCTTTTTATTTCTCCTCTCATTGCAATGGTACTAGGTGGTATGTTTTATCATGAATCTCTTTCTTGGGAAGCCGGTATAGGTGCTTTAACGGTTATTTTAGGGACAATTCTGGTGCAGTATGGCAACCGCCAACGCCTGGTGCCTGTCACCACTCGAAGTATGTCGAAATGATAATAGACCGGATTCTGCTTGAATCCGGTCTATTCATACTATAAAAGCAGGTGAAAAAATCCTAACGGGTTCCGTTACCTATCGCAAACATTCAAAATGTAAATTAAAATGAGTGCCAAATTGTATATAAATTTGGCACTTATTTTTTATTGATGTAAAGTGATTTTTGCAGAAATTACACTAAACTTTGTATAGTAAATTGCACACCAAATTGTAAGGATACACTGTCTGTTTACCCCTACAATTTAACCCACATTTTGATATGCAAATCTTCTTACAAAAAAATGATTAGACTGTATGTTAAGTCTAAATACAATTGGATATTTATGTTAAGATGAAATAAACATTGTGAATAAATGTACTTAAGCTAACGAAGCAGGATAGTTTACCAAGAAAAAATAATAATAAGATTTAGTTAAAGGAATGTTATAAAAATCAAATCAGAAGGAAGTTGATTTATATGGTTAAGAAAAAGACATTCGCTTTAGCGATGTTAATCGTTCCTTGGCTAACTGTTCCTTTCATGGGGAAAAAATCAATTTTTAGGTTTTTACCTGTAGCAAGTTTTGTTAATTTATTCATAAGTGTGTTAAGTGTAATTGCTAATAAGAAAAAATGGTGGGTAAATAAAAATCCTTTATCTCCCGGTTTTGTAGATTTTACATATATATTAGGTCCTTTTTTTGTAGCCACACTATGGGCATTTAAACTAACATACGGGAATTTTTTCAAATATTTAATTGCAAATATGATAATAGATGCTATTTGTGCTTATCCATTTGCTCAAATATGGGAAAAGGTAGGAGTATTTAAATTTAAAAAGTTGAATCATACTATATGGTATTTTATATGCGTGTCATTAGCAATTATTATTTATGGGTATCAGTATATAGTCGAAAAATCGATTATGAAAGTAAAAAATCCCCAATCAGAGTTTTAATTAGAATTTAATTTTTCTGTTCTTCAACTACCGGGTGCTTGAATTCCAGATAAAGCTGTCATTTAGACAGCTTTTTTTATTGCACTAAAGGGGCAGGATTGTTGAAGAAAGCAATCGAACCTGCTGCGATCAAGGTGACCTTTTCTTAGAGCTATAGTTACAAGTTTGTTGAGGATTGGTCGAGTTATCAATAGGCAGTCGAAAGTTACGTTTTTTTTGAACCAAAACACATCTCTAAATTGCTATTATTTAAGCAATTTCACTAGAGGTTTGCTTTATACGTTGCTATTTGAAAAATATTTCCGAGTATCTTCACGTATTTGTTTGGGTATGACACGATCAAGTTCTTCGTTTAACCATGAAAGTGTTTTACTACGCAAGTAATCACGCATTTTTTCTTCCGCAGAAAGCATAACTAAATTGATGGTGCAAGAGGAGGGAGCTGAACAGCAGTTTTCTCTATACAAATAACCATTATCTTTAATATTTTTACATTGAAAGATAGGCTTAGGACCTTCAACTGCTTCAACTACCTCCCAAAAGGAAATATCTTCTGGGGACTTAGATAACCTATATCCTCCCTTTACGCCAGGGACAGAATTTACAATACCAGCCTTAGATAATTTACCGAAAACTTTTGAAAGAAATGTCTCAGAAAGTCCTTGGAATTCTGCCAAATCCTTTATCCCAATACTTTCCTTGGAAGGAGCATCAATTAAATAAACCAGACAATGTAAAGCATATTCAACTCCGACACTATACTGCATATAAACTCACCTGCTTTTAATTTAAGGGTTATCAAATTGTATCTTATGAGTATTTAGAGTGTTAGTCAAATAAAAGAAAACTCTTTTTGGTAAATCATATTCATTTGACAAAAATAATTATATCATATATTGTAGACTTAGTTAATCGCCGATTATGTCAGTCTGTAATGATCACCTAAATTCATTATGAATTTAGGTGATCATTAGATTACTATCTTCAATTCAATTTTTTATTGAATAAACTTTTTTAGGGGGAATTTAAATGGAACAACGAATTGATTATTACAATGTAGCACCAGAAGCACTTAAAATAATGATGGAAATGGAGAAGTATACGAAAACTACAGGTATAGACCGTAAACTTCGTGAACTTATAAAAATTCGGGCTTCTCAAATAAATGGTTGTGCATATTGTCTTAACATGCATACAGCTGATGCTAGAAAAATGGGAGAAACGGAACAACGTTTATATTGTATTAGTGCTTGGAGAGAGTGCACATTTTACACAGATGCAGAAAAAGTAGCTCTTGAGTTGACAGAGTATGTAACTTTAATCCCGACAAAACGTGTACCCGATGAACTTTATCAACGAGTACGTGAACATTATGACGAGAGACAATATGTTGACCTTGTTCTAATAATCAATCAAATAAACAATTGGAATAGAATTTCGATTTCAATGGGTAATACAGCAACTGATAAATAATTACTCTCAATGAACATCTTATAGTGTTCGTCTCAGATTGTAGACAAAAAGCATCCAAACTGGTTCATTTGGATGCTTTGCATTTTATGCTTATATAGTTCCTGAAAATACTCTTGCTAGGTTTAGCTTATTTCATTTCAGAACTTTCTATAATTATCTAGCATGATGGTCTCCTTCTTCTTATTACACATATTTGTGAAATATTGTACTTAAACTGTGACAGGAAAAGCATCATAGTCATTCCCTTGATTTGGGTAATATGCATAATCTATTGATTGAAAGGGTCCGATAAAATTAGAACCTATAATACTTATTTGTTTGATCCATTTAACTGAGGCCATTGCATACCATTGAGGAACTATTAACCTCAGTGATAACCATGCTTAAATGGAATGGACTGACCATTATATTCATAAGCAACAAGGGTATCAGGGTGAAGTGCTTTTTCAATTGGCAGACTCCTAGCGAAGCTATAAACCTTATCTAAGTCAGTTCTTTCTCCATAATCGTCTCCTTCTACGACAACTTCTTTTGTCCCGCCTACTATGCCAGCAAGTTGAAGTAAAGTGTGTAAAGGAACGCCTTTCCAATAGCCTTGGCTAATACACCCTTTTCCCATTGTTCTCCAAATACTTTAGGTTCAAAAGTTTACGCTTGTCGCCTGAACATTCTAGGACAACTTTTAATGATTTTGAAGGCAATTTTACAATTTCTAGCATGGAAAGAACTCTTGGGGTATGTGACCAATCCATTTATAGGCAGCCAATAGTTTGAATAGGAAAGTGTAGGATATGAAAAGTGATTACGCCTATAAAATAAATGGTTAGTCAATATATCAGTTTCGCCAAACTGAATAGGTGTTTCCTGATTTTCAGGTTGTAAACTACGCGTAATTAAATAGGGCTTCTATGCATTTAGGTCAACCATATCTTCCGCCCTAACTCATTCAATTACCATAGGTACAAAATTCCGTCTAATAAAAAAGGTTTAATGCTCAATAAGAGTATCAAACCTTTTTGGTGTTTATTTAGTTTTCAAAAGTTCTTAACAATGAACACTATACGTGGCTATTAAAAATTAGAATATTTATTCATCGACAAGATATTTAATGAAAATCATTTCTGTTAAATTGGTTACGGTGAACCGTAATGAATCTATATAAGAGCAAGGTATTACAATGATAGTTTCATTTGTTGTCGGTCTAATCGATGACTTAGGAAAGTTAGAAGACTTGCAAAGATAGCAATGAACCCACCAACAAGTGTTACATTCATCAAAGGTCCTTGATGGTAAACAATGCCTCCTAATGCGGAGCCAAAGGCGATCCCCACATTACTGGCGACTGGCATCAATGAAGCCGCGAGTCCGGTTGCTTTTGGTTGATAAATACTGGCAAGGTCTATCAAATAAAGCTGGGTAGATGTTGTTAAAAGGATGGCCATTAATGACATCATGCCAATGTTAATCAATCCAAAGATAAAGTGATTGGATGTCCAATATAAACTGACCAGAACAAAAGCTTGGACAAGGAAAACAAACCGAAGGCGTCCAATTGCATTGTGGCTGGCAATTTTTCCAGCGAGTATGTTGCTAAAAATCGAAATAAATCCGTAGCCAAACAAGATTAAACTAATGGAACTACTGGGTGCTTCCATTTGCTTTAGGATGGGAACAAGATAAGTAAAAACGGCATACGTGGCTCCAAATCCAAGAGATGGAATGAAAAAAGCCATTAGTATTCGTGGGTGTGTCAACAAAGAAAATTGATCACGCATCGAACTACGGTATTGACTGAGCTTTTTAGGCAAATTCAAGATAGATGCCAAAAATGCAACTCCACCCAGAAAAGTTGTTAATAGGAAGGTTGCATGCCAGTCGTACCATTTAGCGATGACCGTTCCAATGGGTACGCCAATCACGTTGGCGAGAGTAAACCCACCAAAAACGCATGATATAGCAATTCCACGTTTTGTGATTGGTATCGTTTCACTGGCAACAATCATCGCAAGTGAGATTAAAACACCTGTTACAATTGCGGTTATCATCCGAAGGGAAAGGAGCATGATGTAGCTAGTCGATATCACGCACAAAGCATTCAGGATGATGAACGATCCTATCAAAAACAACATCCATTTGCGCTTTGGAAAATGGCTTGTTGCTGACATAACGAGTGGTGTAGCTATGGCAAAAGTAATGGCAAAGGCAGAAACAAGAGTACCTGCTTTTGCATTTGTGATATGAAGATTCGAGGAAATATCAGTTAAGATCCCGACGATAACAAACTCGCTTGTCCCGAGAACAAATGTTAGTAATGTAAGTGTTAAGATGAGAAACCAATGTTGCTTAGATAATACAGTGTCTTGCATAAATACCTCTTTTCTTAGATGAATGAAAATGTGTAATAGGATAGGTAAACAATTAAATAATCATACCATAAAACAAATTAACGAAGAAGCCCTGAGTGCAGGATGGGTGTGTGGTATTATTTATAGATTAAGGAATATTTGGAAATTTTTATGTGGAAAGGGGTCTTATTATTGGAAAAAGTATGGGCAAGCATAAACGCGGTATTAATTGCAGATGACCCAATGACATTTGTGACTAGAAGAATTTCAGAAGCGAATCTTGAATTTGGCGGGATTCGTGGAGATCGCCATTTTGGTGTAACTAGTAAAGCAGATTCAAGACAGCCGATGTATCCAAGAGGAACAGAGATATTAAACCGGCGCCAAATAACGATCGTTTCTGAGGAAGAACTAGACAGGATTGCAGAAGAATTAGGGGTCGACTCGGTGCTTCCAGAGTGGTTAGGAGCAAATATCTTGGTAAAAGGATTTCCGGAATTAACCAAGCTTACCATGGGATCACGGCTCCTTTTTCCAAGTGGTGCAGGATTAATATGTATGGGTGAAAACCAGCCTTGTACGTTACCTGGGGATGAAATCCAAAAGCATTATGAAAACCATGAGAAGTTATCTTTCCGTTTTGTGCGTGCGGGTTATAAGCGACGGGGGATCGTCTGTGCAGTAGAAAGGCCAGGGGAAATTCACGAAAATGACCAAGTTCAAATTTGGATTAATGATTTTGCCAATCCGATGCAATAACTTGAGTGTTTTGTTGCGGAGACTATTATGGTATCGAGGCAGGATTGCCTGGATTCAAATGTAAAAGCCGAAAAGGAGAATTTTATTAGCATTCCTAAAATTGAACAAAAAAGAATTGAAATACATTAAACATCACTTAAGCCGCAGTTAGGGAGCCAACTCCTGACACTGCGGCTTTCTTGTCTATAAAAGCACTTCAAACTCTTTTACGTATACGGCATTTCCTGTAATCTCTATTTCATAT
Source organism: Neobacillus sp. 204 (assembly GCF_046562815.1). Lineage (NCBI taxonomy): Bacteria > Bacillati > Bacillota > Bacilli > Caryophanales > Bacillaceae > Neobacillus > Neobacillus sp. 204. The sequence continues at coordinate 11,257 of NZ_JBJORY010000015.1, forward strand.
TGATCGTAATTTTTCGTGACATGCACCATGACCCTGCCATCCTTATTTATTTCCTGACCTTGTTCTACTAAAAGATGGAGAGTTTTTTCAAAATCGCTTTTTATGTATTTTGCATAATACGCTCCCATTACGCCTGAAGCTGTACCGGTTACGGGATCCTCGATGGTTCCAGAAAAAGGGGACGAAAAGTGCCGTGCGTGCATATGGGCATCAATATCATAGGTATCTAAGCAAAAGGGATGAATAGATGCTTTTGGCATTTCCTTTACAATAGAAGGGAATAATGGGTTGTTCGGTCTCATTTTTTTAAAAGATTCGAGTTTTTTTATTGGAATTAATAGAGTCCAGATACCTGTACTGCCATAGAGGATTGGTAAAGCATCGTCAATCTCCTCTTTTACCAGCCCAATGGAGTCAGCCAAAGCCTCCACTGATCCATTAAATTCTGCAAACTGAGGTGAAGCCTGTTTCATAGTGATCCGATTATCTTCACTTGAAATCTTTATGGGCAGATTTCCTGCAAGTGTCTCAATGGTTAAGTTTTCTTTTTGAGGGATGGTTCCATTCCTTTTTAAGGCATAGATAGCAGCCATTGTACCGTGGCCACATAGGTTCATTTCATGGCCGGGGGTGAAATAACGTATTCTAAGGTCAGCTGTACTTGAATCCAATAGAAAAGCTGTTTCATTAAATCCTGCTTAATAGGCAACCTCCTGCATTTGCTTTTCCGTCAGTCGGTCACCATTTAACACGACTCCTGCAGGATTCCCTTTATTGGGTTCTGTACTAAATGCATCATAATGATAAACCGTAACTGATTTCATTTTCATTTCCCCCTATTCCATCATTTTATTTTCTAATCAATTAATTGCTGCATTGTCATCCTTTAACTAAAACTCTATCGAACTATTCTTTTTCTTGTCAACATAAACAACATTATTTATTTTTAGATTAAAGGAAATTATAGGAAGAAATTAGAATATATAAATATTGGCAACAGCCTAATTTTTTAAGAGAGGGAGTAGTTAAGGTGTCAAAAAAAGTATTAATCATTGCTGGAGATGCTGTAGAGGCGTTGGAAATTTATTATCCATATTTTCGCTGTCTTGAAGAAGGCTACAATGTACAAATAGCTGCACCATCAAAAAAGAAACTGCAAACAGTAGTCCATGACTTCATTGGATGGGATACTTATACGGAAAGAAAAGGATACTTAATTGAAGCACAGTTAGCTTTTGAAGATGTAAATCCGGAAGAATTTGACGGGCTAATTATTCCTGGGGGAAGGGCTCCGGAATACATTCGCTTAAATGAAAATGTTCCAAGGATTGTCGCCCATTTCTTTGAAGCAAATAAACCTGTTGCGGCAATTTGCCATGCAGGCCAGGTGTTAACAACCGTTCGCCAATATTTGGATGGTCGAGAGCTGACCGCCTATATCGCCTGCAAGCCAGATTTGGAAGCAGCTGGGGCGACCTATATTGAGAATCCTCTCCATGTTCAGGGCAATCTCGTTTCAGGGCATGCATGGCCAGATCTACCTGGATTTATGAAAGAGTTTATTAAACTTTTAAACTGAAAAAGTAGAAACCAAAAGAAGACAATAAAAAGGTTCACGAAGTTGTGAACCTTTTTGTGTGTAATGACATAACAACTTTGATAGGGGCTGTTTATAATTTCATCCTAACAGTATTTGAAAATCTCGAGTTTCGTGATAATTTTTCGATTGCAAACAACTATTAAGTTGGAAAGAGATTAAAAGCATCATTTATTCTATCAATCCATGTTTTGTTAAGGTCTCGACAAGCACAGCCTTAGGTTGAAAACCAGATGTCCTCCCCACAAGCAGGCCATTCTGAAATAGCAATAATGTAGGTATTCCTAATACTTGATACTCACTTATAAAATCGACATTTTCATCGGCATTAACCTTTACAATTTTTAAATCAAATTCTAGATCAATTTCCTCTAACACGGCTCCTATCAACCTGCAAGGAGGGCACCATGCGGCCCAGCAATCGACTAGTACCGACTTGCTTGATTGAATTTCCTTTAGAATTTCCTGACCATCTGCCTGTAAAATGCTCATGAACAATCTCACCTTTCTGTTCGTCTTTGATTGTAGTATATGATGAGTCATGATATAAGTAAAATTAATACTTTGAATATTATACATAAGTAAAAACTAATGTATAGAAATGAGGGATCCTATGACTCTATTTCAATTAGAGGTTTTCTTAAAGGTAGTAGAAACAAAAAGTTTTACAAAAGCTGGTGAGCAAATCGGCCTCTCACAATCGGCAGTTAGTCAAGCGGTAGCAGCATTGGAATCAGCGCTAAATATAAAATTATTAAATCGGCACAGGACTGGAGTCAGTTTGACGAAAGTCGGCGAACGCATCGCGAGCTTAGTTAGAGATTTAATCATGATTAAAACAAAGATCATCAATGAGGCATCCGGAATCACGGGACTTGAAACAGGGACGATTAGAATCGGCAGCATTTCGGGCATGTCAGCCAAACTACTGCCAGGAATGATCAGCTCCTTTAAAAAACGGTTTCCCGGAGTAGAGGTAGTGCTTTATGAGGGGAATTATGAAGAGGTTAGAAATTGGCTTAAAATGTCAGTCGTGGATGTGGCCGTGGTCACGGAAGAAAAGCATGAATTCGAATTTTTTCCTTTACTGCAGGATAAAATGATCGTTTTTGTACCAGAGGCCCATCCACTGAGTCATCAATCATCGATCGAAGTAAAGGATATAGCCAGTGAACCTCTCATCATGCTAAAAGAATGTGGTCATGTCATCCGGGCGATTTTTAAGGAACAAGGTTTCTCACCGAATATTCAATTTGAAGTCAGTGATATCGCTACCATCATCGCAATGGTTCAAGAAGGGGTCGGAAATACGATTCTTCCGGAGCTAGCCATCCCCTCCACCTTGTCCAAGATCACTGCTTCTTATTTAAGCCCGCAAGTATACCAAAATTTAGGGATTGAGGTCCGTTCAACAGAGTATACAAGCCCTGCGGTAACAGCATTTATTCATGAGGCACAAGAATTCACCAAGAATTTATCATTGAAGTTGTTTAACAGTTATCATTCTGTGGTAGTGAAAAAAAGATAATGGATTCATGCTTGCATGCCTACTATTTCCACCATTTTTTTTGTTGGTGTTTTATAATAGAAGCATCTAGAAAGAGAACTGTAAATTTGTTAACCAGAGTTCTTGTAATTTTCATCTTTAATTACCTCTATTTTTAAGGAGAAGAAATCTTGCTTATTTCAGAACGACATCAAATAATTTTGAAGCTACTAAAAGAAAAAGAGAATGTTATGGTTCAAGAGTTAGTTGAATTAACAAATACATCTGAATCTACCCTGCGCCGTGATTTAGATCAATTAGAAAAGCAGAACTACCTAAAGCGCGTTCATGGTGGAGCTTCACTTTTGCATAAAAAACGAGATGAACCAAGTGTGTTTAAAAAAATCACTCAGAATCTTGAGGAGAAAGCTATTATAGCCAAATATGCAGCAGGTCTTATATTGGACGGTGATTGTGTATATATCGATGCCGGCACAACAACATATCAGATGATAAAACATATTAAACAAAAAGATATCGTTGTAGTAACAAATGGAATTGATCATTTAGAAGCATTACTTGAAAATGATATATGTACATATTTTATTGGTGGATTTATTAAAAAGAATACGAAAGCGTCTGTTGGGCCTCATGCTTATGAAAGTATAAAAAAATACAGATTTGATAAGTGTTTCATAGGGGCCAACGCCATTCATTATGATTTAGAATTAACTACCCCAGATCCGATGGAGGCGCAAATGAAAGAAAAAGCAATTTCTTTGGCACGTGAGTCTTTTATATTAGCAGATCATACAAAATTTGGAGAAGTTTCTTTTTCTAAGTTTGCGAAATTAGAGCAGACAAAAATTATTACGAATGAAGAAGATAGCGTAGAATTTGAAAAATATAAGGAGAAAACAGACATTATTCTCGTAAAGAAATAAGATATCGCCTATGCGCTGTCTTATCTAAGCATAGTTGTTTATAGCAAGTAATGAAAGCTGACTCATGTCTATTATAGACTTTCTGAGTTTCAGCTTTTTTTTTGTTGTCCAAATTGGAAATAGTAGATTGATTTTTTTCCCTTTATAAATAATTTTATTTATATTTTAAGTCGTATTTTACCAGAATAATAAATCAAAAGAAAAATATGGATTATTTATTTAAATTGTTAATATTTTATTATTTTACTATAACTTATGGATAAATATGCCATCATTGACAATTATAAACACGCATAATATAATCTGAATTAACTTAAAACATTCAAAAACGAGCATAAACAATCAAAAACAACCAAGTGAAATTAAAAAAATATTCCATTAGAATGAAATTGTTTTCAAAAAGATGAAAACGCTAACAGTAGAATTTAAATTAGCAAAAAATGTTATTTAAGGTGGTGATGAATTAATACTGAAAGCGATAACAATATCTAAATTCCTGTAAGTAATCTTTTAAAAATAGGGGGATCATAATGAGAAAAAATGTAAAAATGCTATTAATACTAGTTTTAATGTTTGTAATGGTTGTGATGACTGCGTGTACTAGTGCTAGTGAATCATCAAGTGAATCTACGAAAGATAAGAAAGAGCAAAAAGGTGACAAAAAGTTAACAATTGGATTAACTGTGGGTACTTTGGCCAATCCTTTTTTTGTTGCCATGTCGAAAGGGGTGGAAGAAGCAGGGAAAGAATTAGGTGCAGAGGTTTTTGTTGAAAGTGCTGAATATGATCTCGCAAAGCAAACTTCTCAAATTGAAAATTTCATTACAAAAAATGTGGATGTTATTTTATTAAATGCTGTTGATACAAAAGGAATTGCAGCAGCTGTTCAACAGGCAAAAGACGCTGGTATTCCTGTAATTGCTGTAGATACGAATGCTGAAGGTGGTGTCGATGCTACTGTTACATCGGATAACTATCAAGCTGGTAAACTAGCTGGAGAATATGTCATTGAACAATTAGGTGGAAAAGGAAACATTGCTATTATTGATGGACCTCCTGTTTCAGCAGTAACAGACCGTATTAAAGGGTTTGAGGATGCTATTAAAGATTCTAAAATTAAAATAGTAGCGAAGCAAAACGGCGAAGGAAATCGTGAAAAGGCATTAACCGTTATGGAAAGTATTTTACAAGCTAATCCATCAGGTTCTATTGACGCAGTATTTGCTATCAATGACCCTGAAGCAATCGGAGTTGAAATTGCTCAAGAGCAAGCTGATCGTAAAGATGAATTTTTCATTGTGGGTGTAGATGGTGCTCCTGAAGTTACAGAAGCTATGGCAAAAAAGGGAAGTACTATTAGGGCAACTTCAGCACAATCACCAAGCGAAATGGTGAAAAAGGCTGTTGAAATTGGAATGAAAGTGAAAAATGGTGAAGATGTAGAAGATCTTATTAAAGTCCCGGTTAAACTTGTTACTCAAGATAAATTAGATTCTTACCAAGGGTGGTAAGCCTCCTCTAATCAATAGGGCTGATAAGGAAAGACCCCTTATTCAGCCTTTTTTTAAATTAAAAAAAGGGGTGAGATAAAAGTATGGCTGTTACAGAAAGGTTATTGAAGGTTCAACATGGACATAAGAATCCAGTGTTGAATATGGAAGGGATTAGTAAAACGTTCTCACGTATAACCGTATTAAACAATGTGAAAATTGAACTTTTTCCAGGCGAAGTACATGCATTAATGGGCGAGAATGGAGCCGGAAAGTCAACTTTTATGAAAATTCTAGCAGGGATCCATACACCTGATAATAATGGTGGAAAAATCTATTTTAAAGGTCAGGCGACTTTGTGGAAGGATCCTGTTGATGCAAGGAACAAAGGAATAAGTGTCATTCATCAGGAGTTAAACCTTTCTCCAAATTTGACGATTAGTGAAAATATCTTAATGGGTTCAACCTTTCCGAGAAATCGGCTAGGGATGGTTAAGTGGGGAGAGGTGCATAAAAGTGCACAAAAGGTGTTAGATTCAATGGGGTCTAATCTTAATCCACGCCAATTGGTTTCAACCCTAAGCGTTGCTCAACAACAAATGGTAGAGATCGCTCGAGCGTTATCCTTTAAGGCAGAGGTTCTTATTATGGATGAACCAACTGCCTCTTTAACAGATAAAGAAATTATGAAACTATTTGATATTATTGAGGATTTAAAAAAACAGGGTGTTGCCATCGTTTATATTTCTCATAGAATGGAAGAAATCTTTACGATTGCTAATAGATTTACTGTCTTACGTGACGGTGAGTGGATTGCAAGTGGCCCCATTGAAGAGACAAACCCCGATCACCTTGTGAAGCTAATGGTAGGTCGTGATTTAAAAGATTTGTTTAATCGAGATAAGTCACCTGATCCAAAAAAACTTTCAAAAAGCAGTTCCCCTGTTCTAGAACTGAAAAATGTATCTGATAACACCATTGTTAAAAACGTTTCGTTTAAAATCTACCCAGGTGAAATTATTGGTTTAGCAGGGCTTGTAGGTGCAGGTAGAACAGAGTTAGTTAGGGCCCTATTTGGTGCATCTGAGTTAGTAAGTGGGGAAATATTTGTAGATGGAAAGTCCGTTAAAATACAATCCCCCATAGACGCAATGGCTAATGGAATTGCTCATGTACCTGAAAGCAGGAAAGAGCAAGGTTTATTTTTATCTATGTCCGTAAAAGAGAATATTTTAATGGCAGAGTTGAAAAAGCATACGAAGGCTGGAATTGTTAGTTGGAAAGAAGTGAATGCTACCGCTGATCGTTATATAAAAGAACTAAACATAAAAATTGCCTCACCGGAACAGCAGGTATCGAACTTAAGTGGTGGTAATCAACAAAAAGTTGTGATCGCTAGATGGCTGTCCATCGCACCTAAAGTATTACTGCTTGATGAACCTACGAGAGGTGTGGATATTGGGGCAAAGACTGAAATACATAAAATTGTTTCGAAGCTTGCCGAAAATGGCTTGGCAGTTTTAATGATTTCATCTGAGCTTCCGGAAGTTTTAGGCGTAAGTGATCGAATCCTCGTCATGTGCGAAGGAAGATTAACAGGAGAACTTTCGAGGGAAGAAGCCACACAGGAAAAAATTATGTACTTAGCTACTAGGGGGGAGTAAAGAAAATGAGGGGAAATACTCAAACAATATCACAAAGAGAAAGCCTTCATGTTGGGAAGATCCTTCACGGATTATGGAATCGATTAGGTATGATAATGATTTTAATCTTATTATGTGTAGTCCTTTCTTTTACCGCGCCTAATTTCTTAGAAACGGCCAATATGTTAAATGTATTAAAGCAGGTTTCCATCATTGCTGTGCTAGCTGCTGGAATGACAATTGTGATATTAACTGGTGGAATTGATTTGTCGGTCGGGTCAACAGTTGCTTTATCCGGTGTTATTTCAGTTATGGTCTCTTCAGCAGGAGTTAACCCCGTCATTGCCATGATATCAGGTGTGGCTGTAGGGTATGCAGTAGGACTAATAAATGGATTTTTCACTGCTAAAACCAAATTACCAGCATTTATTGTTACATTAGGTAGTTTCACCTATGTTCGAGGGCTTGCTTATGTCATTAGTGGTGGTTATCCGATTGTTTTACAAAATGAAACGTTCAAATTCATTGGTGGCGGAGCTATTTTCGGAATACCAACTCCTATCTATATCATGATTTTTGTTTATATCGTTATGTTTTATGTTTTAAAGTATACCATGTTTGGCCGCCATATTTATGCCATTGGTGGAAATGAGGAAGCAGCACGATTAACAGGGATTAAGGTTGAGAAGTCATTAATTAATGTGTATTCCATTAGTGGATTATTAGCAGGTTTAGGTGGGGTCGTGTTAGCTGGCAGGTTGTATTCTGGTCAACCAACTGCAGGTCAAATGTATGAGCTAGATGCAATTGCAGCGGTTATTTTGGGTGGAACAAGTTTAACAGGTGGTAAAGGAAAGATACAAGCAACGATCATTGGGGTATTAATTATGGGCGTTATTAGTAATGGCTTAACTCTAATGGACGTTAACTATTATTGGCAGCTTGTAGTCAAAGGTGGAGTAATTGTTGCCGCGGTTTTATTAGATCGCTTACGTGGAAATAGTGCAGCTTAATTCTTATCAAGTTCACATAAGAATTTCAAAACGCAAAAGAACAGACATTTAAAAGGGTTTCATTGGCTTAAATGTGTGGAGTTCAACAACTAAATTTAATAATGTTAAGACAAGAGTAATAAAAAGTAAAAATGATTAAATATCTTTCCTATTAATAAGGAAATCTTTTCATTGATATTAAGACTTTATAAAGGCTGTCGAATGATCGACGGCCTTCAATCTTCTTGCAGTTTTGCGATCAAAAGGGGGGACTTGCTGTTGAATTTACTGGAATTGGTTTTTCTGGACAAATGCATAACCAACGAAGTCAGCGGCAAATCCACTCCATACATAAAAAAATTCAAAAGGAAGAAGTAGGAAGGCAAACCCTGAATGCACTTTCTCCTGTTTTTTTTACTACCTTCTTTAATGTGGATAAAAGACCATGAACCTTTTAATTTTGAAAAAAGATGGGATAAGAATGGAGAGTGGAAAATAAATGAATAAAACATACCGCTCAGTTATGTGCGTTGGAGAGCTGTTAATCGATTTTTACTGTACAGATATTGGTGTTAATTTAAAAGAAGGTGATCATTTTCTAAAGAAGGCTGGAGGTGCTCCAGCGAATGTAGCAGCTACCATTTCAAAGCTAGGTGGGGAAGCGAGCCTTATTGGAAAAGTAGGAAATGACCCATTTGGATCATTTTTGATAGAAACTTTAAGTAAGGTGGGTGTAGATACATCAATGGTTGTTACTGATGATATAGCACCAACAACCTTAGCATTTGTTTCTCTCCAAGCAGACGGTGAAAGGGATTTTGTATTCAATAGAGGAGCAGATCAAAATCTAGCAGACGAAAACTTAAATTTAGATAGACTAAGTAGAGCAAAAATAATACACTTTGGATCCGCAACAGCGTTACTTGATGACCCTTTTAAAACAACCTATTTTAATGCAATGGAGTTTGCGCAAAATAGTGGAATATTCCTATCATTTGACCCTAATTTCCGTAAGGATTTATGGAGAAATAGAATTTATGAATTTATTAATTTAGCTAGAAAAGGTATATCCATGGCTGATTTTGTAAAGGTCAGCGAAGAAGAGCTTGAACTTATCACAGGAAAAATGGATAAGTATGAAGGAATAGAGAAGCTCCATAATTTAGGAGCGAAAATTGTGGCTGTGACTCTTGGAAGTGAAGGTACACTTCTTTCAAATGGAAATGATGTGAGTGTAATAAAAAGTATAGAAATAAATTCAATTGACTCTACGGGTGCTGGTGATGCATTTGTCGGTGCTGCTTTATATCAGTTTGCAAACTTTGAGTCCATTAACACAATTCTCAATGATTTTAGTAAACTGAAAGAGATCATTCTATTTGCAAATAAAGTAGGGGCACTAGTATGTACTAGGGTAGGAGCGATATCTTCCTTACCAAACGAAGAGGATATATTAAAAATTTAGTCATTTTTACTCATTCAGTGAGTTTAAAGAGTATGATTACAAGAATTAGATAGAAGTCATTCTTAAAGCACTTCTTCAAAGCATTCAAGTAATTCAAGAAATATGCTCCCAATTTAGAGGAATATTACAGGTTCAAAAGTGAAAAAAGGGGACATTAGATATGGAGGAAAAAAAGAAAATTTAATACAGATGAGGTACGGCCATTCGTTGGATTTTTTTCTGTTTCCGAGCATCCTCTTGACTCCCGCTGCCAGATACAACCATCCCGGTTTGGTAATTGCTGCTAAGCTTTAGTTATATAGGAATAGGAATGCCATGACATATATGTTAAAAAGTTTGTAAAAAGGTTACATACTAAGGTGTTTTTTCACTCCTATCAATGGTAAAAGTATTATCAATCTGAAATATTCCTTTTAACAGTAAGGTGGTACCTATGGAACAATCTAAGTATTCGCGACTTAGTGGAAATCAAAAGTGAACGAAGCTGATTCAAGCGCAAACAATGATTATGCGGAAGGGACACCAAAAATATGGTCCTGAGATAGAGAACTGAGTTCGTCGGAACATGAAGCTAACAAACGAGCGCTGGCGAGTAGATGAAACATATGTAAAAGTAAAAGAACAATGGGTTTACTTATATGGGGCAGTAGATGTAGAAGGGATCCCATTGATTTTTATCTATAGCAAATCAAGAGATACACAAGCAGTCAAGCGCTTTCAGAAGGCCTTGACTACTTGTCGTTCTACAATAACTCCTTTAGATAGATAGGAGAGATTTAACTCCACTCTCATTATTTGCTATAGGAGGCCAAGCACATAGGTCGAAAGGAAAATCCGATCCAGGAACCACTCTATCGGATCCAACCATTTCTATAAGAAAATTCAAACTTGTATTGTTCCAAAGTACGCTATCAAACCAAAAGCGACGCAAGTACTCTTCTGGAGGAGCTTGCAATGAAGCGGAAACCCCTGTCCATTTTTCATATCCTTTATTTAAACGACCAATCTGGTAGGGAAGTAAGCCGCCGCCATGAGCTAGCAAAATTCTTACATTTGGATATTTGTCCAGCAAACCACTTAACAATAAATCTGCAGCACAAATGGTTGTTTCCCACGGAACCCCAATTAGATTAGGCATCATCCTTTTCTGAAGTCGCGGATCCTCACAAAGCAGAGGATGAATAAAAATAATGGCTTTTTGATAATTGGCTTCCTCCCAAAAAGGAGTAAAAAATTCATCTGTTAACATGACATTTGATAGCCCGGGCCCAATAATGGCTCCTTTTAATCCTAAATTCATCGCATGCTTTAATTCGTTCGCTGCATGAACAGGATTGTTTAATGGAATGGTAGCTAGTGCCGATAATCGCTCACTGTTGTCATGAATCCAATTGCCTAGTGAACGATTGTAGACTGTTGAAAGCTCACTTGTAATATATTCAGGAAAATCATACATAAAAAGCTGGGGAATAGGTGAGACAAGGGAATGAGAAACGCCAGCATTTTCTTGTTCCTGCAGATATAATCCAGGATTGATAAATGACTCTTTCAGCTCAAATCCCCATTTATTATTTACTGTAAGAAAGTCAGCTTGATCTGGCGATTTTTTCTCCCATCTTGCTTGAACCAAATTCTGGTTATCCTTAAGCCAAAGCAAGACATCTGGCGGAATGAAGTGAGCATGCATATCAAACAAAGTAATCACGCTCCTTTTTCTCTTTTGAATAAATTAATGTTTCCAGTAACCGTCCCCCTGTTTTTTATGTCAATGGGAATTTTCAATCTGTTCACATAGTTGTAGAAAAGATTTTGTAAAGTCTAAATGAATATGAAGTTTAATATGATATAATATTTTCGGAAAGGAGGTAGAAATTGTAAATGAACAAATATCTTTCTTGTAAAATTGCAATCTTCCACTATAAATTCATCGTTTTAAACCTTTTGTGAACATAAAACCATACTAGTTTCAATATGAAAGATAAAACAAAGACATGAAAACAACTGATAAATGATCCCAACGTTTTTAAACAACCTCTTAAATGGATCTTCAAGTTAATCCACCTTAACACCCCTTTTTTTCACTAATACTTTTTTTAAAATATATTTATATAAAAAACAGACCTGAAATGAGTGATAAGTTCAAGCAAACTATTTATATCACTTTTAAGTATTTAAAGAATAAGACTATTATTTCTGGAAATGAAATACAAAATTTGAAGGAGGATAACCAATGGGCCACGATATTTCAGGATTCAATAAAGCAGGAGAAGAAATTGCGTATGCACGTTTCAGCATGGGGAATTACAATGCTCAAATATTGTACAGTTTACTTGATGCAAATCATTACAATGCAGGGGTTAGTGGAATAGGCGATGTTTCTACATTCTCCATACAACAAATTGAAAAGGCTTTGAATGCCTACAATCAATTATTTGATAATAAGGATTCACGGTTAGAAAGTGATGATTTATCTTGGGATAAAAAACAAATCCTGAATTTTATTTTAAACTGCTTAGCAACAGCAAAGAAAGAAGAAAATGTAAGAGTATGTTTTTGCTAATGTTCTTTTAGAGTTTTTTCTGAATTCCTCCATTTCATTTCTTTATCCTTAAAACTACAACAAGTTACTATTTCCCTTTCATCTTCTGTCAATCATATAAATTTCTAAAGAGAACTAGAGAAAAAGTTAATCGCGTTGCTCATAATACAGGTGAATGAACCCCCTATTATTCGCCCATACTACTATGGGTGATGACTAGTGCCATGTCAAAAAAGTGATGAATTAAAGCAATTAGTGGAAGAAGCAAAAAGATATACAAAGGATGGCAAGGTTGCAGATTATATTCCGGAGCTCCGTAAAGCCAATCCAGATGATTTGTCCATTGCCATAAATTATCCTGATGGAAGATGTATCTCAGCTGGAGATATTGATAAAATCATTACCTTACAAAGTATCTCAAAGGTACTAACCTTAGCTCTTGTATTAATGGAAAGAGGTTTTCGTTATGTTTTTGAACGGGTTGGTATGGAACCTACGGGAGACCCGTTTAATTCGATTGCCAAACTAGAAACAATGGCACCTGCTAAACCTTTAAACCCAATGATCAATGCAGGAGCGCTTGTCGTGACCCATATGATAAAAGGGGATTCGGTAGAGGAGCGGTTCAATCGGTTATTGGGCTTTATCCGGGAATTGGCCGGCGACCCTTCCGTTGTATATAGTGAGAAGGTAGCCCGTTCTGAATTTGAATCGGCCCATTTAAACCGGGCATTATGTTACTTTCTCAAGCAGCATAAAATCATCACGGAGGATGTTGAAACGTTATTGGATTTATATACAAAGCAGTGTGCAGTCGAAATGAATTGTTTGGATTTAGCGAGGATCGGCATGATTTTTGCAATGGATGGAGTGGATCCTCTTAACGGGAAAAGGATCATGCCCGACGATGTAGCAAGAATTTGCAAAACATTTATGGTTACGTGCGGAATGTATAATGCATCGGGCGAATTCGCGATAAAAATAGGTATACCGGCAAAAAGCGGTGTATCTGGCGGAATCATGGGAGCCGTTCCTGGCAAATTCGGAATTGGAATATTCGGCCCTGCATTAGATGAAAAAGGGAACAGTGTGGCTGGGCTTAAACTTTTGGAACTTTTATCGAAGAATTATCGGTTGAGTATGTTTTGAGAGCAATCCCACTTAATGACAGATGGGGTATTTTTATGATTGGCTAAGGAAACGGTGTTCAGTAAATCAAAACTTGTATTTTCAGGTTCCGGTTGCTGATAGGTGTACTTTCATTAACATCTATTGATTTAAGGTTCGGTGAATCCATAAAAGCATAAACCTGCAAAATCGAATGCAGGCTGTTACAAATACGATGGCTTCTCTTTGTGTTTTTCATTATTCGTTATACACCGAGTGGACCGAACAGTGCCAGGCACTGTTCGCTATCTATTATAGTGGGGAAACACCAGATAACTGGGGTTCCAAATATATCCTGTTTATCTTGCCTATTTTAAGTATAGTCATTTGGTTCCTGCTTGGTTTAGTAGGCAAAAATCCAAAAAAGTTGAACTATGTAAATTTAAAGGAGGCAAACAAAGAGATTCAGTATTCAAAAGCTAAAAGTGTAATGACCCTGATTAAAAATTTTAGCTTCCTTTCCTTTATCTTTGTTAACGAAGCAATGATGAGGAATGCAGTTGGAATGGACTCTAGTCGGTCCATTTTCCAAAGCTTTAAATATCCATATCAACTTTCCTGCCTGAGTAAAAAGACAAATGCGGTTTCAATTGATTTTCTTTTGCTGTTCGTATGCTGGGAACTAGTCGATAAACCAAAGTATGACTCCCTAGTGAGGAGCGATATTTCTCAACGTGGGATTGTGATAGGCTATTATTATAGTAGCCGGGTACGTACTTATCCAGCATGGCTTGCATTACGGCTGTTGCTTCATTTAAATCAGTAACCGCCTCGAGTGCTCCGAACAGCATCACACTCATGTAAGCAGTATCTGTCTTGGCTGGTATAGGACTTACCATAGTTCCATAATCTTCAGATACTGTGACACAACAGTTGGGATTGGCATGAATCAAATCTATTTTTCTCCCCTGTGCAGCTCCATGAAAATATAAGGCCTCATTCATCATAACGAAATTCAAAGGGACAACATATGGAACCTCCCCATCCGTTAATCCAAGATAACCTGTCCGTGCCTGGCTTAAAAACAGTTCAATACGCTTATCATCAGTACATTCTAATTTTTCTTGGCGAATCTTATTCATTTTTCATCCCCACTCTCTTAAATAATGATAAAATCATTGTAAGAAATTTCTGTACATGAGAAAAGTGACAGAATTTAAAAGTTTAATAGGGACAGACGGAGGGTTGACTTTGGAACTTACCCCATTTTTACAAAAGGAATTGCCAGAGCCATTATACATGCAGTTGTATCATTGGATTAAGAAGGAAATTGAAGAAAGCAGGCTTTTACCAGGAATGAAGATGCCATCCATTCGCCAGCTAACCCTTCATTTAAAGGTCAGCCGGAACACAGTTGAGGCTGCCTATCAGCAATTACAATCAGAGGGATACCTTGAAAGTGTCCCTAAAAGTGGAATATGGGTATGTGAGATTGAGAAACCTTTTTTGCATCCGATTGCGGGGGAGCATCCTATTAGGCTGGAATGTAAGCCGCCAAGCGAGGTCATTGTTGATTTTGAATATGGGAATGTCGATATTGAGAAATTCCCTTTAAAACAGTGGAAAAAATGTCTTACAGATGCAGTTGATCAAGAGAGCTATCAGTATAGTGAAAGAATGGGAGATTTGGCATTACGGCAGGAGATTTCAAACTATTTACTGCAATCGAGGGGTGTGCGATCTACATCAGAACAAATTCTGACAACAGCAGGTACACAGGCCTCCATGACGCTGATCTGCCAACTTTTAGCACTCAGGGGAAAAACCGTGGCAATGGAAGAACCAGGTTACAATGGTGTTCGAGCGGTTTTGGAAGATCAGGGATGCCATATTGAACCGGTGCCTCTTGAGAAGGACGGATTGTCAGTGGAATACCTTCGAAAGAGTAGGGCAAAAGCCGTATACTTAACGCCTTCTCACCAATTTCCATTTGGTATGGTTCTGTCCATTTCGAAAAGAATGCGAATGCTAAAATGGGCGTATCAAACTGGGGGATACATTATCGAGGATGATTATGACGGGGAGTTCCGATACCTGGGCCAGCCAATTCCTTCTCTAAAATCCCTGGATGAAGAGGAAAGGGTTATTTATTTAGGTACATTTTCTAAATCCTTTCTTCCTTCAGCCAGATTAAGTTATATTGTACTTCCACCTTCATTAATAGTTCAGTATTCACGAAAGTTCGCGGCTTATAACCAATCTGTCTCTCCTATTATTCAGAGGGCAATAGCCCTGTTCATACAATCTGGAGAATTCGAAAGGCATATTCGAAGAATGCGAAAGATGTACCAAAGAAAACACCAGGCTCTGATAAGGAGTATTGAACAATATATGGGCACTCAAGTAAAAATAGTGGGAGAAAAGTCAGGCTTACATATCTTATTGAAACTAAAAGGGATAACTGCCTTAGAACTGATCGAAAGGGGTCAAAAGAAGGGTGTCAAAGTTTATTCACCGGCAATGTTTTGGCTTCAGCCAACTCCCGAGAGTCATTCCTATATCATGTTAGGATTTGGTGGTTTATCGATTGAAGAAATTGATAAAGGAGTCAGATTGCTCGCTAGCTGCCTTCCGGGGATGGAAATTGGTGAGGCATGATAAAAAAATGGACTAAATTAGAATTATAAAATCTCATTTTTAAACTTTCAGGGGTCGCTTCACTTCAGATCAGTAGATGAGGTTTTTAAAAATAAACAGGTACCTGACCGAATTGCGATTACGCGAAGGGGCAAGGTACCGTTCAAACAAAACCTTTTAACACCAAACTACAATTTTAAAAGAGGTGGTTTGAGCAGGGAGGCTTTTTGTGGCAGGGCCATAGATCACTATGAGATTACGGTTTCCAATGTTCTTTGAAAATGCTTCCCCGTTTGGCAAGAGAATTTGGGTATAGGGGGATAGATTTAATTTTAACTGGCCATCACTACTCACAAGTTGAGAGTCAAAATAGTCAACTTTTACATTTTGGGATGGAGTATGTTTTACGATGACAAGTGCACGATATTGTGGTGGATAGATTAAAGGGACGGGGGCATTCGCATCATAATAGCCCGTTACCCTATCTCCGACAGCCACCATTGCTTGGTCAACAAAGTAAGTTGTAGGAGAGACAACGAAATTGGCGATTCCTTCCACTCCATCCTCTACAGATATTAATTTATAACATCCGTCGCTTTCGCTATTTGCTCCAATAATAAAATCACTTATCATAGTTACGATACCATGGAAAGAATGAAAATCTATTTGTGAAGCCGTGTTTTGTCTACCACGATAATAATGATTGTAATACAAGACACATACCTACCTTCTTGAACATATCATCCTAATTTATGTGTAAAGATCAAATTGGTGAATATCGCGAACCCAAAACTAATGAATGAGATTTTAAAAATAAAGGAGTAAAGTAAATGATAATTAACCAAAAAGACTTCAAAGTTAAAGAATTAAACTATGCGATTAGGTCTGCCAAGAAAAGTGATGCAAAAGATTTATCTTTGTTAAGATTACAAGGGAGAAGGGAGAGGCGTTCATCGACGAGTCAGGTTTTGAAAAAATAATCGAAGCAGATACGAACCATCAAAGAAATCTGTTTTTGGTTGTAGAAGTGGATGGGAAGTTAGTTGGATACTCAAGATGTGTAGGTAATGATTTAAAAAGATTCCTTCATAAAGTTGAGTTTGGACTGGGAGTACTAAAGGAATTCTTCGTTTATGTCATTTATGCTCATATAAATGTAAAGATGGTGAAAGCCTGTTCCTAAACTTTGAAGAAAAATTCATAATAATTTCCTTTTTGTGTAAGATTCGGCTCCTTGTTAAATGGTAAAATAAGTAATCATAGATAATTAAATTTATAGAATCTTATCAGGAGGTAATATATGTTAGGTCATTTAGGATTTTCATATGTAGGTCTGATATATTTATTGATGTTATGGATTCCAAACACCATATGGAGTAAGAATAAGCCAATTGACTATAACACTACCCAAGAAAACAAAATATTACTATTGTTTGAGCGTGTTGGACAAGTGTGCTGTACTTGCAGCATACTGATTTTTAGCGATTATAACATTACTCCGTTTTCAGCATGGAGTTGGTGGATAATAGCATCATTTTTTCTGATGATTTTATATGAGATTAGTTGGATTAGATATTTTATTCATGAGCATACGGAAGAAAATTTTTATCGAAGTTTTTGTGGAATTCCTGTACCCGGTGCTAGTCTGCCTGTCATGGCTTTTTTGCTATTAGGTATTTATGGTAAAGTTATTTGGTTGACCACATCCGCTATCATAATTGGCATTGGACATATAGGCATCCACATTCAACATTTAAAAACAATAAATTATCGGTAACCCAATTAGTGATGATACACATTTTATTAGGGGTTACACTGTTTTAAATAAAAGCGAAACGTGCAAGATGAATTTAAGGTAAGGTTAAACAAAGGACTCAGCTCAAGTGAACTAAGCCCTTTTTATACAAAGACCACTAATAAGCAGTCCAACCGCCATCTACTGCAATAACTTGTCCATTTACAAAACTAGCTTCGTCTGATCCTAAGAAGATGGCCATTTTTGCAATTTCTTCTGGTTGTCCAGCACGTGGGTTAATAGCCATACCCAATGCCTGGCGGCTCGCACCAAATTCGCTTATATTATTCATGGAAGCAGCAATATTAGTCATAACTGCTCCAGGAGCAATACCGTTACAACGGATGTTTTTGTCTGCATACATAAATGCAGTGTTTTTTGTTAAGCCCACTACTGCATGCTTAGAAGCTGTATATGCAGCACCTGCGCGTGCTCCGTATAATCCACCAGCGGAAATATTGTTGACGATAGTACCGTGTCCTTGTTCTAAAAATAGATTCACCGCGATACGCATTGATTTCATAACTGCAAGTGTATTAACAGAAAAGACTCTTTCCCAGCGTTCGTCTGAAATTTCACCAACAGGCTCCATCCCATCCATGATGCCTGCATTGTTGACAAGAATATCTAGTTTTCCAAAAGCCTGTTTTGTTTCATCAAATAGACGTATTAAATCTTCTTCAGAAGCTACATTTGTTTGAATGGCAATGGCTTCTGCACCTGTAGCCTTGATACTCTCTGCTACATCTTTTGCACCTTCTAAGTTTAAGTCAGATACAACGACTTTTGCCCCTTCTTTTGCATAACCTTCTGCTATTGATTTTCCCATGCCTGAAGCGGCGCCAGTGATTATTGCTACTTTTCCTTGTAATCTCATTCGAAACCATCCCCTTGCATTTTATTGTACAGTTGTTCAATAAATATTATAATAATATATGAAAACGCCTACAATAAGCAAAAAATCGATATTTGTTTAATAATTAACAAATAATAAGAGATGTGTTCAATAAGAGGTGAAAAAAATTTTGCAAACAGATTTGCGTATAGTGAAAACAAAAGAGGCACTTCATAACGCATTGTTAGAATTATTAAAAGAAAAAAGTCTAGAAATCATCTCAATCTCGGAGATTTGCAGAAAGGCAAGAGTTAATCGTGGTACATTTTATTTGCATTATGCACAAATAGAAGATTTATTTGAGGAGTATTTTAAAGAAATTACAGCAGATTTGGCACGTTCTTATCAAGAGCCTTATCGCCGCGTGCCTGTATTGAAAATCACTGAATTAGATCCTTCCACAATTCGTATTTTTCATCATATCGAAAAATATAAACCATTCTACCGGATTGTTTTGTCAAAAAAAGTTCCATTAATGTACTATTATTTATTATTCGATGAAATAAAGCATTTGTTACTTCAAGATAAAGATGGATGGCTTAAAGAAGGCGTAAATCATCAACTCTTTTTTGCCTATCAAGCTAATGCCATTATTGGCATGATTATTGAATGGTATCAAAATGACTTTTCTTATGATGCCAATTATTTAAATAATCAGCTTGTTCAAATCTTAAATATGAGAACAGACACATAGTTCACCTTGCTCATATAAATTGAAAAAAACAATTATGATACTAAAAAGGGTGCCCAAAAAGCTAGATTTTTGGAACACCCTCTATTCTACACATCTGTTTTATTTATAATCGGATGGTTCGTTACAATGTTCAGCCTTGTTTTCAAGAAGGCAGCAGAACCAATATAAACCCGTGCCTCCGTTACTATGGCGAACAAGAGCGTACCTGCTGCAAGGTGAAGCATTGCCCATGAAATATCAATAACCTTTATAATTGTAAGGACGCCTAATACTTCCTGAATGAGAACCGTTATGGCTGAAAAAATAATTCTATTCTGCAGTTTTTCTCCCCAGCCCTTTTTGAAAGACAAATAGACGAGAAAGAAGATGTACAATGCTGAAACGAAAGCTAAAACTCTATGAATGGTTTGAATGAATTCAGGACCTGTCTTTGGTAAAAATGAATTTCTACACTCTAACGCACCACATATCATTCCCAAAGACTCATGTTTCACATATGCCCCAAATCCCAAAATAAGTAGTAAAAGAATCAGAACAATATTGAAGTGAAGTTTAATTTCTTTTTGTTTTTTCTTAGAATGGGCCGAAGGGTGGTGCTGGATATCTGCATTTTCTTCTGTGCGTCGCCAAATCCAGATGAGACTTGTCAGAAAGAGCATAGCAATGATTAAGTGACTTGCTATAATACTAGTGGGCAAATCTTTTAACACAACGATTGCACCTAGAACCACTTGAATAATAAGTAAAACAAGCATCCAGTATCCAACAGTACGAACCGAAGGACTTACTTCTGTACGTAGAATTTTGACGAATAGAATAAAAGAAACAATACCGAGAATTGCCCCAATCACTCTGTGTGTGAATTCAATCAAGGTGTCCCCATGTAAAGTTGGTACAACATCACCATTACATAAGGGCCATTCAGGTCCACATCCCATCCCAGACTTTGATGACGCCACATAGCCCCCAAAAACAATTAATAAATATGTGAGCAAAATAATTAACAAAGCTAAACGCTTTATTGTCACGCTCACCCCTCCTTAAAAATAGAATACGAAAACATCCCCATGCTTCGTATTACCATTTTTTCCTAGATTCTTTATAAATAAAAAGGCGATTGTGGACAATTTGTGAACAAATTTGGAATGGGTAAGCGACAAATAAAACCATTGTTCAATTAGATACGGTAGCCATACCATAAGTAAATGAGGTTTTGTATTTGAAAATAATGACAAGCCAAAAATACCAAGTTATGAATAATAACTTGCATATTTTTGGTCATCTCTCTTGTTTCTTAAATTTTGTACCTACGTTATTT
The DNA here is from genome assembly GCF_046562815.1 of Neobacillus sp. 204. Lineage (NCBI taxonomy): Bacteria > Bacillati > Bacillota > Bacilli > Caryophanales > Bacillaceae > Neobacillus > Neobacillus sp. 204. The sequence goes on from NZ_JBJORY010000015.1 coordinate 31,859, forward strand.
TATGTAGCCGATTATCTAGATTTTTCTAATTCTTTATAAAGGATCTTTGTGAAAAAAAGCGAAAGAATGGAACCTACTAGTAAAAATGCCATATCCCACTGGGCGTCCCATATGTCTCCTTGCATACCTAAAAAATCTTTTGTGACTTTCCCTTCTTTCCCTATTTTTGCACTTGCCCACTCAATGATTTCGTAGAAAGCCCCGATTGCTAGTGTTATACATAGAGCAATAAAATTTGTCGTTTTACTTTTCAATAAAGCTGTTTTCCTTAATAATATCTCTATTATAACTATGACCATAGCCCCCTTAAGAAAATGACCGAACCGATCATAGTGGTTTCTTTGTAAACCAAAATAATCTTTGATCCATGAAAAGAGAGGAACTTTCGAATAAGAATAATGCCCTCCTATAAACGTTAAAATGACAAGAAGGGTAATGATGACATAGGAAACAGTGGTAAGGCGAAAATGATTGTATGTTGATACCAATAATATTAAAACTAATACTGAAGGTAAAACCTCCATCAACAAAACCATATAACCTGCCTCAGGTTTAATCAGGGACCAAATAAGAACAAGCATAACAACAAATAACAAGAAAAAATGTATCGAACTATCTTTTTTACGTGACATTCAAATCACTCCATCAGAATACAAGTTGTATTTAGTATTTGCTAAACATTTAAATAGTATAGAAAGAGGTATAGATTTAAAATTGTAAAACCTCATTTAGGTACATCATGGTGAACCGCATCATAAATAGAAGCGTGTTTTTATAAATAAGAAAACAAAATGAAAAGGAGCTCGGTTTTTAAAAATAAATGCCGGTGGCTCCTTTTAAATATAATTATATAAATTGCATTATTCTTCTTTATAAAAGCGCTCTCCGGTTTCCGGGTTGAAATAAACGACTAATCTTTTATTTGTGGTTGGATCGATTGATACTTCATTTGTTCGGACGAAGCCTTTAGGTACTTGCAGACCATGTTTTGCTTTGAAGCGGCGGTCCCAAATGAACCACGATCCGATGATTAAAATAATCAGTATTAACAGTTGGATACCGTAAAAGCCAACAATCCATTTCATTGGTTATACCTTTTCCACAATAACAGCGGTTCCATAAGCTACAATTTCACTCATATTTTGACCAATTTCACCCGAGTCAAAGCGCATCATAATTATCGCGTTTGCCCCCATTGACGAAGCGTTTTTCACCATACGGTCCATTGCTTGTTTTCTGGCATCTTCAAGCATTTCTGTATACTGATTGATCTCTCCGCCTATCAGCCCCTTAAAAGAAGCAACGATATCTTTACCAATTCCTCTTGCCCTAACAGTTAATCCAAATACTGGACCTAATACTTCTGTAATTTTATGGTTAGCAATATTCTCGGTTGTTACGATAATCAAATGAATCCGCTCCTTAACCAAAAATGATTAATACAAGTTAATTTTACTGTGTTTTGGATATAAATACCATTAATTGTTATAACAATTATTTCGACTTTTTCCGTTGTAAATATCCCAAAACGGTCATAAGTATCCCAAGGGGTTGCCGTGAGTTTTTCAGGTTCTGTTGGAGGGACGATTGGCAATTATCTGCAATAGAGCATTCCTATTTTTCGAAGATTTACGATAAAGTCGTCTAATCTACCATGGTATCCCTTAAATCTACCGGGTATATGCGTAATAATATTGCTAAATATGTTGGAAAAAATCCAACTGTTTAATGTATTGGGTGGTAAGTATACTTAAATAAACTAGAGTAGGATCTAGGTTTATTCGATGAATAACATAGTTGTGTTTTTTGATGTTCTAACTATTTCAATTTTTTTTGTTTAAATCTGATAACCATAAAATCAAGGCGCAAGATTTTGCTTTTAGAAAGAAATAAATTATTAATGAAAGGATGAATGGACAGATAATGAGTAATAGATTGATTATTGGAATGGACGGTGGAGGAACGAAAACGAGAGTCATGGTCAAAGAACGACCAGATGGAGAAACGCTATTTGACCAAAATTTTGGGATGTCAAATTATAATAACATCGGCGTAGAAGGTCTTAGACCAGTATTTCGTGAAATTTATGAAGCATTAGTCTCTTGTTTTCAAGAGCGACTGCAAAATGCGATTCTCGTATTAGGTTCTGCAGGTGTCGATAGACCGAAGGATGTTGAAATCTATCTGTCTGCATTAAAAGAAAGTGGATTTACTTGCCAACTAGAAGTGGTGAATGATGCAGAAATTGCCCTTGTTGGTGGCAACGGACATCGAAAAGATGCTTTGATGATTGCTGGTACAGGTTCCATTGTTGTGGGAATTGACTCAAAAGGAAAAATCGTACGCACTGGTGGATGGGGCGGAGTGATAAGTGATGAAGGAAGCGGTTTCCAGATTGGTCGACATGCGATTGCAGCTGTTATGCAAGAGTACGACAAAGTGATTGCACCTACATCATTTACAGAAAAGTTGCTCGCTCATTTTCAGTTGACTATTCCAGAAGAATTTATGGATTTATTATATTTGGGAGATACGATACCAGTTGACATGGTAGCTTCATGTACGCCAATTATCCTAGAAGCATGGGCAAAAGGAGACGAAGCTGCTCGTACGATTGTTGAAGCAGAACTAGAGAAATTAGTTCGTTTAGTCGTTGGAATCAGTCGACAAATGGGGTCAGAAAAGTTCTGTCTCTCTGTTGCAGGCAGTTTGTTGACGAAATCAACAGATTATTTCGGTTCGTTAAAAGAGAAGTTAAGTGTGGTTTTACCACAAGTAGAGATTTCTGCACCACTTTATGATCCAGTATTCGGTGCCATTATTATTGGTGCGGGGTACAAGTAAATACAAATTAAGAATAGTAAGGAATGAGGAATTAACATGCGTGAAATAGGAATTAGTGTGTATCCCAACTTTTATCCAGTAGATCAAATTAAAGATTATTTGGAAAAGGCCAATTCTTATGGTTTTAAAAAAGTATTTGTTTCACTGATTTTAAATAATCATGGTTTTGAAGGTGCAGAGGATGTAAATGCGAACACTTGGAATGACATACTAAGTTACTGTAAAGAACTTGGTATGACTGTATCAGCTGATATGAATGATGAAGTTTTCAACGAGTTGGGTTGTACATCAAACGATCTTACAGCGTTACAAAATATGGGCATCACAAAACTCCGTATTGATGGAGGTTTTACGAGCCAAGAAATAGCACTTCTTTCAAAAAATCAGCAGGGGATTCAAATAGAAGTAAACGCTTCGATGTCTTCTTCTGATAATCAGAATGGAAGCGCTATACGTGAATGTCGTGAATTTTTAGAAACGGTAGAAAAAGAAGGAAATCTTGGTCAACTAACGGCTTGTCACAATTTTTTCCCACTACCAGATACAGCATTGTCTCTTGAGGACATTCGCCCAATTAACGACCTGTTTGTCTCATTCGGTGTGCCGGTCGGTGGGTTTATTGCATCGCAACTTTCGCCTAAAGATTTGCACCACTTAGGTCATGGGGTTTGTACGATTGAAAAACACCGCTTTTTGCCTTGTCATATTGCGATGTTAGAGTTATTTGCAAATGGTTTTGATGATGTGCTAATTGGTGACTCGTTTGCCGACCTTTCAGAGCTTATCGAAATGGCAAGGTGCTACAAACAAGATTATATTGAGATTCCAGTTGTATTTAATCAGTTTGTTCCTCAAAATACAAAAATAACAATTCAAGAGTCAGTCCTAATTTCAAGAGTGGATCAGCCTGCAAATCTAATTCGGGCGACTGATACGAGAGGAATAGAAGTACCTCCTTGCTTTTGTGCACCAAGAGGAAAATATACAATCTCTGTTTTAAATAATAGAAGTGCGCAATATGAAGGGGAAGTACAAATCTCATTGAAAGATTTAGGACAATCGGTTGAGCACAATGTCATTGGATTTGTTCATCCTTTTGCAAAAGATTTATTGCCTTATATTTCAGCAGGGAAAAATAAATTTAGATTAGTAGAATATAAGTAAAAATTTTTATAGTAGAAAAATGATTTTAGACTGTAATTCGATGTGTTTAAAACAAGGTTATAAAATGTGAATGAAACCGGAGGTGATGGAATGGCGAAAAGCGCCATTATTCTTGCGGCGGGTAAAGGTAGTAAAATGTTTCCTTTCAACGCGGTTCGCTCCAAAACAACAATAAAAATCGCAGGGAAGCCATTAATCCGCTATAACATTGAATCCATTGTGGCAATGGGAATAGAAGAAATTGTTGTTGTCGTTAATGAAGAACATCAAAGAGAAATAGAAAATCTTTTGTCAGATATAGAAAACGTTAAATTTGTAAGTGATCAAACAAATTTAGGAAGCGCAGAAAGTCTGGTAAAGGGAGCTGAGAAACTCTCTGATACGAAGGATTTTATCGTTCTCTATGGGGATACCATCATTGAACAAAAAGATCTAGAGAATTTAGTGAATTCGATACAACCTACTGTGTTGTTGAAAAATTTAGAGGAATCCTCAAGAAACTGGATTGGTGCGAGTATGGAGAATGGGTTCGTTCAGTCGATCGGTGCCCACTATCGTGGGAACAGCATTACCCATCAATTTGCAGGATTTCACTTTGACGATACACTTTTAGATTATGTGAAAAGAACTCCAGATTATTTTCCAGATGTAAAAGTTGGTGTAGGTGTTCCAAAAGAGAGATATATTGAAGCTGGACTTCTGAAGTCGCTTGAAAACGTAATTTTGAATGCTATCGAATGTAGTGGATATTTCTTTGATATTGACAAGCCTTGGCATATGTTAGAAGCGAACCAATTTATGGTGGACCATTTTTGTCATGCACTACAAGAGAACCAACTAGCAGAAGGTGCGACGATTTCAGCAAATGCAACCATTCATGGCCATGTAAAACTGGGCATGAACTCCTCAATTGGTGATCGAGTTGTCATTCATGGTAACCTGATTGTGGGTGACAATACAATCATTGATAATGGAGCCATTTTTAATGGCAATGCCGTGATTGGTGATCATACAAAAATTAGTAATTACTGCATCATTTATGATGGAGTATCGATAGGATCGAATTGTATATTCGACCATTGTGCAGAGTTCCTTGGTGGAATGGTGATGGATAAGGTATATCTTTACCACTATGGCGAGTTTTATGGTGCAATTGGCAGTCATACGGATATTGGAGCAGCAACCGTTTGCGGAACATTACGCTTTGATGATGGAGAAACTGAGCACGTTGTGAATGGACGAAAAGAAGTACCGTTACATTTTTCAAATGCTGCTTATCTTGGCGACTATTGCAGAACGGGCGTAAATACTATTATTATGCCTGGCTGTAAAATAGGTGCTTATAGTGTTCTCGGAGCTGGTGCAATCATAGATAAAGATATCGAAAAAAATAGCCTTGTTTTCGTAAAACAAGATCTAATTATAAAAAAATGGAGCGAAAATAAGTACGGGTGGTAATTACATTTTTGGGTACTCAAATCAATAAAAGGAGGGAATAGTTAAAATGGAGAATTATTATCAATATGTGACAGCAAATCTCGAAAAACTGTATACGACACAGATTGAAAAAATGGATGAATCGGCAACATGCATTTTTGAAGCACTTCAAAATGGAGGTCGCTTCCTTGTTACTGGTTCAGGTCATTCACATATGTTTGCAGAAGAATTCTATGTAAGAGCGGGTGGATTTGCTCAAGTTTCTCCTATTTTGCCGAATGAGTTTTTCTTACACGATCATCCTTTAAAAAGTACTGTGATCGAACGCATAGAAGCCTATGCAAAAGTTATCTTTGATTTATACAAAATAAACTCAAAGGATGTGCTTGTCATTGCTTCCAATTCAGGAAGAAATGGAATGACTGTTGAATTGGCAAAAATGGCACAGGAATGTGGTGCAAAGGTCATAGCTTTTACGAATCCGAATCATCCTGCAGGCTCAAAATCAAGACACAGTAGCGGAAAATATCTTTACGGCTTTAGTGATGTAGTCATTGATAGTTGTACCGGACCTGGGGATGCTGCTTTTTATGTAGAAGAAGCCAACACTGGTATGGGAGCAACTTCTACTATGGCGGGAGCTTTTGTTGCTCAAACCATTTCGATTTTGTTAGCAAAAAAATACCATCAAGCTGGACTGAAACCGCCAGTGTTTAAGAGCTCGAATGTTGATGGTGGAGATGAATGGAATAAACAACTTTTTGCGAAGTATTATGGGGTTTAATTTAGCCCTGAAAAGTAACTAGAAAAGTGAGGATGAGCTTAATGAGAGAAGCGTTCCCAGGTCTTGGGAACGTTTTTTTGTGATCAATAAAGACATTAAAAGTTCAAAAAGAGAGCGATATACCTTGAAATTACTAAAAAGTACCTGTGCTTTTTGTAGTACAAAAGTTATACGATAGCAATGATAAATTTGTTGCATATTGCTAAAAAAGTTGGAAAAATTCAAACTGTTAAATGAATTTGGTGGGAATTATACTTAAAATACTAAAGTAATATCTAGAGTGATGAGGTAATGTATGCGAAGAGATCTAATTTTGCAATATTTGTATCAAAAAGGAAAATCACTAACATCACATGAACTTGAATCAGAATTCGCTATTTCAAATCGGACATTACGAAATGAATTGAAAGAATTAAACGTTATTGGCGAAAAATCTGGATTTGTTATTCAAAAAAAACGTGGTGAAGGATATTTACTTCATGTAGTAAATCAAGAAATGGTTCAATCGTATATGAAAGAAATTGAGGGAGCTTTAGCCCCAGATTTACCTCGTGTTCGTGTAATCAATATCATTATGCTCCTGCTTCAAACGACTGAGTTTCAAACCATTGATATGTTTGCTGATAGCCTAATGATAAGCAGATCGACAGTATTTAGCGACATGATTGAAGTGGAAAAGCAAGTGAGGATTTTTGATCTAAAAGTAGAAACAAAATCACATTACGGTGTTCGTTTACTAGGTGACGAAACTAATTTTAGAAGGGCGTTTTCCTATTTCTTAAGTCAAAAAGAAACAGGATTGTTAAAGAAATCTAATTATCTAAATTTCGAGAAAGCGTTTCCACTTGAAGAAATTAGAACTGTTTTGAGTGAAGAAGTACAAAACAATCATTTGAAATTGAGTTATTTTGCACTAGAGAACATTTTAGGACATATTCAAATACTCTCGTTTCGAGTAACTCAACACAATTTTATATTGCCTAATCAAGAAAAGAAGTTAGATGTTTCCCTGATCAAGCCATCGTATATGAATATAGCCAAGAGAATTTGTGAAATTCTTTCTGAACTATATCATGTCGTACTACCAGAGAGTGAGATTATTTATCTTGCTGCACATTTAAGTGGTAAATCGAGTGTGGATGATATTGAGGAACAAGAAAAGAATGATTTGAAACAAAAACTAAAGCAGTGTTTGGAGAAATTAGATCAAACTTTCTTGACGCAGTTTACAGGTGATCAGCTACTTTTGGATATGCTTATGATGCATATGTATCCTTTGTTAAGAAGGTTATATTTCAATTTAAAGCTTACAAATCCATTGATAGATGATGTATACAGTAGATATTCCGATGTCTTTATGATTGCTTTAAAATTTTCTGAAATGATAAAGGAAATATGGGGATTCGAACTTTCTAGTGATGAAATGGGATACCTTACAATGCATTTTGCAGCCCATATGGAAAGGGAGAAGCACAAGCAATTAAGTTCCTACAAAAAAATTCTCCTATCGTACGGATCAGGAGCAGGATCGGCCGATTTACTTAAAATGAAACTCGCATCACTTTTCCAGGGTGCAACAATTGACATCGTTTTGTATAGTGAACTTCAATCGGTTCATCTAGAAGAATATGATTTATTAGTTTCATCCCATCCGATTCGTTTTGACAATAGTTCTATTCCGTATATTCAAGTAGCACCAATATTAACTGAAACAGATATCCAGAGAATTCGTCGTACGCTCACAAGGTACCCAGCGAATAGAGTTAAGGAAAATGTACCAACACTCTTATCTCTATTTCATTCAGAATTGTTTTATATAGAAGAAAGTAGAGAGTCTTTTGACTACAAAGCTTTCATTAAAGAAAAAGCAAAAAGAGTTGTTGAACTGGGTTTTGCAACACCTGACTTTCCTGATTTGGTTGTTGAACGAGAAGAAAAAATATCGACGATTCTTCAAAATGGGATTGCAGTGCCACATGCATTAAAAATGGTTGCTATTCAAGATTCGATAAGTGTTGTGATATTTAAGAATCCACCGACTTACGATGGAAAAGTAGTACAAATACTTTTTTTAATTAATCTACGCGCTGGAGACTTATTTTTACACAAGGAGTTAAGTCGATTGTTTTTACATTTAATGGATCATCCCGAAGCAAAACAGAAAGTCTTGAAATCAAATAATTTCAACGATTTTCAGTATGAAATTTCAAAGATCTTGTTTCAGTATGGTTCGTAATAGTTATTAGAAAAGTAATTAACTTTACGATATAAATTGTTCCTTTCATTGCAATTCTACCAAATTGGTAAGATAGATTACTCGTTTGAAGAAAGGAATAGTTGTATAGATAAATTTTTTAAAGCTATAATCCCACAAAGTATGGAGGAGGTTAGAAGCGAAAAAAGTAAGGACTTGTTTATAATGTATGGTTAAATCTATGAGTTAGAAAATTGATTCGAATATATTACTTAGGAGGAAGATAAATGAAAAGAAGTAAATGGCGTTTTAGTAGATCTGTTTCAGCTACTGCTTTAGCTCTTTCAATGGTTGCAGGTAATTTTAGTAGTATAGTTGTTGAAGCTGCTCCTACTGTTTCAACTCAAGCTTTTACTGTAAAAAATGTTTCAACTGGCACAAGCATTTATATGAATACTACACAAATCACTCATGCAAAACCTACTGGTTTAGATACAACAAAGCCAGTAAAATGGACAACTTCTGATCCCTATGTTGCCTATGTTGATATGATTGGCAACGAAAATGGTGATTACAGCGGGAAGATTTTAGGTGTGTCTGGTGGTACTGCAAGAATCACTGGTACTGGAGTAGATTCAACTGGTGCAGCTGCAACTGTGAACATTACTGTTACAGTAACAGAGTCACAGGCAACTATAAATCTTGAAAAAGTAGTTTACTATTACAATGCAGGGGATGCAAATATCCCAGCTGCCCTTTCAACATCGACTTGGCAAACAACAAATATTCCTACTGCTCCATCAGGAAAGAAATTCCCTTCTAAAAGCTATGTTGGCTTTGTTAATGGAGAAGATGGCGTAAAATGGATGGTTTCAAAAGATACTTTAATCAAGTCAAATGATAAAATTCTTCTTGGTGAAGAAGATAAGCCTCATGGCGTAATTACTGGTATCGTATCTGATGCGATCACACTCTATGATCCGAATCTTTCTTCAGCTGATCAAATTCAATATTTGCAAGGTGGAAGATATATTCCTCAAACTGGTGAATCTTCAGGTTCTGGTACTAATAATGCTGGTAATGCTGCAACATTTAACGCAAAAGAAGTGATTACCAACATTATGCCTGATGGTAATAATGGACTTTGGGTTCTAGGCGAAAAAGGAAATGCAACTCACATTGTGAGAAAGCAAATGTCCCTAATGGGCAAAGCTTTACTTCAAACAGAAATTTCTAGAAACTATACAGATAGATTCGGATTCCAATCTGGTAGTATGTCTTTCTCTTCTACAGCGGATATGATTAAAGCCCTTATGACAGCTGATAAAGACGCTGCTAGAGCAACAGGTGATACAGACAATGATGGTCTATGGACGACAATGTATGCTTCTGGTGAAATCTGGAGATACAACTACATGAAGGAAAACTTCGGAGAATCTGATGCTAGAACAAAAGATGCAAAAGCATCTGCTATTCGTGCAGTTGAATCCATCGTAACTCTTGGTTATGTATCTGGTACGCAATTAAAAGTTACATCTAAAAACAATGTAAACGACTATGTGTATGTTGTTAACTCTTATGGTGGAAACGTATCAACCATCGATGAAGCAAAAGCGTGGCTTACAGCGAACGAAGGAAAGCCAGTTTACGTTGATGAAAATGGTAAGTATACATTAGATCACACAAAAAAACCTGCTTCATCTGGTTTCTTTGCTAGATCGTACAAAGTTAACACAAGTAACAATGGCGCTACAATTCCAGAAGCTGAAACTTGGGATAATGCATGGATTAAAAAGAAGGCAGGACAAACTACAGATATAAATGGAAACACAGTTTACTATAATGCCCCAGGATCTTTCAAAAATGGAACTAATCCTGCTCTTAAAGCTTATGACACAGTTGCAGTACCTTCACGTTTAACAGAAATTTTTGCAAACCAAAACGGTGATTTTGACGCTGATACAAAAGCTTTAGACTCAAATAAAGTTGTTTACAAAGCAACAACATCTACAGATGAATTAGTAGGTCATTATTTTACACTTGATCTAGCATATAAAGCGTTCAAAGAAGAGGATCCAGAACTAGCAGCGCTAATCAAAAATGATATGATTAACCACACAAATGCATTAGTTCTAAACAACTATTTCCAATTGACTGTTAATGGTGAGAACGCAGCTGAATCCCGTTTTAATGAGGGAACCATTCGTGGAAATGGATTAAACGTTCCAAATGCTCCAACTAGATGGGCAAATTTGAACCCAGAATACCTTGATGGTAATAAGGATGCATGGGGAAGAGACGCAGACTATGAAGATGGTCCATTAAATGCACAATTACAGTTACAAGCACTTGTAGTTGCAAGAGATTTGGGTGATTATACTCCTGAAGAAAAAGCAATCCTTGAAGCTCAAGGCATTGATGTAATTAAACCACTTGATTTTGAAAACGAATACAAAGTAATGAATGGCGTAAAAGCGCCAGAAAAGGCTAATCAACACAATGATTTTGAAGTAAGATATCCAAAAACACATAACTCAAAATCGATGCTTGATATGACATTACAATATCTTGCAAGATACTTTGGTATTGCTGCTCATAACGGTGATGATATCGGTGTAAGCGGTGTAACTCACGAATCATACATGAACTATTCTGATGAAGAAGAAGAAGCACTAGCATACTACACATTATCTCACCATGCTGATAAGTTTAACGGTGATGAAATCTTAGAAGGCATGAACCAATGGTGGACAAACGAAAAGAGAGAGAAAAACCCATTCATGACAACTTTCTATGCAGCTTCTCTAGGTGCATTGAAAGCTAAAGGGATTGATATCGGAAATGCACAAGTTGACCTTGCAGGTTCAGAATGGTACATGTCACGTATACCTAACAATTTCATGAACTGGGATGTTCTTTCTGCAAACAGAAATGACGTAACACATGTAGCACCAAATCTTATGGTTGACCAATTAATCCCACGTGATGAAGTTATGATGTCAAAATACAACACAAACATTTTCGGAACGATGGATAGAAGAACAATTGACTCTGGTAACAGCAGATCAATGGAATCTTCAACTGTAATTTCAATGCCTTACTGGATCACGCAAAACCCTGAAGATGCTGCTTATGTAGAAGATTTAGGATCAAAAGTTACTGCACCAGTAAATAATGGTACAGAAAGCCTTGCATACCCAACTAATTTAGCATCTATGAATCCTCATGCGAAATATAATGCAGATTCACATACATTTACAATTAATGTGGGTGACTCTGTAAAGCTTGATGCTAAAACAACGGGATATGTTAGAAATGTGTCTTGGGCAACGAATGCTTGGGATCAAGCAGGATATAGCAATGGATTACCTACACAAATCAATCCTGAAGCAAATACATCTCAAGTTCTTGACCTAAGAAATATAGCAACTTACGGTGATGAAGGAAACGTACGTCCAACCGATTTAAGTGTAAATGGCGAGTACTATGGTGCTTATGCAACTGCTTTAAAACCAGGAACTTCTACGGTTACAGCGTATGTTATTGATGGATTCTTTAGAACACCTGCTAAAATAACATACACAATCAAAGTTGTTGACCCTAAGAAATCAGCAGAAAAGACTGCGCCTGCTAAGGTTGACGAGGTTACTTTTGCCTATCCGACATGGTTAAAAGTTGCAATGGCGGATCCAAAAAGAAATACAGACGGAAACAAATTTGTAGAAGTTAGTTACGAATCATCTTCACCAGACGATGTAGCGGTTGATGAGGAAACTGGAAACATTACGTATAAGACTGAAAAACCAGCTAACATCATTGCAACAGTTATATACTCAGGTATGACACTTAATGGGGAAGCTCAATTTCCAAACGATAGTCACGTGATGACATTTGTAAGCCCTGTTTCTAAGAATCCGACATATAAAGTTTCATTTGATTCACAAGGTGGATCAACAGTAAATTCGGTGACTGCGGGTTACAAAACTGCTATTACAGCACCATCAGCACCAACTAAAACAGGTTACACGTTTGCAGGCTGGTACAATGAAGCAGTATCAAAAACAGTACCATTTAACTTCAATACAGGAGTATCTGCAAGTGATACGCTAACTGCTCATTGGAAAATCAATAGTTACACAGTGAAATTTAACAGTAACGGTGGTTCCGCAGTAACTAATAAAACAGCAAACTACAATACTGTAATTGCAAAACCTACTAATCCAACGAAAAAAGGATTTGTCTTTGTTGGTTGGTACAAAGATGCAGCGTTTAAAACAGCTTGGAACTTTACAACTGATAAATTAACAGCAAATTCAACACTTTACGCAAAATGGATGGTTGCGTCACCAACTGCCCTAAAAGCGGCAAAAGCAAGTACGACTTCAATTAAGTTAACTTGGACTGCAGTAAGTGGTGTTTCAGGCTATGAAATTGATCGCGCAACAGCAAGCAATTTCACAGGCAAAGTGACAAAAACAACCACAACAAGAACTTTTACTGCTACAGGACTAGTTAAAGGTAAAACTTACTACTTTAAAGTTCGTTCTTACACTGTTGTTGGAAAAGTTAAAGTTTACAGTAAATACACAACAGTTGTAAAATACAAACTTTATTAATTAAGTGAAATAGTGTAAATAATGTTAATGTATACTGCTGCGACGTAACTATAGTATTTGCAAAAGCTAATTAATATTATTCCTTATTTATATAAATATATTTTAAAAGGATCTTGGTATAAGGGAAAATTACTGATTTACCAAGATCCTTCCTTATAGGAGTGATAATTCAATGAAAAGTAATTTTTTTGAAGAGAAATTTTTACCGATTGCTTCGAAAATAGGTAATCAAAGACATTTGCTTGCCTTACGTGACGGTATTATGTTTGCAATGCCGTTAATGATAATTGGTTCGTTTTTCATTATCGTAGCTTGGTTAGAAGCAGAATGGTATCAAAACTTCATGGCAAAAACCTTTGGAGACAATTGGAATGCTTTTGGAGACATCGTTTATAACGGCACAATGGGTATCATCGCTTTAATTGCTGTGTTTGGTGTAGCTTACTCACTTGCAGGCAGTTATAAAGTCGATGGAAAGAATATTGACGGTGTTCCAGCTGGTGTTTTAGCATTAGCAGGATATTTAATTGTTAACATTATGAGCACTTTCACGGTTGATAAAGAAAGCGTATCAGCTTGGTCACCTGATGTTTTTAGTGCACAGTATTTGTTTGTTGGATTAATTGTTGCAATTATTACCGCTGAAATTTATCGTTACTTCTTACAAAAGAAGATTATCATCACGTTACCAGATACTGTACCACCAACAGTTGCGCGTTCTTTTACAGCCCTTATTCCTGGTTTTGTTATTATTATTTTCTTCTTATTTGTTAGATTTGGATTTGCACAAACCAGTTGGGAAAATTTCGCAACTTTTATACAGGAGGTTGTAACACAACCATTTACGATTTTAGGTTCAACATACATTGGTACTCTTATCGCATGTTTAATGGAACATCTCTTATGGAGTTTTGGAATCCATGGTTCATCAATCATCACTTCTGTTATGGAACCTATTTGGATTACAAATGCAGATGCAAACTTAGCAGCAGCAAAAGAGGGTGCGAAGACACTACCACATATCATTACATATACATTCTATGAGAATGGTATCTGGATGGGTGGATCAGGTGCTACTTTACCAGTTGCTATCTATATGATGTTTTTAGCAAAATCGAACCTTCTTAAGAAAGTTGGACGTTTGGCAATCGGACCTTCCATTTTTAACGTCAACGAACCAATTATGTTTGGAGTTCCGGTTGTCTTAAACCCATTCTTAATAATTCCTTACATGCTTGCACCAGTAGCAGTTTTAACAGTTACTTATTTTGGTACATCAATGGGTATTTTCCCATATACGAATGGTACAATCATTCCGTGGACAACACCATATTTCATCAGTGGTTATCTTATGACTGGTGGTAAAATTATGGGTGTTGTAATGCAATTGGTTGCTTTTGCAGTTGCCTTTTCAATTTGGTTCCCATTCATTAAAATGTGGGATAAGAAAAACTTAGAAATGGAGAAAGCTAATAATTAATTAAGGCCTGTCTTCTTTCGGGTGTCAATCTTTTCAAGTTTGACACCCATCCTATTCGTTGTTGAATAGGATAGATCCAAATGGAATCCTTAATTTTTATATGCGAATACTTACTATGGACATCAAAAAGAAATTATTTACTCAATTTCGATTAAAAAGAATGGCTGCTTTTGTCATAGATGCGGTGATAGTCTCAATCCTACTTTCAATTATTTATCGAATAACCGGATTTCCAAACTTTCCTGGAGTCTTAACAAAGATGATTGAAGTTCAAAAAACAATAAGTGAAGCTGCTAGTCAAGATGCTACTGTACAGGTAATGGCTCTTTTTAATGAAGCCTTTCTCCAATCGCTTTTTATCTGGTTTTGTTATGACGTCTTAACAACGCTTTTATTAAGAGGATCTACAATTGGGAAGATGATCTTTCGATTGAAATTAACACACATCAATAACAAAAAAGGTAAGTTTGCTTATGTATTATTAGTGATTGTTAGAAGTTTCTTTAAATTTTTATTGATGTTTCTTTTTCAAGGCATCCCATTCTTGATATCCGTTATAAGCATATTTGCTAATCCAAAGTCATTAGCTGCACACGATCGAGTCGCTCGATTAGTAGTATCCAATAAGAACGACCTTTAAAAGCTTAATAAAGAAAGAGGAAATAATAATGAATATTTTACTTTGTTGTTCTGCCGGTATGTCTACAAGTCTAATCGTAACAAAAATGGAAAAAGCTGCTGAGGCAAAAGGGATCTCAGCTCGCATTTGGGCAGTTTCTGAATCAGTTGTTCGCTCACAAATCGACGAGGTTGATGTGTTATTGTTAGGACCACAAGTACGTTTTCTTTTGAACGAAATGAAAAACATCTGTGGAGAGAAAAATATTCCAGTTGAAGTGATTGATATGATGAATTATGGCATGTGTAATGGTGAAGCTATTCTCGAGCAAGCAATAAAACTAAAAGAAAATAAGTAGTATACAATTCGAAAGAAGTGTTTCTTCCTACATAATGCCTCTTGAAATCAAAAGATACATTGAGTTCAAAAGGCATTATGAATGACATGAAAAAATACATGATAATATAAAAAATATTAGATTGAAAGTTTTGAATATTTATAGAATACAAGAATACCCAAAGGGGTTTTTAACATAGAAAATTTGTGGCCATAAGGTTTCAGAGTTTCAAAATTTCTCTTGAAAGAGAAAGGAGGTCAGTTTTATGGTAAAACATGAAACAGAAATTTTTACATTGATTTTACATGGTGGAAATGGTCGAAGTGCAGCAATGGAAGCCATTCATGCCGCAAAAGAACAGAATATGGATTTAGCACGGGAGAAATTAAAAGAAGCAAATGATTCTTTAAATCAGGCACATCATATTCAAACATCGTTAATTCAATCAGAGATTGGTGGAAATCCAACAGAAATTTCACTTTTAATGATTCATGCGCAAGATCACTTGATGAATGCGATGACCGTAAAAGACTTAGCAAAAGAGATTGTTGAATTGTATGAAAGGGGCCTTAAATAATGTCAAAGAAATTTAAAATTGTGACAATAGGTGGGGGCTCTAGTTATACGCCGGAACTAGTTGAAGGTATTATAAAGCGTTATGATAAAATACCAGTTACCGAACTTTGGCTTGTTGATGTAGAAGCAGGTCGTGAAAAATTAGAAACAGTTGGAGCGCTAGCAGAGCGCATGGTAAAAAAGGCTGGGGTTCCAATTGAAATTCACCTTTCTTATGATCGTCGTGAAGCTTTGAAAGATGCTGATTTCGTTACTACACAACTTCGTATTGGGCAATTGGCTGCACGTGCACTTGATGAAAGAATTCCATTAAGTTATGGTGTAATTGGTCAAGAAACCAACGGTGCAGGTGGTTTGTTTAAAGCGCTCCGTACGATTCCAGTTATTTTGGATATTTGTAAGGAAGTTGAAGAGCTTTGTCCAAATGCGTGGGTACTTAATTTTACAAACCCTGCAGGTATGGTTACAGAGGCAGCATTAAGATATTCAAATATTAAGAGATTTATTGGCCTTTGTAATATACCGATTGGAATGGAAATGGGTATTGCAGAACTTTTAAACGTGGATCACTCTCGTATTCGTATTGATTTTGCAGGTCTTAATCATATGGTTTTTGGATTAGATGTTTATTTAGATGGAGTTAGTGTAAAAGATAAAGTTCTTGAAATGATAATGGATCCTGCAAATGCAAGTTTTGTGAAAAATATTGACGCAGAGGAGTGGGCACCTGAATTCCTCAAAGGTATCAATGTCATCCCATGCTCATACCATCACTACTACTACAAAACATCTGAGATGTTGGCAAGAGAATTGAAAGAATTTGAGTCTAATGATACACGTGCAGAAGTCGTACAACGGATTGAAGCATCTCTATTTGAAAAATATAAAGATGAAACGCTAGATGTAAAACCACCTGAGTTAGAAAAACGTGGTGGAGCATTCTACTCCGATGCGGCTTGTCGTTTGATTTCATCTATTTACAATGATACGCGAGATATTCAACCATTGAATACAATGAACAAAGGGGCAATTTTAGGCCTGCCATATAACAGTGCTGTTGAAGTTAGCTGTGTCATTACGAAGGATGGTCCGGTTCCATTAACGATGGGAGAATTGCCAGTTCCAGTTCGAGGATTGATACAAACGATTAAATCTTTTGAACAGATGGCAATTGAGGCTGCGGTAGAAGGAAGTCGTGAAAAAGCAATCGTTGCATTGACTATCAATCCGCTTGTTGCTAACGATAAAGTGGCTATAGCTATTGTAGACGAAATGCTAGAGGCGCACAAAGCATATTTACCAAGATTTTTTTAAAAATAACCAATCCGATTGTCAGATTTTTTATCTGATTTCTTGATAATAAAAAAAAGTGGTATTCATATCACATTGACACATAAAACCCACCGAATCATTATTCGGTGGGTTTTGTTGATGTTAATCTATATATTTATATTGTGTTTGAACGCAATTTTTATAATAAAAATCATAATGAAACAACCAATCTAGTTAGATTATTTAATAATTCGCTTTGTATTGTTAATGATATAACTAAGAATGATGACCTTACGATCGTGGAATCACCCTTAATGTCACCCTCGCCTGCCTTTACTGCACACTTAGAGTGGCAGCTTGGTAGTTTACTGGTAAGTAATCATATGGATCGGTTGCTGAGCTTGTTATGGTTTGCGCATACCAGGTATAATCTCCAAGAATGGTAGGAGACAGCCAATCAGAAAAAGTAAAGGTGATACTTTGGTTTCCTGCAAGGCCAGCCGTGTCAATATACACATAATTTCCAGAAAACTTTAACTGGCTTGAAAGGTTTGTTCCATCACTCTTTGTAGCTGTAACAGTAGCCGCAGTTGGATCTGGCCATTTAGGAGGAGCCATAATCTCTACCTTTTGAATCGGATAAGTCGACGGAGCACGAAGAGTCACATTTATCGTTTGATTTGTTCCAGCCGAAACAGTGCTCTTATCAATCGAAACGCTACCCCTTCCATAGGAACCGCTTATTCTTAAAAACTCATTATAGTATTTGTCAGCAGTAGCTTTATCATGGATGACCATTAGGTTTTCACTGTTGGTGTCATTTGCATTTGCACTTGCGTTAAAAGAACCTGTAACCACAGCAGCGATTGTATATCCTTTGTCAGCAATCAAAACTTTATCGTGCAATTTTCCATCATAAGGGTTATCTGCAATACTGACTGGGATTCCAGCCTCTGCCAGGTAAGCAAGCTCCCCATATGGACCGTTGCTCCCATATTGGCTGCTGTCAAATATTCCTTCAACATTTACCCCGCGGTTTTTCGCATTGATCAATGCTGTTCTTACGTTATCATCTGTAAAAGAGAAGTAATCGAAGTAAACATTATATTTAGCGTTATTTATGACATCGATAATAGAAGTAATCGGATTGTCTTCAGGAGCAAAATAAACTTCCACAGGTATATTTGCCGTTGAGGTTGAAACGGTCACCTTTTGCGAGCTTATTGTGGAAGGAGAAGCAGTCTTTGTAAATTGGTTGTATACAAACATTTCTTCAAAATCAGTTTTATAGATAGATGCAAGAGAAGAAGAATTCCATAGGATTGTATTATTATAGTTATTAGCATTGCAGGTATCGGTAACATTAGTTGAACCCATCCAAACTTCTTTTCCATCAATAATGGCATATTTGTTATGCATTAATGCAGATCGGTTGTCTCCTTTTACAGAAATGCCCGCATTGATGAGTTGCTGTGTAAAGGTGTTGGAAATGTAATCTGAATCGGTTACAATGCGAATCGCTACTCCGCGGTTCTTTGCTTGAATAAGTGCGTCAACAAATGGCTGATAACGGATTTCATAAAATGCTCCATCAATTGTGGAAGTTGCCTTATTAACCTCCGTAATTAGTGCGTCCACCAGGTTTACCGCTTGACCTGGACCGAAGGATACTGTTTCAGAATCATAGGTTACTGCACTAACCTTGTTATTAACGTCTGGGACAAAATTAAACGTTAATACTGCTGCAAAAATCAGTAAGGAAATTCTTCTAAATAAATTCTTGGACATCTCTTAGCCACCTTTTTTCTTTAGTTTGAAACATTTCTATTTTAGCAAATAAACAATTTGCAAAGATTAGAAACTCTCACAATGTTTATAAAGAGTTTGTAAATTTTTATTCTTCTTCATTCAAATTACTGTCATTTCATCCCTTTTATGGGTGTGTCTTCTTGTTTCTTGTTCAAAAAGACCCGCCACTTAGTCGATGCCCAAATGGAATCTGGAAAAAAATTAATGGTGGATCATAATCAACGGTTTACTGGTGCCCATCAAAAGGCTAAAGAAATCATACAGAATGGAGAGCTTGGAAAAGTACTTACTTTTAGAACGACGTTTGGACACTCTGGACCAGAGCAATGGGGTGTAAAAAAAACAAACTCAACGTGGTTCTTTAAAAAGGAACGCTCAGGAAGAACAGTGGTGTAATCGATGCCTTTATTGAATGTGTACATCTTGATCATGCTCCACTTGTAACAGGCGACAATGCATTATCTTCTCTTAAAGTCATTTTAGGGATTATAGAAGCAGCAGAAACAAATAGTATTGTTACTATTTAAATAGAGTCTCTCCTTGCAGAAAAATCTTATAAGGAGAGATTTTTTTTTTATAACAGCCATTATAATATTTTTTGTTTGTAAGGGTTTTAAAATTTTAAAAACTCAGAAATAGATTGACAGATATTTCATAGATTGGTAGAGTTATAAAAAAATATTTCTTATCCAGAGAGGTGGAGGGACTGGCCCTATGAAACCTCAGCAGCAGGTCTAATATGACACTGTGCTAATTCCATCGGGTGTGATCCCTTGATAGATAAGAGCTTACGTTATTATTGATCAGTAACGCACTCATTTATCAGAGTGCGTTTTTTGTTTTTTCTGGATGTTGGAAAAGGAGACTATGATGGAAAAGAAAAGCAAGCAAAAATTTCAAAGACAAATGCAAACACGACATTTAGTCATGCTATCGCTCGGCGGGGTGATTGGAACAGGATTATTCTTAAGTTCGGGTTACACGATTCAACAAGCTGGCCCGTTTGGGACCATTCTGTCCTATCTGATTGGTGCACTAGTGGTTTATCTCGTCATGCTATGTTTAGGAGAGCTTTCCGTACATATGCCTGAAACGGGTGCCTTTCACAGTTATGCGACTAAATATATTGGACCAGGGACGGGGTATACCGTTGCTTGGTTGTACTGGCTAACTTGGACGGTTGCTTTAGGTTCTGAATTTACGGCTGCAGGATTATTAATGCAGCGATGGTTTCCATCCGTTAATGTCTGGATTTGGAGTTTGCTGTTTGCTATTTTGGTTTTTGTCTTAAATATACTGACGGTTAGGTTTTTCGCTGAATCTGAATTCTGGTTCGCGTCTATAAAGGTCATAGCGATCGTTCTGTTTATTGGTGTAGGAGCAGCGGCAATGGTAGGTTTTGTTCCGATGACCCATTCCGAATCGGCACCGTTCTTCTCTAATTTTACAAGTGCAGGTTTATTTCCAAATGGTGCTTTTGCGATTGTCATGACCATGCTTGCGGTTAACTTTGCTTTTTCAGGAACGGAATTAATAGGAGTTGCAGCGGGGGAAACAGCAGATCCGGAAAAAACGATACCAAAGGCCATTCGGACAACATTGTGGAGATTGATTATCTTTTTTGTAGGAACAATTGTTGTATTATCTGCGTTATTGCCTACTTCCGATGCAGGAGTATTAGAGAGCCCCTTTGTTGCCGTTCTTGAACAAATTGGAGTCCCATATGCAGCTGATATGATGAACTTTGTCATTTTAACAGCCATTCTATCGGCTGCAAACTCAGGTCTTTATGCCTCTTCAAGAATGCTTTGGTCACTTGCAGATAAGAATACGATCTCACCAATTTTTACAAAATTAACAAAACAAGGTGTTCCAATAAATGCAGTCATTTTCAGTATGCTTGGCGGTGGTTTAGCTTTGTTCTCAAGTATTATTGCACCAGATACAGTGTATATCGTACTTGTATCCATTTCGGGCCTAGCTGTGGTGGTCGTTTGGATAAGTATTAGTGCTTCACAGTTTTTATTTCGCAGACAATATATTAAAGAAGGAAATTCCGTAAAGGACTTGGTTTATCGTACACCATTCTATCCTTTGGTACCAATCGCTTCTTTTATACTCTGTCTTGCTTCTTGTATTGGCATAGCCTTTGATCCGACACAACGAATTGCACTTTATTGCGGCATACCATTTATATTGTTTTGCTATGGAAGTTATTATCTAACACAAAGTTTAAAGAAGAAAAGAGGAGCAGACTATGTCCATCAAAATCAACCCTATTAAGGCTATTTTATCCGAACATTCTATTATGCTGCTGGACGGAGCTTTAGCCACAGAGCTTGAGTCGCATGGGTGTAATTTGGACGATCCCCTCTGGTCTGCACGTGTATTACTTGAAAATCCAGAATTGATTTATCAGGTTCATTCTGACTATTTTCATGCTGGAGCGGACTGCGCCATAACGTCAAGCTACCAAGCAACCATTGACGGTTTTTCCAAGCGTGGTATTCAAGAGAAAGAAGCTTTAGAACTAATTAAGAAAACTGTGTTACTTGCGAGAAAAGCAAGAGATGATTTTTGGCAGGAAAATACACAAACCAATCGACCTAAGCCATTGGTTGCCGCATCCGTTGGACCTTATGGGGCTTACCTAGCAGATGGTTCAGAGTATGTAGGAAACTACGGTGTTACGGATGAAACATTAATAGACTTTCATCGCACAAGAATGTCAGCGTTGATTGAAGCAGGAGCTGATTTATTAGCATTCGAAACGATTCCTTCCCTGCAGGAAGCGAAGGTATTAGCTTTATTGTTGAAGGAATTTCCAGATACATATGCCTGGCTATCCTTTTCTTTGAAAAATGAGAAAGCGATAAGTGACGGTACGCCGCTGGCAGAGTGCGCGGGAGTTTTTGGTGACAACGAACAAATTGTTGCCATTGGTCTCAATTGTGCACCAGTGACAATCGTGACGGAAGCGATCAAAGAGTTGCGGACAAACGCCCAAAAACCGATTATTGTTTATCCGAACTCTGGTGAAACCTATAATCCAGAAACTAAAACATGGCATGGTCAAGAAGTATGTGATGGGCTCGACTTTAAATCTGAAGAATGGTACCTTGCAGGGGCACGACTAATAGGGGGATGCTGTAGAACAGCACCTCATCATATTGAAGAGATTTCAAAAAAGTGGCGCGGAGAACCGTACCATAAATAGAGGCCATTTCTATTATTATTGATATATACTTGTAGGAAGAGAAAGATTGTCTTGGATCATTTCTCTTCTCTTTTTCTTAGAACTTTTCCACCTCTAAGGAATCAAATCCTAAATGGATGACGTTTCCAGTGAACTTAAGTATAATTTTATTATTAAAGTTTTAATAGGACGTGAGAATAGGTTGAAAAAAATAACAGTAGAAGACTTGGTTCAAAAGTATTCATTGAAAGTACTGGCTGGAGAAAGCCACTTGAAGAAGATCATTACGCAATCACGGGTGCATCGTCCGGGACTGGAATTTGTAGGCCATTTTGACTTTTTTCCAACAGAACAGGTTCAAATTTTAGGAAAAAAGGAAATTACGTACTTACATAAGTTAAGTAAAGAGGAACGTAAAATTCGTATCGGTAATATTGTTCACTATCATCCGCCGTGCTTTATCGTAACAGCTGGTGAAGAAGGACTTACCTATTTAATTCACCATTGTACAGAGCAGGGTATCCCCTTGTTAGTAACAAACCAGCCTGAGATTACTTCAGAGTTTATCATTAAATTGGATGCGTTTTTGGTAAAGGAACTAGCACCAGAAATAACTATTCATGGAGTTTGTATGAATGTGTCTGGCATTGGAATCATACTTCGTGGAAGTTCGGGGGTAGGAAAAAGCGAGACGGCCCACACATTAATTCGCCGCGGACACCGGCTAGTATCGGATGATAACGTTGTTCTAAAGAAGCTGAGTACACAAACCATTCTCGGTACTCATGATGGGAAAACTAAGGAATTTTTGGCTCTCCGTAGTATCGGGTTATTAAATGTAGTCCGCTTGTACGGTCGTAAGGCTTTTCAGGATGAAACACGAATATCCCTTGATATTCATTTGACGAAGTGGGAAAAGGATGCCTTATATAATGACTTAGAACAGGAATATCATTATACCGACTATATGGGTGTTAAAATTCCTTCGTTGGAAATCCAACTTCAGCCTGGACGTGATGTGGCAGGGTTAATAGAGGCAGCAGCAAATAACTGGTATTTAAAGCAGCAAGGATACAGCGCAGTAGAGGAATTCATGAGCAGAGTTGAGGCTGATATCATGAAATCTGGTATGGATTAACTTCATATGCAAATGAGGTTTTTATGAAGAATAAAGGGAATCCTCACTATATTAACCGGAGATAACCTTTTCCGCTTTCCCTACACTATTCCATAGATTATTAATATATAGAAGTATAATAAACAGGGATTAGCTTGTATTGTATTTTAGGTTGTTTATATAATGGATAGGCAAGTCTATTTAAAGGTGTGTAGGGAAAATGAATAGTAAACTTGATAATCTTAGTAAAACCAAACGGCCATTATTTGCCGTTGTTTATGATAAATTGTATAAACTTATTATGGATGGAACGTTTCCTCCAGATAGCAGGCTGCCAACGGAACCTGAATTGGCAAAAGTATTTGGTGTCAGCAGAATGACACTCAGGCATGCTTTGTCGCTATTGCAAGAAGATGGATTGGTAAAAAATATCCATGGGAAAGGTAATTTTATTACAAAATTTCATCATAATAGAAATATGGCTGGATTGGAAAAGCTGGGGAACCCTTTATACAAATGCTATCCGGAAAACGTGGATGACGTAGAATTGAATTTTAGAATTGAACTGGTAAGCGACTATGCTAAACAAGTATTACATCGCGATATGACCGCAGTTGTTGCTTTTGAACGCTGGTATAAAAGCGGTGAACAGGTAGTAGCATATGCTTTTACCATAATGGCCATAGAAGCAGTTTCTGAATTAAATTTAGATTTACAGAATGAACAACAATTATTAGAAATGCTTGATCAAAAAGTATATGAACTTGCGAATTCATCAACGATCGAAATTAAGCGTTCCAAATCCATCAATACACCATCACTAAAATATCAAATTTTCAACGGAGAAGAATGTGATTTGATTTTAGAAAGTGTATACATAAGTGACAAATATCCTGTTGTCTATAATAAATACTATATCCCAACTGAGTTTAGTCAAATAACAATTAATGCATCCAAATAACTGAACCGAATGAAGACGATTTTTTCAAGCTGACAAAAGATAAATAATGCCATTGAAAGCAGTGTCATTTCTTATGAAATGCACTGTTTTTTTTATTTGTTTGTAAAAAAATAGATTGTAAACGAATTCATGGTGTGATATTCTTTTCAGTATTAAATCATATACAAGTTTTTATACAACTATACAATGTTGTATAAAAGAGAAGCTTTACCCTTAAAGTAAATGTAAGCGGAACAAAAAGAATGAACTTTACTTTTGGTAATTCCGCAAAATTCTAAAAAAGGAGAAATGAAAAATGAGTACAACTGAACTAAAAGAAACAGCGCATATCAAACCAAATGGGGTAGAGATTGCAGAGACCATCCTATTACCAGGGGACCCATTAAGAGCCAAATTTATTGCCGAAACCTACCTGGAAGACGTGGTACAGTTCAATTCCGTTCGTAACATGTTTGGGTATACAGGGACCTATAATGGAAAGAAAATATCGGTTATGGGAACAGGCATGGGGATGCCTAGCATGAGTCTTTATTCTTGGGAACTGATTCATGTATTCGGTGTAAAAAACTTAATTCGCATTGGTTCATGTGGAGCCATTCAGGATCATTTGAACTTGTATGATATCGTTTTCGCAATGGGTGCCTCGACAGATTCCCATTATGTACACCAATATAATCTTCCTGGACACTATTCGAATATTGCTTCCTTTTCGTTATTGGAAAAAGCCAAAAAAGTGGCTGATGAAAAAGGTCTTCCAGTACATGTTGGAAATGTTCTTTCAAGTGATATTTTTTATCATGCTGATCCAACAGCGGTAGAAAAGTGGAGTAAAATGGGGATTTTAAGTGTTGAAATGGAGACTGCAGGACTTTATATGAATGCTGCCTATGCAGGGGTTAATGCGCTTACGATTTTAACGGTAAGTGACCATATTTTTAGAAATGAACAAACAACATCGGAAGAAAGAGAAACAGCATTTACTAATATGATGGAAATTGCATTGAAACTTGCTTAAGCCAAGCACTATCCTAAAGTGGCAGCCCCTAGTCTAGGCATTGACTAGTCACCATAAAGACGACTTATTTCTGGAAGAGAAGGAGAATAGTAAAATGACTACAATGAGTGCAAGTGTAAGTGTGACGGAAGCTCAAGAATATAATGTAAAAAAAGCTGTACCTATTATCCTGCTATTATTTTTATTATGTTTGGTCATTGACAATTCATTTAAAATTATTTCGGTAGATATGGCCAAAGATTTTAATATATCTGCGACCACGGTTAGCTGGCAATCCACCTTGGCTGGACTTATGATTGGAATCGGAGCAGTGGTATACGCAGCCCTGGCGGATTCCATCAGTATTAGAAGACTTTTTATCGTGGGTATTATATTAATATGTATCGGTTCAGTTTTGGGTTATATTTTTCAGCATTCGTTTATTCTGGTTGTTTTATCACGCATTATTCAAACCGCCGGGCTGGCATCAGCTGAAACGTTATATGTAATATTTGTGACTAAACACTTGCCTCCAAGGGAACAAAAGAAGTTTTTGGGTTTAAGTACTAGCAGTTTTGCCCTTTCACAGGTAATCGGAGCCTTGACTGGGGGATATGTTTCCACTTATTTTCATTGGACAACTCTATTTTTAGTTCCATTAGTTACCCTTTTCTTCCTTCCTTTTATTTTGAAGCATCTTCCAACAGAAGAAAGGAAAGGCGGTAATATTGATATAATTGGCTTATTTTTAGTAGGAGCCATTGCTGCATCCCTATTGTTATATATTACTGGTTTTAACTATATTTATCTTCTCGTGTTTATTGTCGCAATTGCCTTGTTCTTAGTGTATATCAGCAAGGATTCCAAAGCATTCATTGGCATTTCATTCTTCCAAAATAAGCGTTTCATCTCTTTGTTAGCGATCGCTTTTGTTATTTACTCCGTGCAATTAGCGTATATTTTCTTGTTTCCGTTTCTCCTTGAAAAGCTTTATAATTTGAAACTTGATACTATTTCATTATTGCTAATCCCGGCTTATATCTTAGCTGCCACTGTTGGGGCACTTTCTGGAAAAATTGCTAGAGTATTAGGAACCAAGCAATGTATTACTATTGCAATGGCTGGTATTACCACCAGTCTATTGGTGGGCGGATTTTTTGTACAAAGTTCTGTGATTGTGTTCGTTATTTCCATGATTCTATTCTCTAGTTCGTTTGCGTTTATGTATGCTCCGATGATTGATTCATGTGTTAGCACGATTGCGAAAGAAAACTCGGGAACAGCGGTTGGATTTTTTAATTTGATTCTTAATGTAGCTGCTTCCATTGGTATAGCCTATACAGCAGCAATGATGGATCACTTATCAATGAGAGGAAATATCCTTAAATATCTAAGTAATCCGGACGCTTCCTTATATAGTAATATTTTATTGGTCCTTTCACTCATTACTGTTTTTAGCTTATTCCTGTATTGGGCGTTAGTAGGACGATTTTCAAAATAAATATTTAAGACGTGATCACCCTGCTGTAATATAGACTGAGCTTGGCATTAAGCCACGCTCTTTTATATTTGTTAGGATTAAATACTAATAAATAACAATATAGACATCGACAGTAATCATATAGTCAGGAGCAAACGATGAATTGTAGAACAGCCATCCTAGGTGGCAAGGCCTATGAATGTGAATTGTGAAACAAGAAAATCCGGGGTTTGACATGCACGGAAACGCTAATGATTTAGGCGTTCTTTAGCTGAATTTCGTTTTGCAGTAATTGGAATATGTTTCAGTGCTTTACCTAAGCCGTAGTGGGGCATATTTCCATAAATAGATTCATAAGATCCATTTTTTATTTGATAGGTTTCGTGGTAAATTCCAACAGCATCATTGTTTCCTACCTTTTTATTAAAATTTTTCCAAGCACTCAAATGCTTCTCATTTTTTGCATAAGCAAGTAGGTCTTCCATTGAACGCCAATATTGAATCATTACTGTCGTTCTAAGTCCAAAATAGCTTTCCATCGATAAAAATCCCAATTCATCTTTGTTCGTATAAAGCTCCTTAATCATTCCAGGCATTGCATTAAATACTGGTAACCACTTATGAAATGAAAATCGCTTGTTAATTCTCATTCCTATAATAAAAACGACAATATCCTCTGTATTCTCAGTGGTATAACGCCCAGTATAGATATGTTTGGCCATTACTAATCCTCCTTAGTTAAAAACTTCTCAAGAGTAAACTCGCACCAGTCCATGGCAGCCTTCGTGGTCCTTTTTCCATAATCTAATGTAAACAACCAATACATTGAATCTTCCTCGTTATCTTTGTGATTAACAATGGCTAGTTCGATCGATAAGTAAGTTTGGTAACGCCCTTCTAACTTTTGCTTGTAATTCTCTAGAAGCAAGACCGTCTTTTCTCTGGACTGATAGCGTCCAAAAAACAATTTGAGCAAAATTTCATTTCGTTCAACAGGTAGTTGTTCTATGGGATGCTCCAACCAATTTTTTAAAGTTTCTATTCCTTTTAATGTGAGGAAGTACTCATTTCTATCCGGCTTTCCTGGGTTTGATGAAGTACGAACTTCTGCTAATTCCTCTTGGACCATTAATTTAAGAGTCGGGTATATTTGACCATAACTTATCTTCCAGAAATGATTTAAGCTCTGATCAATGAGTTGTTTAATGGCGTAACCAGATTTGCAGTCAGTGGTTAAAATTCCTAAAATCGCATAGATTGTATCGTTATAATTTTTCAAATATCCTCACCTATCTAAAAGATATATATCCTTTAGATATATATTATTAAATAAACTAAAAAATAACAAATTAATTTTCAGAATAGAAAAAATAATTAAAACTTGTTATAAATGGACAAAAAAACTAATCAATCGTTTTGATTTTTGATGAGTAATACTAATAGAGAGTGAGTGTAGCCGTATGTGTTTTTGTATAGGTTCATAATCTATAAAAATCGTAGTTAAAGTAATAATGGAAGATATTGTATAATATTTACTTTGATTGAGACTTTTTAACTACTTGTAGAGGTGGATTTTTGATGCAGCAGAAAAGCATTAAATCTATGCAAAACTCACCATTGGTTCACGTATCCTTTTTCCAAGTGGAGCAGGATTAATATGTATGGGTGAAAACCAGCCTTGTACCTTACCTGGTGATGAAATCCAAAAGCATTATGAAGATCATGAAAAGTTATCCTTCCGTTTTGTACGTCAGGTTATAAGCGTCGGGGGATCGTATGTGCAGTAGAAAGGCCTGGAATCATTCACGAAAATGATGAAGTTCAGGTATTGGTTAATGATTTTAAAAATCCGATGCAATTAATAGCAGGGAATGAAACAATTCGATTGGTTTACTATAAAAATTTGTTATATTGATTAAAGTTATTCGTGGAACATCGTTGTGAAACAAGAAAATTCGGGGAGTGACAGGCACGGATTCAATATACGAGTTAAGATAACCGCGTATTTACAGCGTTAAGGAAATGCCAATATAAAAAGCCCAATTTCTCATCATTAATATTGAGAAATTGGGCTTTTTTCGTTACTCCATCATATGTCCCAATAGAAGGGGATGCCTTCTTGTTAAAGAATGGCGCCCTATTGTATAATGCAACAAAACTGCAACTACTTCATAAATCAGGTATGGCCTTATTACTTTCTCTTAATAGTTCTAAAAATACGCTTAACGCTTTAGTCTGGAATGGGGATCGTAAGACAACTGAAAATTTCCGTATAAATGGAAGTTGTTTTACGTTTATGACATTTAAAGAGCCCATTGAACATTCCTTACGAATCGCCCAGTAAGAAAGTAGACTAACACCAAGACCTGCATCTACAGATTCCTTAATTAGTTGTGTACTTCCAAACTCCAATTTTTTTTTCGGAATGATTTCACATAATCTGAACATTTTCTCAGTTACTTCTCTAGTTCCAGAACCATTTTCCCTGACAATCCACGTTTCTTCCTCTAATTCTGATATGTTAATTTCACCATTTTTTTGTGCCAAGCTATGTTTTGGTGATGCCACCAGATACATGGAATCTTCTGCAAAAGGTTCGATTACTAAATTTTTATCTTTGAATTCCCCTTCCATAATTCCCACATCTAATTGGTGCCCCAAAACTAATTTTGCTACCTCTTTTGTGTTCCCAATCGTAATGGTTGGAGTGATTAATGGATATTTCCTATACATTTTTGCAATAACATACGGCAAAACGAATTCCCCATATGTATAACTGGCACCAATTGAAAGAGGTCCACTCATCTTGTTGGTTAGATCATCTATCAAGTAATGCATTTTTGTATAGAGACCTAATATCTCTTTTGCGTGATGATAGACAATTTCCCCAGCTTTATTTAAGCGTACAAATTTATTACTGCGCTCCAACAATTTTGTCCCCATTGTACGCTCAAAAGATTGAATATATTGGCCTACTGCAGGTTGAGTCATATGTAATTCTTCTGCTGCACGTGAAAATCGCGATGGGGATTACATCTATCTGTCTTTCCATTTTAGCTTACTTAATTGTATAAAAATGATAATTTATTATAGTAAACTGAAAGTTAATTGAATATCTTAGGGCTCGATTCCCTCCTACTAATTCATTCTCTTATTCAAGAATCTGTCCCTTTTATGGCATAAGGAAGTACTAATTGTTCCCTTCTGAATTTTCCTTGAAACTGTTGTTATAGGATTTTTTTCTCACGGGGCATTATGGGTCAGTTAGCTTTAATATTGATAATGTAAAAAAGCTTGAGGACAAAAAAATTTTCTCAAGCTTTTTTTATTTCGAGTTAATTAGCTTGATGGGTATATGGTGCTATCCCTATCAGAGGTAACACATTAACATGTTCTTGTACGCTATTTCAGTTATACGAGATCTAAAAAAATTTTGTTAACTGATATGTTAGTTGAATTACTTTATAGAAATAGCTTGAAGAGTTTATCACAGATGCAAAAATAGTTCCTAGTCCTAGGAAGCGTCTAAGCTTGATGATAAAGGTTTTTTTAATATGAATGATAGCAAAATTGGGAATTTCCAAAGAGTGGGGTCCGCAAATCAAGCAGTTTTACAGAAGAAATCAGTTGGCATGGTTCTTGCAATATATAATGATAAGTAAATAGAGAAAGGAGGGAGGAGATGAATCACCAACTACTCTGTGAGAGTCTCAGAAAAGAGTGACAACGTTTCAAGTGCTCCTCTCCATTGTTTCAGGAACTATTGTCGGATTCGTACTTGGTTTGCTCGGCGGAGGTGGATCCATTCTTGCTGTTCCTCTTTTACTTTACGTTGTTGGTATAAAAGATCCTCATGTGGTAATTGGCACTTCAGCGTCAGCCGTTGCCATAAATGCCTATGCAAACCTAATTCCACACGCACGAGCCGGAAATGTGCAGTGGAAAGCGGCGATTGTTTTTGCAGTCCCTGGTGCCCTGAGTGCTTATACAGGATCAATGATTGGAAAGTTGGTACCTGGGAAACAGTTGTTGTTTCTTTTTGCTATTCTGATGATTGTTATGGGTGTAAAAATGGCTATGCCAAAGAAAAAGAAGAGTCAAGCAGACGATATTAAAAATCAAGTAAAACTGCCACAGCTAATCATCATGGCTATCCTGGTGGGACTGTTATCCGGTTTTTTCGGGATTGGCGGCGGATTTTTGATTGTTCCAGGCTTGATTTTCGCGACAAGAATGCCAATGATTGCGGCAATTGGATCCTCATTGGTATCAGTCGGCACATTTGGACTTACAACAGCGGTGAGCTACAGTTTATCCGGTCTCGTGAACTGGTGGGTTATGTTGGCGTTTGTTGGAGGCGGAGTTGGCGGTGGAATGGTGGGGGCTTGGCTTGCGGCACGCTTAAGTAAACAACAGCGTACACTCCATCATATATTTTCCGGTGTCGTTATGTTGGTAGCCATTTACATGCTGATTATTAATGCTGAAGCCTTAGATTTGTGAGCCGCTTTACTAAAATGGAGATGAGGAGATAAGAATGCCAAAGGTGAAGAATGAGATACATTACAAAATTTTGATTATAGGCGGTGGGAGTGCTGGAATTACGGTTGCAGCCCGTCTCCTGCGTGAATCACTCAGCCTAAGCGGAAATATTGCCATCGTTGAACCCGCAACAAAACATTATTATCAGCCATTATGGACGCTTGTCGGAGCTGGCGAAGCGGATAAAACGGTGACACAAAGGGAAGAAGCATCCGTTATTCCGAGTGGAGCCGTGTGGGTGCAGGATGCGGTTACCGTATTTCAACCAGATGAAAATGCGGTTGTAACAGCATCTGGAAAGAAACTGCACTATGAGTATCTGGTTGTTGCGGCTGGGATTCAAATTGACTGGCATAAAATCAAAGGATTAAAAAAAAGCATTGGAAAGAATGGGGTATGTAGTAATTACTCCTATGATTATGTTGATAGCACATGGGAATCGATCCGCAACTTCAAAGGGGGAACTTCCATCTTTACCAATCCGAACACTCCGGTGAAATGTGGTGGAGCCCCTCAAAAAATCATGTATTTGGCGGATGATTATTTCAGAAAATCAGGAGTGCGACCACACTCTTCAGTTATTTTTGTTTCAGGCAGCCCAAGCATATTCAATGTGGAAAAATATGAACAGGCACTTAACAAAATAATAAAACGAAAAGAAATCGAGACATGGTTTATGCACCATCTCATTGAAATCGATGGTGAAAAAAAGCAAGCGACATTCGAAAATCTGAACACACAAGAGCGTGTAAGTATCCAATATGACATGATTCATGTGGTACCACCAATGAGCGCCCCTGACTTTATTAAGAATAGCCCGCTTGCGGCAAGTAATGGTTGGCTGAATGTAGACAAATATACGCTGCAGCATGTATGCTTTGACAATGTATTTGGCATTGGGGACTGCACCAACCTGCCTACGTCGAAAACGGGGGCTGCGATTCGTAAACAAGCACCCGTACTTGTAAAAAATTTACTTCATCGGATGCGAGCCAAACCATTGGTTCATCAATATGACGGTTATACATCATGCCCGCTTGTTACCGGATATGGACGGCTTATACTGGCTGAATTCAATTATGATTTACAGCCGCAAGAAACCTTCCCGATTAATCAGGCACGCGAGAGGTTCAGTATGTATGTATTGAAGAAAAACTTCCTTCCTGTTATGTATTGGAAGGGAATGCTCAAGGGTAGGATGTGATCATGTTTCTGATGGTCATAACAAAACAAAAGCAAGCGCTTAAAAGGAGGATGACTGATGTTACTCAAATACTTTTATGATGAGAAACTGGCTCAAGCTTCATACCTTGTGGGATGTCAGGATACGGGCGAAGCAATCATTGTTGATCCGTCACGCAATATAGAACCTTATATAGAAACAGCAAGAGCACATGGTGTTCGGATTGTGGGAGCAACGGAAACACACATCCACGCGGACTTTTTGTCTGGTTCGCAGGAGCTAGCTTCCAGGCTGGGAGCCACATTGTATTTTTCTGATGAAGGAGGACCGGACTGGAAATATGAGTACGCAACTGGGTATGAACACTTTTATCTTAGAAATGGAGATGTTTTTGCCATTGGAAATATCCAATTTGAGGTGATGCATACACCAGGACACACACCTGAACATATATCGCTGCTTGTAACAGATGGCGGTGCATCTATCAAGGGCCCGATCGGCATATTTACCGGAGATTTTGTGTTTGTCGGTGACGTGGGGCGTCCCGATTTATTAGAAAAAGCCGTGGGGGTACGAGGTTCCTCAGAAAAAATGGCACGCATGATGTATCGGTCACTAAAGCAGTTTAAAAAGCTTCCTGACTATCTGCAAGTATGGCCAGGACATGGAGCGGGCAGTGCCTGTGGTAAAGCGTTAGGAGCAGTACCTTCTTCAACCATCGGCTATGAAAAACGGACAAATTGGGCATTGCAATATGATAACGAGGATCGTTTTATAGAAGCGCTGTTGGCTGGACAGCCGGAGGCACCCCCTTATTTTTCAATGATGAAGCGGTTGAATAAAGAGGGGGCACAGCAAATCCAAAGGATGGCAGTACCGCTTCGTATGGAGGTTTCGATAGAAATTGTGCAGGAATGGGTAGAACAGGGAATGGCCATTGATACGCGTCCAGCCAGTGATTTTGCTGCCAAGCATATACGAGGCACGATTAATATCCCTTATAATAATTCATTTGTAACTTGGGCGGGATGGCTGTTGGATTATGACCAGTCAATCTATCTTCTAGCAACCAATACGGATGTGGCAGATATCGTGAAGGATCTCCAGTCCATTGGATTGGATTGTATCGTTGCCACAATGGATTCATGTGTGATGGAGCTGCTAGGTGAATCTGATTCGCGTGGAATGAAATATGAAGAAGTGACATTGGATCAGGTAGAGGGCGCAATTCAAACAGAAGGCATATATGTACTTGATGTCCGAAGTAAGGGCGAGTGGGAAGAAGGACATATTCCGCAGGCGAAGCACGTGATGCTCGGTCATCTGCAGGAACAGGCACACACCATTCCGCATGATAAACCCATTTTAGTTTATTGCAAAACTGGCGGAAGATCTGCTATCGCTGCAAGCCTTCTGCAAGTTCATGGTTTTAAAGACGTACAAAGTCTTGTGGGCGGTTATGAGGAATGGAGAAAACAGGAAAAGTTGCGAACCACTAGAGATTTATAAATGAAATCTTTGAATTTTTTCATCTATGCGAAATATTTACCATGTTTGCAAACTTGCCAATGTTTATAATGAAAGCGTTTATAAAATTGACATTCGCGGTATTCGGAATTCAATCAAGAATTTCTATTAAAAAAGGCGATTTTATAAGGGAAATAAGTCGCATGAAAATTGCTTATATAAATTACGTAAGAAGCAGTATGCAAAAGCAAACATGAGAAGGAGAGATACTTCATGAAATATAATTTTGACCAAGAAATCTGTCGCCTGGGCACTGATTGTGAAAAATGGGATAATCTTAAAAATCAATTTGGTGTAAAGGATGTTATTCCGATGTGGGTGGCCGATATGGATTTCCAGTCACCAAAACCTGTCATCGAAGCGTTAAAACAACGGGCCGAGCACGGTGTATATGGTTACGCTGTTCGATCTGATTCCTATATGGAATCCATTGTTGACTGGCTAAAAAGAAGACATCAATGGTCCGTTAAGAAAGAATGGATTACCCACAGCCCAGGCGTGATTCCGGCCTTATCATTGGCGATTCAGTCTTTTACGAAGCCTGGAGACAAAATAATGATCCAACCGCCTGTATACCATCATTTTGCCCGTGTGATCCAAGCGGCTGGTCGTGAAATTGTAACCAACCCACTTATGCTTGAAAATGGACGTTATTTCATTGATTTTGAAGACTTGGAAGCAAAGATCGATTCATCGGTAAAAATGTTCATTCTATGTAGTCCTCATAACCCGATCGGAAGGGTATGGAGTAAAGAAGAATTGACGAGGTTGGGACAGATTTGTCTAAAGCACAACATTCTCGTTGTAGCAGATGAAATTCATTGTGATTTTGTTTATAAGACACATACTCACATTCCTTTTGCTTCCATTTCAGAAGAGTTTGCGAATCATTCCCTTACCTGTATTGCGCCAAGCAAAACTTTTAACTTGATGGGTGTGCAGACGTCGAGTATTATTATTCCAAATCAGCAACTGCGCGATAGGTATAATCAGGAACTTCATACACTATCCATTGGCTCGCCAAACATATTTGGCGTTGTTGCGTTAGAGGCTGCTTACCGCTATGGAGAAGAATGGCTGGATCAGCTCCTTGAATATTTGCAGGGGAATTTGGAGTACACTCTGAGTTACTTCCGCAACAACATTCCGCAAATCAACGTCATCCAGCCAGAAGGCACATACCTTGTATGGCTGGATTGCCGGGAATTGTGTTTTTCAGTTAAAGAACTGGATGAATTTATGTTACAGAGAGCAAGAGTTGCAATGAATGAAGGACACATTTTCGGTAGGGAAGGTGAAGGATTTATGAGGCTAAATATTGCTTGCCCGCGTTCGATGTTAAAAAATGCGCTGGGTGGAATAGAAAACGCTGTCGCTTCTCTATGTAAAGTTCATTAAGTTATTTTGTGATAATTTTTTTATTATTCCATATAACGCTTTAGGAGAGGAGGATCATATGGCAGGCTTTATTGGCATACAGCAGTTTATTCAAGACTACACGGAGAACACGGCAGAAATCCTTGGTTTGGATATAACTGTACTTGATGAAAAGGGAGTTCGCATTAGCGGGACCGGCTATTATAAAGAGCTCATTGGCAAAGCGGCTCCGGAAGGCTCCTTTTTCAAAATGATATTGGAAACTGGAGAGCCTGGAGTAATCTACGATGTAAAAAAAGATGAGTCGCAATGTATGAAGTGTCAATTCGTTAACCAATGCAAAGAACTCGCCACCATTGGGTTTCCTATTGTAAAGCAAGATAAACTAGTTGGCGTCATTGGCATGATTGGTTTTTCTCATAAACAAAAGGAAAAAATGATTATAGAATCAGAGAAGCTGATACGTTTTTTAAGTAATGGTAGTACATTGTTAGGCAATAAATTAGCAATGCTAGACCATGTTAAAGAAAAGGGTTGTAAAATTCAAGAGGATATCCCTGTCCCCCCAAATACCATTTCCTTTGAAAACATTCTTGGTAAAGATTCTGGGCTTCAAGATGTGATTAAAAAAGCAAGAAGGATTATAAACAGCCCATCCACTGTCCTGATAAGGGGAGATAGCGGTACGGGGAAGGAATTATTAGCCAAAGCGATTCATTTTGAAAGCAAGCGCCGAACGTATCCATTTGTAGCAGTCAATTGCGCCGCCATACCTGAAAGCTTGTTGGAAAGTGAGTTGTTTGGTTATGAGGGGGGATCATTTACCGGTTCAAACCGGAATGGGAAAATAGGAAAATTCGAATTAGCGGACAATGGAACCATTTTTCTTGATGAAATTGGGGATATGCCTCTATTCCTGCAACCCAAATTATTACGGGTTTTACAAGAAAGAGAGATTGAAAGAATCGGTGGAAAAAAAGCAATCGGGATTAATGTACGGGTGATTGCGGCCACTCACCGAAACCTGGAAGAAATGGTGCAGAAGGGCACTTTTCGCGAGGATTTGTACTATCGTCTCAATGTCATCCCCCTCTATACTAAATCCTTGCAAGAGCGGCGTGATGATATCGTCTTGTATCTCGATCATTTCATTCATAAACATTGCAGGATCATGCAAAGGTCTCCACTGAGACTTGACCCTATGCTAGAGCGATGGCTTATACGTTATGATTGGCCGGGGAATATACGGCAGTTGGAAAACGCCGTAGAATATATGGTCAATATGGCTGAATCAGATATTATCTGCTTCCATGATGTACCTGATTATTTACTTCAACAGGATCGACTCTCAGTCGAGAGTAGAGGAATGAGTTTAGAACAAATGATTTCAGAATATGAAAGAGATGTCATCCAGAGCTACTTCTTAGCTGAAAAATATGATAAAGAACAAATCGCCCGGGAACTACAGATTAGCCTGTCTACTCTTTATCGCAAGTTAGAAAAATATAAATTATGTTAACTTTATTAAAATGATAACTATTTTTCTTGATTAGAAGTTAATTGAAATTAAATCGGGAGAGTGCTTCTATCATTTTCTCGAGTGAGGGGTGAGGACAAAAGCAGAAGGTAGAGGTACATTATAAAATGACTGAAAGTTATAAAAATTATTAATAAAGAGTTTTTATAAAAGAACAGCCAGATTCAGAGGAACATTAAACACAATTCCCTTTAAATAGGATTATAAAAAAAAAGAGGTGGTTTTTATGATAAAAGAAACAATCATAACCAAAGAAGCTCCCAAGGCTATCGGTCCTTATTCACAAGGTATTAAAGCAGGAAATGTAGTGTATACTTCAGGGCAGCTCCCGATTCATCCTGAAACCGGAGAAATGCCTGATAATATTGAGGAGCAAACAAGGATGTCACTGGAGAATCTCAAGCAGGTTATAGAAGCGGCGGGAGCAAGCTTACAGCAGGTAATAAAAACAACGGTTTTTTTAAGCGATATGAATCATTTTGCCGCGATGAATCAAGTATATGGAGAATTTTTTTCCGTGAATTATCCGGCTAGAAGCGCGATTGAAGTTGCTCGTTTACCAAAAGATGCTTTGATTGAAATCGAAGCGGTTGCTATGATTCAATCATAATAATTGAAAAGAGAACGTCAGATTGATATTCTCTTTTCTTAATTTACATATGGCTTTAAACAGAGGATACAGGAGGAGATTAATATGAATTTAGCACAATTTCCTAGACAACGATATACACCAACATATACACCCATTGAGAAATTACATCATTTTTCTGAAGTTCTTGGTGGCCCTTCGATTTATATTAAACGAGATGATTTACTTGGGCTGACGGCCGGTGGAAATAAAACAAGAAAACTAGAGTTCCTCGTTGCCGATGCATTGGAAAAAGGCGCGGATACGTTAATTACATGTGGAGGCATTCAATCAAATCATTGCCGTTTAACGCTGGCCGCTGCTGTTAAAGAGAAAATGAAGTGCATTCTCGTATTGGAAGAGGGGCTTTTAACAAATTCTGAGCCAGATTTTAATGGTAACTATTTTCTGTATCATTTACTGGGCGCTGAAAAAGTCAAGGTTGTACCTAATGGGACGGACTTGATGAAAGAAATGCTGAAAGTAGTTAAAGAGGTAACGAATGAGGGATATAAACCTTATATCATTCCGGTTGGGGGATCGAATGGCATTGGTGCAACGGGATATGTTGCTTGCGCTCAGGAGATTTTGGCACAGTCCTTTGATCAAGGAGTCAATATGAATGCTGTTGTTTGTGTAAGCGGTAGCGGGGGAATGCATTCAGGTTTGGTGACTGGCTTTTATGGAAATCAAAGTGAAATACCGGTAATCGGAATAAACGTAAGCAGAGGAAAAATGGAACAAGAAGAGAAAGTCTTTCAGCTTGTTAAAGAAACTTCAACACATATTGGCATTCCCAATGCAATCCCTCGTGAGGCTGTTACGTGTTTTGATAAGTATGTCGGACCAGGCTATGCTTTACCTACGCCTGAAATGGTGGAAGCTGTCAAGCTCATGGCAAGAACAGAAGGGATTTTGCTGGATCCGGTATATACAGGTAAAGCAGCAGCAGGACTCATTGATCTAATACAAAAAGGCACCTTTAAGCCGGACGATAACATCCTATTTGTACATTCTGGCGGAGCCTCAGCGTTATACGCCAATACTTCGCTCTTTTGTTGAAGTTTAAGAGGGAATTGCTCCTATTCTTACGGGTGGTATTTCTGGATGGATGAGAAAATTAATATGTTATATGGATCGATTTAAAAAGTGTCTGTTGATGGACATATCTTCAGATGTGTCCATCAGATTAAAAAAAAGAGTTGTATGAATGAATTTAGTTTACGAAAGGCTATTTTCGCATAGATTGTTATTTTTCGTATAAGTTCATCAACCCGTATAACTAGATGCTTCGTGGCATCTTTTCGTAAGAACATTTGCGAAAATTGCCTAGAAACTTAGTAAATGGCCCTTATAAGGGAAAGCAGTCTTTTGAGCCGAATACAATTATTTTAGTGGTAGGTGTTATGATTGCCACTTGGATGTCTTCTGGTACAATCCCTTATGTTATTTATTGGGGTTTAGAAATAATTTCACCACAATACTTTCTAATAACGGCCTTAATCCTTGCTTCAGCAACATCCCTTTCAACAGGTACCTCTTGGGGGACATTAGGTACTGTTGGTTTGGCCTTAATGGCAGTTGGTAATGCACTTGGAGTTCCTTCTCCCATGACAGCTGGTGCTATTATTTGTGGAGCTTTCTTTGGAGATAAGATGTCTCCTTTGTCAGATAGTACGATTTTAGCGTCTTCTGTTTCTGGTGCTAAAGTAATGACACACGTTAAACATATGTTGTGGACAACCGTTCCAGCATATGTAATTACAGCGGTAATATTTCTGTTTTTAGGTTTAAACTATGGAAAAGAAGGTATGAATCCGCAGCAGATTCAAGAAATAACTTCTGCATTAACGCAAAATTTCAATTTATCATGGATACAATTAATTCCTCTTGTTATTGTATTGGCTCTGCTCATTAAAGGAGTTTCATCTATTGTTTCTCTTTTAATGGGCGTGTTTAGTGGTCTTATCGTCGCTGTTCTTAATCAGGGTTACGGTTTAAGTGAAATATTTAATATGATGACAAATGGATTTGTGATCGAAAGTGGAAGTAAATTAGTTGACACAATCCTCAGTAGAGGTGGACTCTTTAGTTTAATGAGCTCATTTCTTGTTGTCTATTTAGCCATGTGTGTTACGGGCATGTTAGAAGAGTCTGGTATTCTGAGTGCTTTAGTGTTTCCATTAGTAAAACGAACCGAGGGATCTATTTTTAAGATAACACTAGTAACTAAGTTAATCGCATTTATTACAAATGCAATTGGATCATCGATGTTATTAACAGCTATTGTAACAGGTTCACTTATGAGAAATGTCTTTAAAAAGAATCATTTTGCTCCAGAAAATCTTTCGCGTAATATTGAGGATGTGGGGACGATTGGAGCACCTATTATTCCATGGAATTCTAACGCGATATACGCTTCGCAAATGCTAGGAGTATCACCATATGCATTTTTCCCTTATGTTTACCTAGCCTTTATTACACCAATATTCGATATTATTTATGCAGCTACTGGATTTACGATGAAAAAGCTAAAGCCTGAGGAAATAGATAGCGAGGATGTTCAACCCACTCAAAAAATTTCTTCTTGAAGGGATTATTCGTAAAAGATCGAAGTTAATCTTAAGAAGAAATAACAATAACGATTTTTTTAGTTCTTTGGCATTCTTGATCTTACAAGCGGGCGCGTTTGTAAAGTAACGAAAAAAGCTGAATTTCTCAATTTTAATGCTGAGAAATTCGACTTTTGTTTAATGCAAAAAAAGTTGTTTACTTAGGGTATGGCAAGAATTACTTCTTTTATACCCATAGAGGCTCCATGTCAAGTCCTTAACCACTTATCTTGGCAAAGATAAAGGGGTATACAACTAAGCAGGAAGAAATAAAAACGACAGCAATTCAGATTACTAAAATTAGGAGGCGTTGTAATAATGAACTATTCATCAAAACTAGTAAAAGTAAATAAAGATCCAGGGCATGGCTCACACATCTCCCCTGTTTATATGACTTCAACGTTTGTTTTTGATAATGCAGAAATTGGAGCAAAACGCTTCGCAGGAGAAGATCCAGGATTTATGTATTCACGCCTGGGAAATCCAAATGTACGAGAGCTAGAAGAGAAGGTAGCAGCATTGGAATTTGGTGAAGGTTGTTTGGCGTTCTCATCTGGGATGGCTGCTATAACTGGTTGTCTTTTGGGTATTTTGCAGACAGGAGATCACGTTGTTGCACACACAGCGTTGTATGGGGCGACGCATGCATTTCTAACCAAAACGGTAAAGAAGTTTGGAATTGATGTAACATTTGTACCATTTAAAAATGGGGAAGAGCTTGAACCACACATTACAGATAGAACGAAAGTGGTCTACTTTGAAACACCTTCCAATCCTACGCTTTCCTTAGTGGATATGAAAAGTGTAGCGGCGATCGCCAAGCAAAAGGGAATCTTGACCGTAGTTGATAATACGTTTTTGTCCCCATATTTGCAAAATCCTATTCTATGCGGAATTGATATTGTCGTCCACAGTGCAACAAAATATTTGTCCGGTCATGGATATCTTATTGGTGGACTAGTGATTTCCAGCAAGGAAATTATTGATCCGATGAGAAAAGAAGTGCAGAAGACTATGGGAGCAAATTTGGCCCCTATGGATGCCTGGCTTCTTTGTCAAGGGATACGTACATTACACATTCGCATGGATCGCTCACAAGAAAATGCACAAATTTTGGCTGACCGCTTGGAAAAACATAAGGCTATAGAGAAGGTTTATTTTCCAGGACTAGCAAGTTTCGAAGATAAAAATATCATGGAGAAACAAATGAAAGGTCCTGGAGCAATGATTTCTTTTGTCTTGAAGGGGGGGTACGAAACAGGTGTTAAACTTATGAATTCAGTAAAATTGTGTACTTTAGCAGTTTCCCTAGGGGACATAGGTACACTAATTCAACATCCAGCTTCGATGACACATGCGATTATCCCTAAAGAAGAAAGAGAAAAAGCTGGTCTTAATGATGGACTCGTTCGTTTTTCTGTTGGAATTGAAGATGTGGAAGATATATGGAAGGATCTCGAAATGGCATTAGAATAACGGATGGTATCAGGAACTTTTTGTCCACCTACGGAGGAAGCTCTAAACTCCGGGTATCCTCCCGGCATTATCCTAGTTTATCCATTCATTTACACACCAAGGCACTAGGGCGAGAAGTTGTAAACAACCCACTCATAATTTTTTGTGTAGAGTATAAATATAAAAAAATATCAGAATAATACAAAAATATAAATAAATAGAAATATTTTTAATAGTATAATTTCCGTCGATTGTCCAAACATTCTCAGAAAATATTACTGAAGTCCTTCGATTTGATGTAACAATACTCAATGAAAACGGCATACGAATTAGTGGAACTGGCGCATATCGAAATAGGATAGGAGAACAGAAAGAAAGGATGATTAGAAACTCTGAAATGTTGATAAGGTTTTTACAACATATGAGTTCTCTGCTAGAAAATAAGCTGTTATTGCTAGATTACCTGGTTATGAGGGAGGTGATTTCATAGTGTCAAGACGTGAAGGGAATATTGGAAAATTTGAATATGCGCACAAGGGGGACAATATTTCTAGACGAAATAGGCGATATGCCACTTTCCTTACAACCTAATTATTAAGAGTTTTACAGGAGAGAACAATTGAACGTATTGGTGGGAAAAAGTCATTCCTATCAATGTAAAAGTGATTGCAGCTACACATAGAAATTCAGAGGAAAGGGTGCATTTCAAGAAGATTTATATTACCGTCTTAATGTCATTCCCTATATACCAAACCTCTAAGGGAACGACAAGATGACATTGTGTTATTTCTTAAATATTTTATTAGAAAGAATTGTAGACTTTTAGGAAGAAACGATTTGCGTATAGATCCAGTATGAGAGCAATGGTTAATTCAATAAATACAAAGGGGGATATTTTTATGAAAAAGAGTTTTAAAATAGTCGCTTTTTCGTTACTCGTTGCACTTATGTTAACTGCATGTGGAAAAACGCAAAATCAAGCAACCACTCAACCGGATAATCAGGCAGCTGGGAGTAAGAATCTGCTAGAGCAAATTAAAGCAGATAGAAAAATTAAAATTGGAACAGAAGGAACCTATGCACCGTTTAGCTACCATGATGCTTCAGGAAAATTAACTGGTTTTGATATCGAAATCGCTGAGGAAGTAGCGAACAGACTTGGTGCGAAACCAGAATTTATTGAAACCCCATGGGACGGTATATTTGCAGGACTTGATTCGAAGCGATTCGATATCATTGTTAATCAAGTAGGAATACGTCCTGACCGTCAGGAAAAATACGATTTTTCTGAGTCGTATATTGTGTCAAAACCTTTCTTGATTGTTCACAAAGACAATAACACTATTAAATCATTTGCAGATTTGAAAGGAAAAAAAGCAGCTCAGACACTAACTAGTAATTTTAAGGATATAGCAATATCCAACGGTGCTGAGATCGTGGGAGTCGAAGGATTTAATCAATCCGTTGATTTAATACTTTCAAAACGCGCTGATGCGACTGTAAATGATGGATTGTCCTATCTCGATTTCAAAAAGCAAAAACCTGATGCACCTATTAAAGTTGTAGCAGAGCTTGCTGAACCGGCACAAATGGGAATTATGTTTAGGAAAGGGAATAAAGAATTGGTAGAGGCCGTAAATAAAGCACTCTCCGATATGAAGAAAGATGGTACGTATTTAAGCATCTCACAAAAATACTTTGAAACCGATGTTTCAAAATAAGGAGTGTTCCAATGTTTGCTGATGAAAGAATGCTACGAATTATTGACATCATTGTAAACTCATTTTTACCAATGTTAAAAGCAGGGATCGCTTTTACCGTACCGTTGACTCTTATATCTTTTTTTCTGGGACTCATTCTTGCTTTGCTTACAGCACTGGCTCGAATCTCGGGAAATAAACCTCTCGACGCTGTTGCAAGATTTTATGTATGGGTAATTAGGGGAACACCGCTGCTTGTTCAGTTGTTTATTATTTTCTATGGTCTTCCAAGTGTTGGGATTACAATTGGTCCGCTGCCATCGGCTATTATCGGTTTTACTATTAGTGTTGGCGCCTATAACTCAGAGATTATTCGCGCAGCTATACTTTCAATTCCCAAGGGTCAATGGGAGGCCGCTTATTCAATCGGGATGAGTTATCGTCAAGCATTAAAAAGGATTATTCTTCCTCAAGCAACAAGGGTGTCTGTCCCACCCATGTCAAACAGTTTTATTAGCTTGGTAAAGGATACATCATTGGCTGCTACAATAACAGTGACCGAAATGTTTAGAATCGCTCAGCAAATTACAGCAACAACCTATGAACCATTGGTACTATATTGTCTAGCAGGATTTATTTATTTGCTTTTCAGTACAGTTCTTTCTAACGCTCAAGGACGTATGGAAAAACGACTTGATCGATATGTGGCGGGCTGATTTGATAGGAGGATATTCAAGTGATTGAGATAAAGAACCTGCATAAGCAGTTTGGGCAAACAGAAGTTTTAAAGGGAATCGATTTGAAAATAGAGGAAGGCAATACGGTTTGTATTATTGGGCCTTCGGGATCAGGTAAAACAACTTTGTTACGTTGTTTGAATTTACTGGAAATACCTACAAAAGGAACTATCACGCTTGGAAAATTTTCTTTGGATTTTCGGGATAAAAAACAAGTTCCAAAAGATAGGGTAATTAAGTTCCGTCAACAAACAGGTATGGTTTTCCAGAGTTATAATTTGTTCCCTCATATGACTGCACTTGAAAATGTTATGGAAGGTCTGGTCATTGTTCGTAAGCAAGACAAAGAACTTTCACGTACTAAAGCTCTTCACTTGCTAGAAAAGGTAGGATTAAAGGAACGTGCAAACCACTACCCATATCAGCTATCCGGGGGACAACAACAACGCGTAGGAATCGCCCGAGCGATGGCAATGGAACCTGAAGTCCTACTTTTTGACGAACCTACTTCCGCGTTAGATCCTGAGTTAGTAGGAGAAGTTCTGAAGGTTATGAAAGAACTGGCTAAAGAAGGAATGACTATGGTTGTTGTAACTCATGAAATGAACTTTGCTCGTGAGGCAGCGGATAAGGTAGTATTCATTGATAATGGTGTGATTGTCGA
Organism: Neobacillus sp. 204; assembly: GCF_046562815.1. Lineage (NCBI taxonomy): Bacteria > Bacillati > Bacillota > Bacilli > Caryophanales > Bacillaceae > Neobacillus > Neobacillus sp. 204. The sequence goes on from NZ_JBJORY010000015.1 coordinate 76,701, forward strand.
AGAAGGAACACCACAACAAATTTTTGAAAATACAGAGCATGAACGTACATTACAATTTTTAAATAAACTTTGTTCGTAAAACGATTTAACTATGCATAATCTGGCAAAGCAGCAATGAATGAATATGCGTTTTCATTTTTGTTTCGATGGTTATCTAATTGAAAAAACAATATCGGTTTCCTTTCCTCTATTTAAATAATGAAAAAAAGCAAACAGAAGTAGCTCTGTTTGCTTTTTTTAAACTCAGTTCTTGAGGCTTTTAGTCATTATCATTGTTAAACTTTTCTTCCTATCATTCGTCTACTTCTTACTCGCTGCACCATTCGTAATTTCTTTTTAAAAAGTCTGTATATATTTCTTTAACATGTTATACCGTATTGTATGCTATTTCAGTTAAGCGAAATATAAAAAAATTTTGTTAACTGATATGTTAGGGAATCACTTTATAGAAATAACTTGAAGAGTTTATCACAGATGCAAAACTAGTTCCTAGTCCTAGGAAGAGTTTAAGCTTGATGATAAAGGCTTGGTTAATATGACTGATAGCAAAATTGGGAATTTCCATAGAGCGGGGTGCGCAAACCATGCGGTTTTATAGGAGAAATCAGTTGGCATGGTTTTTGCTTATATAAATGATGAGTAAATAGAGATTAATTGAACTGCACCCCAATTGTTAAACACCATTAACAATTAGAGGTGCAGTTTTTTCTATGTAAAAATTTACAATAGAAATCTAAATTAGTATTTTAGTATAAATAAATCACAAAATATTAAAAATTCACCCAATATAAATATTTCCGAAAAGCCTGTTAAATAAAGATTTACAAAAATTTAACGATATTTTCACACGGATTTACTTGATTTTTTTATCGATTTTTAGCGAAATTCCCCCAATGCACAACATGAATAATTAAAAGTACAATGGAAACAAGCAATTAATTTGTCGAAAGATTCGAAATAGGGGGAATTGAATTGAGGAAAAATAAACTAAAGAAAATATTGTCAAATACCACCTTGAGCTGTCTATTGATGTCCTCGGTAATCCCATACAATGTGTTGGCGACGACATCAACACCTAGCTATCCTCTTCGTCAGGAAGCGAGCGCACCACAGTTAACGAAAGAACAGATTGCAGCATTAAATAAGATCAGCATAGGTGGTCCGAAAATTTCGTCGAAAATTAACACATCAAGCGCGGCACCTGTTCGTGTCATTGTTGAATTCAAGCAATCACCGGCGAAAGTAGCTGTGATGCAGGCGCAACTAGCTGGAGAAGAAACATCGTTAAAAGAAGAAAGAAGCGACGTAAACGATTCACACAGTCAATTTCGTGCATTTGTGGTAGGAATGTCTCAGCACAAAGCAAGCGTAAGTGTGAATGCTGTGACTGCGCAAACTGCAGCGAGTGAAGAAGATGCTGGAAACGCATCTGACATCCAAATTACAAGCGAATACAAGAACGCTTTAAATGGGGTAGCCATGACGCTTCCAGGAAACATGGTTGAGAGATTGTTCGATTCTGGACTTGTTAGTCATGTCCTCGCAGATGAGGTCGTCAAACTTGACCCGGGTGAAATGAAAGCCGTGCAGCAAAGCGGACAAGGCGAAGCGCCAAAAGAAAATACCATTCCGCTTCCCGGTATTGATGAACTCCATCACGAAGGCGTAAATGGAAAAGGCATTAAAGTCGGCGTGTTAGATACAGGGATTGATTACAATCATCCGGATTTAACGGATGTGTATAAAGGGTACCGCAAACAAGAAGGCGTTGATCCGAGCAAAGTGGCTCCGAGTTCAGTAGGTGGATGGGATTTCGTCGATAACGATGCAGATCCGATGGAAACAACCCCTGATGACTGGGAGAAAGCAGGAAAGCCAGTTACACCTGGACATGAATATGTGACTTACCACGGTACGCACGTATCTGGAACCATCGCAGCACAATCGAAAGCCGAAGTAGAAAGTCCAGCACAAGGGGTTGCCCCTGGCGTTGATTTATATGTCTATCGCGTACTAGGTCCTTACGGTTCTGGGTATTCGAGTGGGATTATTGGCGGAATTGACAAGTCAGTTAGTGACGGCATGAAGGTCATTAATATGTCTCTTGGTGCACCGACTAACGACCCATTATCAGCAGAAGCAATCGCAGTGAACAATGCGACACTCGCTGGTGTAACGTGCGTCATTTCAGCAGGAAACTCAGGTCCGCAGGAATGGACACTTGGATCACCTGGAGCAGCTGCTCTACCAATTACGGTTGGTGCAAGTGACTTCTCGATGTCGATTCCGACCGCAACGGCAACAGTTGGAAACGAAACCTTCACCAACTTTAAATTGCTTGGAAAAGGGTACAATGACAATGTGGAAACACTAGCGAACAAAACATATCCAGTTGTATTTGTTGGCTTAGGTGGCGCAGATGATTTCAAAGATCTTGATTTGCACGGAAAAGTGGCATTGATTGCGCGTGGAACGTATGCGCTTGCCGAAAAAATAGTCAATGCACAAAAAGCAGGCGCAGTAGCGGCAATCATGTATAACAATATCGACGGCGACATCGATAACTATTTAGCAAGTGATGTTGGTTTTATCCCAACATTCCGCATGTCAAATGTAGATGGTGCGCGCTTAAAAGCAGCAGCAGAAACTGCGTCGATTACGTTTACTGAGATCGGGTCAACTGTAACAGAAGGAAACCATTTGGCAGCTTTCAGTTCAAGAGGACCGGTTACGTCAAGTTATGACATTAAACCGGACGTTGTGGCGCCTGGGGTATCTGTTTACTCAACGTATCCAGAATATATCCACAGTCCAGAAGCAGGAATCGATTATTCGAACGCGTATGCTCGCATTTCGGGTACATCAATGGCTTCTCCGCACGTAGCAGGAATTGCTGCTCTTATTTTGCAGGCTCATCCAGACTATACGCCGGCAGATGTGAAAGCCGCGCTTACGAATACCGCAGACAAACTAAACGGCGACTATTCAGTATACGAAGTGGGAGCAGGATTGGTAGATGTAAAAGAAGCGGTTCATGCGGATGCTTCATTCAAAGCTCAGGACACAACCGATAAGGATTTAAGCGGAAACCCTGTGAAGCTTAACTATGAAAAAGGCTCCCTTACTTTTGGTGCCGTATACAAACAAGACAGTGGCGAAAGCTCGAGCAGCCGTACGGTGAAAGTAACAAACCGGGGCGCTCATGATAAAACATTTGATATTACGGCTGAATTTATTAAACCAAATAACAATGTCAAAGATGCCACGAGCAATCATGTAACCGTAACAACACCGGCTTCCGTTACAGCTGCAGCAGGTAAAACTGAGAATTTTACGGCATCCATTACGGTACCAGGAAGCGCTCAATTTGGCAGATACGAAGGGTATGTCAATATTGTCAACCATGACAATCCAAACGAACATTATCGTATTCCATTTGCTGTTCGTATGGTTGAAAAGGGCATCAGCGGACTTGGAATCGATAACCCGGCAATCAGTTTGGCAACATCGCTTATTTATTCTGACTTCAATGGAAACTCTGGACGTTATTTAAAGTTCAAATTAAACAGCCCAATTAAGTACGTTTGGGCGGTTATCTATGACAAAGACGGTAAACCACTTGGAGCAGCGAGTCAATCACCGATAAGCGCAAATGGAGCAACACCACTTGACACGGATGTATATGTTAACTTTTCCGCTAACTCTTATTATCCGTTTATCGGCGATCCAAAGAATGAAACAACCGAGGGCGGACCGTTTGCGAAGACGGCAGCATTACCAGAAGGTCAATATACAATAAAATTCCGTGCAACCGATACAACCAACAGCAAAGAGAAAACATATGAAAAATCTCAATTGATTGTCATTGACAACACGTTACCGAAATTGACATTTAAAGACTATAAACCTGGCGTTTATGAGTTAAGCGATTCTGACTTTACGGACGAAAAACAAGACGGTAATACGTATAATGCGTTCTGGGTTCACACAAACCTTTATGATGAGGGGACCGCTCAATTAGCACCTATTGGAGTAACTCAATCCGATAACACATTGTGGTACTACCACAATTCCATTGACTTTCCGGAGGGAGATTTCCCTGCCGAAGCAAATGGTGATGCGAAATTCGGTGTTGAAAAGTCCGATATCGAAAATGGTCCAACGACCATCACGTTATTCCCAAGTGACAAGGCATGGAACGCCGAATTAGTGAACGATTTCTATCATTATGGATTCGTAAAAAAAGGCACGCCATATATGCTGCCGACGTATGATAAGCAAAAAGTATATCAAGATAATACCGTAACGATGACGTTAAATCTAAACAATGTGAAACAAATGATGTCAGGAACTTATGATGCAGCCTACTACCATGATAACTTCCAGCTGCAAGGTGTTTCAGTAAATCCTGAATTCCAAAAGTGGGCAGACGAACAGGGAGTGAAGGTGGCAGTGGATACACCGGTTGGAAAGCCTGACCCTTACTATACGAATAATGTAACCGACATCAATGTGGGTGCTCATTTAAGCGGCGGAGATGACTTCAAAGGGTTCAGCGGGGATATGCCATTCCTGGATGTTACATTCAAATTAACAGATGACTTTTGGGATATTCAAAACGCTAAATTAACCCCAGATGACGTTACAACCAACTTTAGCATGGTGCAATATGGTCAAAGTCAAGCGACGGACATTACGGCGTTTAGCAGAATCAACAGCTTCCAGATTATTATGAAACATTCTTGGGTTACATCCTATGTTAAACTTCAAGCGTTCCAAAACAACTGGACGGTGAAGTTAAACACTCTAGGAGCGAAAGCGTATGCACAGCTTTCGGACGGTTCAACCTATCCTGGAACAATAGATGAATATGGATATATCGATGTCAAAGGAATTCCGCTTTCAAAAGACCCGGTTAAATTGATTCTCGAAGCGCCGGGGCACCTAAAGAGCATTCAGACCGTGACGCTTGGCAAGAAAACGCGATGGGGCGATGATGTCGGTGAGTATAAATACATCTCAAACAAGCAGCCTTATGCTCCAGCCGGTGATGTGAATGGTGACGGCGTGATTGACGTCTTGGACGTAAAGCAAGTCGCGAATAAATTCGGGGTTCAAAATGCAACAAACTTCCCGATCGAAGATTTAAACCAAGACGGCATTGTCAATGCAACGGATATGAATTTCCTGGTTGGCAATCTGTATAAATCAAATCCAGATGCGTTGATCACTCCAAAAGAGATGGTTGGCGGGAAGTACAGTACAGATTACTTCAATATGTTAGGCATCTCAACACGTGTAAACACATTGAAAAATACGTCAAAATCGAATCATACAGCAACGCTTCACTGGTTAGAGGCTGTTGACGCAACAACGGTGAAACTTGAGCAATCAAGTGATAATGGCGCAACATGGACGGAGTCTACCACGTCAAATCCTGTAACGGCCGATTCGAGCACAGCGGTTGTCACTGGATTAACTGAAAACACGTCTTACAAATTCCGAGTAATAGTAACAGGTGGATTAAACGCGGGCACTTCAAATGTTGCGAGTGTAAACACTGATGTGTCGCTTGCTCCAAAAGCACCAGTTGTGAAAGGTCTTGGAGATAACGAAACAAGCATTTCAGGAAAAGCGGAACCAAATGTAACAGTTACTGTGAAAAAAGAAGGAACGGTCATCGCGACAGGAACAGCAAATGAAGCTGGAGACTTCACGCTTCCAGTGGAACTGCAAAAAACAGGTACTGTGTTAACGATCAGCGTGGTCAATGCAGACGAAAAAGTGAGCGATGAAATATCGATTACGGTCTCAGATCGTACAGCACCAAATGCGCCAGTTGTTGGAAAAGTTGGCGACAAGGATAAATTCGTTTCAGGTAAAGCAGAAGCAAATGCGTCAGTTGTCGTCAGCAGCACAAACGGTGCGCTTGGTACGGCAAAAGCGGATGCGAACGGAAACTATAAAGTGACGATCGCTCAGCAAAAAGCAGGAACCGTACTAACAGTCACAGCGACTGACCTTGCTGGAAACCAAAGTAAAGCAGGTTCTGTCACGGTTCTTGATGTGACGGCTCCTCTTGCACCAAGCGTGAAACCAGTCACAGACCATGACACGATTGTTTCCGGCACAACCGAAGGCAACGCAACGGTAACTTTGAAACGTGGTAGCATTGTGATTGGAACAGAAACAGCAAATAAATACGGTAAGGTCATCATGGAAATCGCTAAGCAAAAAGCGGGGACTGTTTTAACAGTTACAGCAAAAGATGAAAAAGGTAACGTCAGTGCGGAACGAAAAGTAACAGTTTTAGACCGTACCGCACCAAGCACACCGAAGATTTCAAGCTTTGTTTTAGACAGTAAGAACCGTACACTTCGCATCAGTGGTTCTGCAGAAGCAGGCGCTTCAGTTGTTGTGAAAATTGACAACAAAACCGCAGCAAAAGTGACAGTTTCAAGTAAAGGTACATTTACAGCGTCTTTATCAAAATTGAGCAAGGGAAATCATACGATTACTCTTACTGTAGCAGATAAAGCAGGAAACGTGAGTGGTTCTGTTAAACGTACCATCACAGTAAAGTAATAAAAAATCAGTAGTCTTTAACTCGCATTTTCCTCTCATGATCCTTCGTCATGAGAAGAAAAATGCGAGTTTTTTTGTTTTGTATGCGGAAAGTCGAAGCTCGAAAAGAAGAGTTGCTTAAGTTGCAAACTCTTCGTATAGTTTGAATGAGATTGATAGAATTCGGTACATTTCATCTTGAAATCGGTAAAGAAGCGTATTCGACCATATTGGCAAGTGCTTTTTTTATGGCAGCTAGAATTAACCGCAGGTATAAATGTTATGGCGAACCGTACCATAAATAGAGGCGGTTTTTTATGGGTTGCCGAGCACCACAATAAAAAGCACGCAACTGGCACAATTTATGCGCCAGTTTGCATGCTTCCATCGATGATGCTCAACCCCATTACTCTATTTATCTACCTAGCCATCCCCCATCGACAGCTAATAAATGTCCATGAACATAATTCGATGCATCTGATGCAAGGTACACAACAGTCCCTTTAAAATCTTCAGGATTTCCCCAACGACCAGAGGGGATTCGATCGAGAATTTGTCGATTACGTGTTTCATCATTTATGAGTGCCGTATTCATGTCTGTTGCAATATATCCTGGAACAATCGCATTGACATTCACATGATGCTTGGCCCATTCATTCGATAATGCTTTCGTTAACTGAGCCACTCCACCTTTGGCTGCTGCATAAGCAGGAACCGTCAATCCGCCTTGATAGGAAAGTAAGGATGCCATGTTAATGATTTTCCCTTTTCCGTTTGGAACCATATAGCGGCCAGCCTGCTGACAAAGGAGCCATACTGTCTTTAAATTGACATTTATCACATCATCCCAATCTAGTTCTGAGAAATCTACTGAAGGCGAACGGCGTTGTATGCCTGCATTATTGACTAAAATATCAATTTTGCCAAAATGTGAAACCACATTAGGAATTGCGGATTTTACTTGATCGGCATTTTCCAAATCACAAGGAACAATCAAGCATTTTCTACCTATTGATTCGATTTCTTCCTTAACATCAGATTGTTCAGGTGAACGTTGAAGGAGGGCAATATCTGCCCCCGCTTCCGCTAAAGAGAGAGCGATTGAACGTCCAATTCCTCTAGTGGCTCCCGTTACTGCTGCAACTTTTCCATCTAGTTTAAATAATTCGAGTACCATCTTTGCTCCTCCTCAATCAATTAGGTTGAAATAATATTTTTAAAGAAACATCTGGATTTTCCATTAACTTAAACCCTTCCACAATTTGCTCTAGTGGTAACTCATGGGAAATAAAAGGAGAAACATCAATCTTTCCAGTTGCCATTAGTTGAATAGCTGTTCTAAAATCACTTCCACTGTAGCATCTTGTAGTTGCCATCGATATTTCTTTAAAGTGCATCCCTGCTAAATTTACAGCTGGTGCTTGCTTGTATACGCTAACTACCATGATTTGTCCTTGAATTTTACTTACTTCAACCATTTGCTTAGCCGTAATTTGTGTACCAGCCACTTCAAAAACAATATCTGCCCCAATTCCATTTGTTAGGGATAAAACTTCTTCTGTTACATCTACTTCTTTAGCATCTAATGCGGTAAAACCAAGTTCCCTTGCTTTTTCCAATCGGTAAGGACTAATATCGGAAACGATGATTTGATTCGCCCCCGCCTGTCTCGCCATTAGGCCAATGAGCAAACCAATTGGTCCTGCCCCTAAAATGACAACATTATCGCCTACCTTAAGATTGGAACGGCGCACGGTGTGAACAGCCACTGCCACTGGTTCCGCTAAGGCCGCATGGGCATCTGACAATCCCTCAGGAATCACATGAAGTCGATGCTGGGGAACCACTGCGTATTCCGCAAATCCACCATGCATATCGATGCCAATGAGCTTCAATGTTTTACAAACATGAGATTGTCCTGACCTACAGGCTTCACACGTTCCACAGCTAAGAGTTGGTTCAATAACCACTCGGTCTCCCACGGAAAAAGCTGACTCTCCGTTCAACTCTTCAATTACACCGCTAAACTCATGCCCCATTGCTAGAGGTGCTTTTGCACGAGGGTGTTTTCCCGAATAAATCATCATATCTGTTCCACAAATTCCAGCATAGGATACTCGAATCAAGGCTTCTCCTTGTTTTACTGTTGGTTTATCAAGCTCACCAACCATTACCTTTTTTTTAGAGATAAACAAACCCGCCTTCATAACCGCCAATTTCATAACCTCCAATTATTTATATTGTGTACTTGTCGACAAGTTAATCAATAAAAGGCCATCTATTTTTTAAAAAAGATTTTACCCTTCATATTTGTATGTTGTGTACTTGTCGACAAGTTGATCATTAAAGGGCCATCTCTTTTCTAAAAAAGATTTTACCCTTCAATTAATCCTCGTTCATTTTTAACAGGGTTTCACTAACAGTTTTACGAGTATCTTTAAAATGTTCATGAATAATTACTTCAATAAGATGGAAATCCTTTGAAACTAGAGCATTGACGATTAATCGGTGTTTTTCAATAAGTGGTTCTATTTCATGCGTTTTTCCTACAAATCTTTTTTTGGTTGCCACTAGTAGAGCGGTTAGGACGATTTCCCGTATACTATTCCATAAATGCGAAATTCTTGTATGGTTTATCCCCAAAATCATTTCTTCATGGAAACACAGGTCCTGATAAGAAAATTCAATAAAGTCTTGGTGCTTACCCGCCAATTCCATCTTGTCGATGATTTTAGTAAGGGTCTCCACTAATGGCTCATGGTCTATCTGGGAAAGACGTTGCGATACAAAGCTTTCAATCATGAAACGAACATCATTTAGTTCATCGATATCCTTTGATGTTAAGCCTAATACCACAGCACCCATCCTTTCTAAACGGATCAACCCTTCTCCAGAGAGCGTTCTCAAGGCTTCTCTAACTGGCGATCGACTCGTCCCGAATTCAGCCGCAATCTGATTTTCAGATATTAATGAGCCTGGATGAATCATGCCACTAATAATTTTTAATCTTAACTCACTTACGATCTTTTCCCCAAGTGAAGCCCTTTGTAGCCATGATGATGGATACTGCATACCTTTCAACTCTCCCTATAAGTCTGCGCGAAAAGATTTCCTTCTTATAAGGTAAATATAGAGGAAAAAAATCCAGAATGGAAATAGCACCTCTAAACGCATAAGAATAGTACATTTTGCCGTGTACTTGTATACAAGTGTTATTTTACGGAACATTGATTATCCTGTCAACAACAAAATGTAAGCGTTTTATGAAGAAAGTCGAATTGAATAAAGCGCTTGCATTTTGAAAAATCTGTTTTATAATACTTGTATACAAGTATATTACTACTCGAAAAGGAGGTGACTTCATGCTCCAATCAAAGGAATTTCTATATCCCACAAAATGGCTTTCAAAAGCTTCCGCTGGTGAGCGTGTATCATGCGAGCTAAGAATGCAAATTATTTCCGGCTTGATTGAAAGCGGTACCATTTTATCGGAAAATAAATTAGCAGAAGAACATAATGTAAGTCGTTCACCCATTCGTGAAGCATTAAAAATACTAGCCTCTGAAAATATGATTCGATTAGAAAGAATGGGTGCAGTTGTCATTGGTTTAACAAAGAAAGAGATAGAAGAAATCTATGATGTTCGTATACTAATAGAAACGTTTGTTTTTGAACGGCTCGTAAAAATAGATACTAACGGGTTAGTAAGAGAACTTAGTAAAATACTTGAAATGATGAAAATTGCCATAAAATACAAAGATGCCGATGAGTTTTCATTTCAAGATCTCTTATTCCATGAAACGATTATTCGTTCGATTGGACATTCATACATTTTGCTGATATGGAATAATGCAAAACCTGTAATGGAAAGTTTAATTCTATTATCGATGCGAGCCCGTCTCGAGGAAAAATATGATGATTTTACACGGATTATGGAAAATCATCAGCTCTATATCGATGCCATAAATACAAAAAATAGAGACCTTATGATCAAGTCATTACATCAAAACTTTGATGATGTTCAAGGGAAAGTGGAAGACCTTTGGATGTCACAACAAATGCTATCTAGAGGGGTAGAGTAAAAAAATGACTACCTTTATGTTAGGTATAGACATAGGTACGACAAGCACTAAAGCGGTTTTATTTAGTGAAAAAGGAGAAGTTACCCACCAAGAGAATATGGGTTACCCACTCTACACACCTGATATTTCAACAGCTGAACAAGACCCAGAAGAGATTTAGGGAAAATCGAATCCTTTGAAGTTGTTTCTGAAATGATTGGAAGTACCCACAAACATACACCTAAAGAAGAAGCAGCAAAACAATATAGGCAATTACTACCAATATTTATTAACTTATCGAGAGTATTAGAAGAAGATTATACACGGATTGCCAATTATCAAAGGGGATTAATTAATAAAAATATATAAATATTATTGGGGGAAATAACATGCCATTAGTAATAGTAGCAATAGGGATTGTAGCTTTACTCGTATTAATCATGGGCTTAAAATTAAACACCTTCGTTTCACTTATCATTGTCTCATTCGGTGTGGCCATAGCACTTGGAATGAAATTAGATGAAATCATCGCAACAATTGAAGCTGGATTAGGCGGAACACTGGGACATATAGCACTAATCTTCGGACTTGGTGCAATGCTGGGTAAATTAATTGCAGATTCAGGAGGCGCGCAGCGTATTGCGATCACTCTGGTTAATAAATTTGGTGAGAAAAATATTCAATGGGCTGTAGTAGCTTCTTCATTCATTATTGGAATCGCTTTATTTTTTGAAGTAGGACTTGTTTTATTAATTCCAATTGTATTTGCAATTTCTAAACAATTAAAGGTTTCTATTTTATATCTTGGTATTCCAATGGGAGCAGCTTTATCTGTAACACACGGATTTTTACCGCCGCATCCAGGACCAACCACCATTGCAGGTGAATTTGGTGCAGATCTTGGCCAAGTATTACTTTACGGTTTTATTATTGCCATTCCAACTGTCATTATCGCTGGACCTTTATTTACAAAGCTAGCTAAAAAATTGGTACCGGATTCATTTTCAAAAACTGGTAATATTGCCTCTTTAGGTGAACAAAAAACATTTAAACTTGAAGACACACCTGGATTTGGAATCAGTGTATTTACCGCAATGCTTCCTGTTATTTTAATGTCGATTGCTACCATTATTACGTTACTTCAAAAAACAATGGGATTTGCAGATAATACTTTAATTGCTATTATCCGTTTTGTTGGCGGTGCATCCCCTGCCATGGTGATCTCTTTATTATTTGCTATTTATACAATGGGATTGGCAAGAAAGATACCGATCAAAAATGTAATGGATTCTTGTACAGAAGCAATTACACACATTGGCATGATGCTCTTAATCATTGGGGGCGGCGGTGCCTTTAAACAAGTATTAATTAATGGCCATGTAGGTGACTATGTAGCCGAATTATTTAAAGGAACTTCCATTTCACCGATTCTACTTGCATGGATCATCGCAGCAATTTTACGTATTTCTTTAGGGTCTGCAACTGTTGCAGCATTAACAACTGCTGGTTTAGTTATTCCTATGTTGGGTCAAACCGATGTAAACCTAGCTTTAGTTGTACTTGCAACCGGAGCAGGCAGCTTGATAGCCTCACACGTTAATGATGCTGGGTTCTGGATGTTTAAAGAGTATTTTGGTTTAAGTATGAAAGAAACATTTGCCACTTGGACATTACTTGAGACGATTATTTCGGTATCTGGATTAGGATTTGTTCTATTACTAAGTTTATTAGTATAAACTTAAACTTACAAATATGGTAGGCTTTTATGGGCAGTAACCCTCACTTCTTTGAAGTGGGGGTTTTATGTTGAACAGGGGTACAAACCCTCGACCATTCTCCTCTAATTTCTCTTTTATATTGAAAGAGATTGGAATAATGGAAAGTAGAGGTAATTGCTCCAATTTTGATTCTCAGAAGGATGTAAAAATTTTTAATGGAAATTTTCTTTAAGGGTGTACTTCTGTCTATTGTCATCTATGTCTCTTTAATAGGAGGACATTAGTCTGAATGATTAGTTTTTTTTAATAGTATTGACAGTTTTTCAACATAATTATAGAATAACACTGAAATATAGGAATCTATATATTGCTAAAACGGTTGAGAGAAGAATCAACTAAACTAGCTTATTATTACACTTTCAATTCCATTGCATAGCATCATGCGTTCAAAAGTAGGATTGAAAAATTTCGGGAGTAATTATTTATCGAGATATAATTGCTTTTTTTTGGCGCCAGTTTGGAATCGCTTTCAAGTTGGTTGACTTTATAATAATTTTCCCGATGAAAAAACACGAGTAGGTGTTATGTGAAGAATCCTGAGTGAGGTAATTTAAAAGGAGGAATTATTTTGGCAAAAAAGGTTTTAAAGGACTTCTTAACACCCCAACTGAACGAGTTGCGGGAAAACGGCCTTTACAATGTCATTGACTCTATAGAAGGACCCAACGGCCCTATAGTTACCATCAATGGCAAATCATTAATCAATATGTCATCCAATAACTATCTTGGCCTTGCCAATAATGAAAGAATGAAGCAAAAAGCGCATGAAGCAATCGAAGAGTATGGGTTGGGGGCTGGTGCGGTCCGTACCATCAATGGTACGCTGACAATTCATAATGAATTAGAGAAAACAATTGCCAAGTTCAAGCATACCGAAGCTGCAATTGCGTTCCAATCCGGGTTCAATTGCAACATGGGTGCCATTTCAGCCCTGATGACAAAGAAGGATGCAATTCTCTCCGATGAATTGAACCATGCATCGATAATTGATGGATGCAGATTATCAGGAGCAAAAATTATCCGCGTCAAACATCAGGACATGGACGATTTGCGCCGAGTTGCGAAAGAAACAGTTGAAAGCGGTTTGTACGAAAAAGTCATGTACATCACGGACGGAGTTTTCTCAATGGACGGTGATGTAGCGAAGCTTCCGGAAATCGTTGAAATTGCTGATGAGTTTGGTTTAATCACCTATGTAGATGATGCTCATGGCTCAGGTGTAATGGGTAACGGTGCCGGTACAGTCAAGCATTTTGGCCTCTCAGACCGAATTGATCTGCAGATTGGGACCCTTTCAAAAGCGATTGGCGTCGTAGGCGGATATGTAGCAGGTACAGAGCAGCTGATTGACTGGTTGAAAGTTCGGGCACGTCCGTTCCTGTTTTCAACCTCATTGACTCCGGGGGATGCGGCGGCAAGTATTGAAGCGATCAATATTATGACCGAATCGACAGAAAAAGTTGAAAAGCTTTGGGAAAACGGAAGATATCTAAAAGAAGGCTTAAAGAAACTTGGTTTCGATATTGGCCATTCCGAAACGCCAATTACCCCATGCATCATAGGAAAAGAAGATCTTACCCAATTATTTTCTCGCAGGCTGATGGAAGAAGGCGTTTATGCAAAATCGATCACCTTTCCAACGGTTCCTAGAGGTACTGGCAGGGTTAGAAATATGCCTACTGCTGCGCATACCAAGGAAATGCTGGATAAAGTTCTGGCAGTCTATGAAAAAATAGGCAAAGAATTGTCTATTATCTAATCGTTTAAATTTTTATAAAGAATAACAGAATACTTGCATCAGTTGAAAAATGATAGAAGAAACCTCAGGAGGTCCCGTCAAATGAAAAAAATTCTTATTACTGGCAGTCTAGGCCAAATCGGTTCTGAATTGACACACCGTCTCAGAGTAATGTATGGAACAGAAAACGTTATTGCAACAGATATTCGCCAGATCGAAGGCAATCCAGTCATCGAAGGAGGTATATTTGAAATCCTTGATGTAATGGATTACGAAGCAATGCTAGGACTTTGCAAAAAATATGAAGTTGACACCCTCATGCATCTTGCCGCCCTACTGTCGGCAGTTGGAGAAACAAAACCAAAATTCGCATGGGACCTGAATATGGGCGGTCTTATGAACGCACTTGAAGTTTCCAGAGAGCTAAACCTGAAACTCTTTATACCAAGCTCCATCGCTGCTTTCGGACCGGAAACACCAGCAGAAATGACACCTCAGGATACGGTTCAAAGGCCTACCACTATGTATGGTGTAACCAAGGTAGCCGGAGAATTGCTTTGCGACTACTATTTCACAAAATACGGTGTAGACGCACGCGGAGTAAGGTTCCCTGGTCTGATTTCGTACAAGACTCTTCCAGGTGGGGGAACAACCGACTATGCAGTAGATATTTACTATGAAGCTCTTAAAAACAAGAAATATACATCTTTCATTGGCAAAGGAACCTATATGGATATGATGTATATGCCAGATGCAATCGATGCAATCATTCAATTGATGGAGGCTGACCCTTCACGATTGAAGCACCGCAATGCATTTAACATCACTGCGATGAGCTTTGAGCCGGAACAAATTGCTGCATCAATTAGGAAATTCATTCCTGAATTTGAAATCTCATACGATGTTGACTCTGTACGGCAAGGTATTGCAAACTCATGGCCAAATAGCATTGATGCATCTGCCGCACGTGAAGAATGGGATTTCAATCCACAATACGATCTTGATCGTATGACAAAAGATATGCTGGAAAATTTATCAGAGAAATTAGGCATTCCTTTTAGGGAGCTTGCGTTAGCCTTTTAATTTCTGAAAAATGGATAATGAGAATAAGCTTCCGTCTACGAAACTATTATAATCCATCCGTTTAAAAAAGACAATTGTATTTTTCGGGTGGACTACTTCGTGGGGATTATGCTATTCTAGTTTTTCTTGTCCTAACAAAATGTGAACAAAGGGTGTTTATGTATCTTGCTTGAAATTTGACAATAAGCAGTACAGAGGAGGAAATGAAATGGCAAACAAGGAATTGAGCAGGGGCTTAAGTTCACGCCATATACAGATGATTGCTTTGGGCGGAACAATTGGTGTAGGTCTATTTATGGGATCATCCAGCACAATAGGCTGGACGGGTCCATCCGTCATGCTCGCTTATGGAATCACGGGGATTTTTCTATATTTGATTATGCGCGCCATGGGCGAAATGCTCTATTTGGAACCAAGTACAGGTTCATTTGCAACATTTGGATATAAGTATATCCATCCATTAGCGGGATATATGACTGCCTGGAGTAACTGGTTCCAGTGGGTAGTTGTCGGTATGGCGGAAGTTATTGCAATCGGCACATATATGCAGTATTGGTTTCCAGATCTTCCTGCGTGGATTCCAGGCCTAATCGCGATGGTTATCCTTGGAGCGGCAAACTTTATTTCAGTTAAATCATTTGGTGAATTCGAATTTTGGTTTGCATTGATTAAAGTAGTTACGATTGTATTGATGATTGTTGCAGGTTTCGGCCTTATATTCTTCGGCTTTGGCAACGGAGGAGAAGCGACCGGCCTATCAAACCTCTGGAAAAATGGCGGCTTCTTTACTGGCGGGGTGAAAGGTTTCCTCTTTGCCCTATCACTTGTTGTTGGTGCGTATCAAGGTGTGGAACTTATCGGCATTACAGCCGGTGAAGCGAAAGATCCTCAGAAAACGATAAGAAACGCGATTCAAAGTACAATCTGGCGTATCCTCGTTTTCTATATTGGCGCAATTTTTGTTATTGTCACAGTTTATCCATGGGATCAATTGTCTTCTCTCGGAAGCCCGTTCGTAGCAACTTTTGCAAAAATCGGTATTACAGCTGCAGCCGGAATCATTAACTTTGTTGTTATCACAGCTGCAATGTCTGGCTGCAACAGCGGGATCTACAGCGCAGGGCGCATGCTTTATACTCTTGGAGTCAATGGACAAGCTCCAAAAGCGTTTGCGAAGGTTTCAAGTAGCGGTGTGCCTTTATTCGGTACCATTGGCGTTCTGATCGGACTTGGCGTTGGCGTTGTTTTAAGTTTCATTGCACCAGAAAAACTGTTTGTGTACGTCTATGCTTCAAGTGTCCTTCCAGGGATGGTTCCTTGGTTTGTCATTCTGATTAGCCAAATCAAGTTTAGGAAAGTCCATGCTGATAAAATGGCCAGCCATCCATTCAAAATGCCATTTGCGCCTGTCACTAACTATGTGACAATTGCCTATCTGACAGCGGTGCTTGTTGGTATGTGGTTCAACGAAGACACTCGTGTTTCACTAATCGCTGGTATCGTCTTCCTGGCTATTGTGGCAATCAGCTTTTATGCTTTTGGAATAAACAAGCGTGTGCCTGCAGAACTCCAAGCGGAAAATCTGACAGATAAGAAAGCAATGTAAACTTTAATATCAGAATAGGGACAGTTTTTATAAATTGTCCCTATTTTTTCTTAATGGCCGGATGCCAAGAAAGCAAACGTAACATCTAAGTAAAGAATAATCATAGAACTCAGGTGAAAACAATGAAATTTCGATCAGCATTTGAAATCATTGGTCCGATTATGATTGGGCCTTCCAGTTCACATACTGCTGGTGCAGTCCGGATTGGCCGCGTTGCCCGAACCCTGTTCGAGACCCAGCCGAAGAGGGCCGTCCTCTCGCTTTATGGTTCATTTGCCAAGACATATAAAGGACATGGAACAGACTTAGCTCTTGTTGCGGGATTATTGGATTTTGATACGTTCGACGAGCGGATTCCCGAGGCATTGGAAATAGCGGAACAATCGGGTATGGAGGTCATCTTTCAAGAGGAAGAAGCTGTTACAGAACATCCAAATACAGTAAAGATAAATCTTTTTGCTGAAGATAAAGAGTTGGAGATAATAGGTATCTCGATTGGCGGAGGATCCATTGAAATAACAGAAATCAACTCCTTCCAACTTAAATTATCGGGTGACCCTGCAATACTGGTCATGCATAATGATCGTTTTGGAGTCATCAGCTCGGTAACAACTGTTTTTTCGCAAAATAAAATAAACATCGGCCATATGGAAGTAGCCAGGAAAGATAAAGGCGACATGGCCATAATGGTCATTGAGTCCGATGAAAAGATAAATAACCAGTTGGTGAGCGAGCTGCAAAAGCTGGATAACGTTTTAAGTGTAATTCGTATGGTTGAATAATAGTGTTCTCAGGCACTAAACATAAATGAATAGAAGATTCAGGGGGAAATGTTATGTTTCGTAATGTAGCTGAACTTGTTTCACTGGCGGAACAACATCAGGTTAAAATAGCCGAAATTATGATTCGTCAGGAAGTGGAAGTTACTGGCCTTTCCCGTGAGGAAGTGATTTCTAAAATGGATCAAAACCTGACGGTAATGGAACGGGCTATTGATCGAGGGTTAAATGGAGTAAAATCACGCACAGGACTCACAGGCGGAGATGCAGTATTGCTGCAAAACTATATTAAGAGCGGAAAGTCTCTCACTGGCACATTGCTGTTAGATGCGGTGAGCAAGGCCGTTGCCACGAATGAAGTGAATGCAGCTATGGGAATCATTTGTGCCACGCCAACTGCCGGTTCGGCTGGAGTTGTCCCGGGTACATTATTTGCGGTAAAGGATAAACTCAATCCAACTAGGCAGGAAATGATTGAATTTTTATTTACGGCAGCGGCGTTTGGATTTGTCGTTGCAAACAATGCATCCATTTCAGGGGCTGCAGGCGGTTGCCAAGCAGAGGTAGGTTCGGCTTCAGGTATGGCAGCAGCTGCAATTGTTGAAATGGCTGGCGGTACGCCTAAGCAATCAGCAGAAGCGATGGCCATCACCTTAAAAAATATGCTGGGTCTTGTTTGCGACCCGGTTGCCGGCCTCGTTGAAGTGCCTTGCGTGAAACGGAATGCAATGGGTGCATCGAATGCTTTGACAGCAGCCGATATGGCCCTTGCCGGTGTAACCAGCCGGATTCCATGTGACGAAGTCATTAGTGCCATGTATGCGATCGGACAGTCAATGCCTTCTGCGTTAAGGGAAACAGCCGAAGGCGGTTTGGCGGCTACCCCGACCGGACGGAGGCTTGAAGCAGAAATCTTTGGCCAGCCAAAAGAAAAACTGATGGATTATTTAGTATAACTACTTCAAAAAGCTGCCGGTCATTCCAGGCAGCTTTTTGAAGTATCATTCTATCTTTACCTTAATTTTATCTATTGCATTGTATCCATAGCCTTTTTTATTCCAAAATGGTGTTGTTGGCTGAATTCTATTAGTAGAATCTGTTGCTTTCGACAAAATGGTGTATTCACCTTTCTCTAATATAGACCATTCATATGACCAAGAAACCCAGTCATAAACATCGGCATTTTTATTTTCGATTTTCGTATTTGACCACGTTTGCCCATTATCTGTACTGACTTCTATCCTTGTTATATAACCTTTCCCTGTCCAAGCAATACCTTTAATTAAGTGCTTACCAGTATTAAGAACATCCATATCTAAGGGTTTTTGTATGGTAGAATTAACATTTATATTTGTGACGGGTATAGCATCTTTGTTACTCTCTTTATGTGGATAATAAACATAGTCAATGGACTGGAATGGTCCTTTAAATTTTGAATCAGTAATAGTTATTTGCTTAATCCATTTAACGGAAGCCATAGCATACCATTGTGGAACGATTAATCTTAATGGATAACCATGCTTAAACGGAATTGGTTGATTATTATATTCATAAGCAATAATGGTATCAGGATGAAGTGCCTTTTCAATAGGTAAACTCCTGGCGTAAGTGAAAATGGAATCTAAGTCGGTCCTTTTTCCGTAATCATATCCTTCTACAATCACTTCTTTTGCCCCTTCTCTTATTCCAGCTAGTTCAAGGAGGGTTCGCAGCGGAACTCCTTTCCAATAACCTTGGCTAATGGCACCCTTTTCCCATTGTTCTCCAAATACTTTAGGGTCAAAAAAACTACGTTTGTTTCCTGCACATTCAAGGATTACTTTAACCGTTTTCGATGGAAGTTGAAGAAGATCTTGCATGGAAAGCAGCTTTTGGGTTAATACAGAGCCATTTATCGGAAGCCAATAGTTGGAATAAGAAAGAGAAGGATAAGAAAAGTGGTTTTGTCTATAAAATAAATGATTATTCATGATATCAGTTTCTATAAACTGAATGGGTGTTTCTTGACTTTCAGGATGTAAACTACGTGTCGTTAGATGTGGTTTCATAACTGGATCTTGTGAATAGGGCATAAGTTCCCTCCTAACTACAAAAGATTCAATAAAAATAAATATGATAATCTTTTTCTAATTAGACCCAGATCTTGTCTGAATGCAAGCCGCATTCGGAAAGGGGTAGGGAAAAAAACTGAAGCTGTCTGAATGAAGGTCGATAAGAGCGGTTCATAAAGCCCGAAAAGGGTGATGTCTTATGGGTTCAGGTCGATCATTTTACTTTAGGTAGTATTTATTTCTAAAAGAAGTGTCAGCAATCCTGTCTACATAAAATTCACCGTTTAAATATTTGACCACAGAAACACTACAATTTTCATGGTGAGTATAACTCCTCATTTTTGCTAATTGCATTAAATAGTTGCCGATTGTGACCCCATGTGAGAATACTAGAACATTCCCACCCTCATTTTTATGTTTATGAATGATCTCATTGATAGCAGAGCTTGTTCGTGAAAAAAGCTGTAAGTAGGATTCTCCTTCAGGTGCTGACATATTTAGGTCATTAAGACTAAATAATGTCTCTAGGATATTCCCATATTGAGCTAGAATTTCCGTTTGTAAAAGGGATTCCAAAACACCAAAGTTCATTTCCTTTAGACGTGGATCAGTAATAATGGGGATGTTTCGATGGCCTATGGCATACCTAGCCGTATCTACTACTCTCTGGCTTTCACTGGCATATACTGCTTTAAATTCTAATTCAGATAAACCGATTCCTACAGATTTAGCCTGTGCAATTCCGTTATCTGTAAGTGGTGAATCACAAAATCCCTGTAATCGTTTCTCTACATTAAAATGGGTCTCCCCATGCCGAACAAAATAAAGATTCACTTCTTTTTCAGAGGACAAATGTAAACACCTTCTTTGTATTGGAATTAATTGATTAAATGAATTTTACCATACATTACCAGTAGTTTGTAAATTTAATACACCAAGCAGTGAAGTCCAACTGTAGTTTTAATGTATTATTTATAGAATAAGAATTAATAGGAAATGTTTGTAAGGAAATGAGTTTTCTATTTGGAAAAAGTGTAGGTAAAAATAAAGGCGGTATTAATTGCAGATGATTCAGAGACATTTGTAACTAGAAGAATATCAGAAGTAAATCTTGAGTTTGGGGGGATTCGTGGGGACCGCCACTTCGGTGTCACCAGTAAGGCTGATTTAAGGCAGCCGATGTATCCAAAAGGAAAAGAGATTCTAAACCGCGCCAAATAACGATTGTGTCTGTGGAGGGATTGCTTAGGTGTTGAAGATGTTCTGGCTATGTGGTTAGCAACTAATGTCTTGGTAAATGGATTTCGTCAGTTTTATGTGTGAATGAAATCTTTGCAATTTAAACGTAACTGTTTATGATACGGTGAACCTTACCATAAATAGAGGCAGTTTAAAATATCGGTTCCACTTCCGAAAAGGCAAAGTTAAAATGCGAGGCTGTGATTGAAGCTGAGCTAACTTTGGATAGAGTAAAGCTTAAAAAGCAAAGTCATGTCCGAAGTCGCGGTAACTTCGGACAAGGTAGAGTCAAAAAAGCAAGGTCATGTCCGAAGTTGCGCTAACTTCGGACAAGGTAGAGTCAAAAAAGCAAGGTCATGTCCGAAGTCGAACTAACTTCGGACAAGGAAGTGCCAAAAAAAGCAAGGTCATGTCCGAAGTCGAACTAACTTCGGACAAGGAAGTGCCAAAAAGCAAGGTCATGTCCGAAGTCGAACTAACTTCGGACAAGGAAGTGCCAAAAAGCAAGGTCATGTCCGAAGTCGTGCTAACTTCGGACA
>NZ_JBJORY010000016.1:0-96763 GCF_046562815.1 Neobacillus sp. 204
GGTTTTTATATGGAGGATTAGCTCAGCTGGGAGAGCATCTGCCTTACAAGCAGAGGGTCGGCGGTTCGATCCCGTCATCCTCCACCATATATACCACTCATACATTACGCCGGGGTAGCTCAATTGGTAGAGCAACTGACTTGTAATCAGTAGGTTGGGGGTTCAAGTCCTCTCGCCGGCACCACTTTAATTTTTAGATAAAATATGCGGGTGTGGCGGAATTGGCAGACGCACCAGACTTAGGATCTGGCGCCGCAAGGCGTGGGGGTTCGACTCCCTTCACCCGCACCAAAGTTTTTTGCGAAAACAAAACGACTCACCATAATTGCGGAAGTAGTTCAGTGGTAGAACACCACCTTGCCAAGGTGGGGGTCGCGGGTTCGAATCCCGTCTTCCGCTCCAAAAGTGCCGGGGTGGCGGAACTGGCAGACGCACAGGACTTAAAATCCTGCGGTAGGTGACTACCGTACCGGTTCGATTCCGGTCCTCGGCACCACTTAAGTTAATTAATACCATATATGCGCCCTTAGCTCAGCTGGATAGAGTGTTTGACTACGAATCAAAAGGTCGGGAGTTCGAATCTCTCAGGGCGCACTTTAACGGGAAGTAGCTCAGCTTGGTAGAGCACTTGGTTTGGGACCAAGGGGTCGCAGGTTCGAATCCTGTCTTCCCGACCAGTTTTTGTTTAAAATAGTTTGGGGTCTTAGCTCAGCTGGGAGAGCGCCTGCTTTGCACGCAGGAGGTCAGGGGTTCGATCCCCCTAGACTCCACCAATTAATTTAAAGATGATATTATGGCGGTGTAGCTCAGCTGGCTAGAGCGTACGGTTCATACCCGTAAGGTCGGGGGTTCGATCCCCTCCGCCGCTACCAAAGACTTCAACTTATATTTTTGGAGGAATACCCAAGTTTGGCTGAAGGGATCGGTCTTGAAAACCGACAGGCGGGTAACACCGCGCGGGGGTTCGAATCCCTCTTCCTCCTCCAGTTTTATTATTTGTTTTTATATGTGGAGGGGTAGCGAAGTGGCTAAACGCGGCGGACTGTAAATCCGCTCCCTCCGGGTTCGGCGGTTCGAATCCGTCCCCCTCCACCATTTAGGGGCATAGTTTAAAGGTAGAACTAAGGTCTCCAAAACCTTCAGTGTGGGTTCGATTCCTACTGCCCCTGTTAAATGAATCTCAACTAAAATTTCATAGTTTTTCTATGAAATTTTTTATTATGCCGGTGTGGCGGAATTGGCAGACGCGCACGACTCAAAATCGTGTTCCTTCTGGAGTGTCGGTTCGACCCCGACCACCGGTATCACTAGTAAGGAGAGAATCCTTATACATCAAGGCTTTCAACATTTGTTGGAAGTCTTTTTTGTTTACTTCGCATAAGATTCCAAACACCAAAATCGTACGTGCTAAATCTTACGCTTAGGAGTGGAATTATGGCAAGAAGAGGTGCGTTATCAGAAGAAGAGGTAAAGCTGTGAAGCATGTAGCAGCACAATGCCTCAAAGCATACTGCGAGATTAAGATATTATTTCGAGAGTAGGACCTTACTCCCGCGTCTTTAGATAGGTGGGTAAGTCAAATTCAAACTTCTGGATCATTCACGGACACTCAAACACCTGAAACAAAAAGAACTAGCTAAGCTTAGAAAAGAAAATAAAGAGCTACAAATGGAGAACGATATTTTAAAGCAAGCCGTGCTGTTACTAGGACGAAAGTAAATGTGATTAAAAATAACCAACACAAATACTTAATATCAGCAATGTGCAAAGTCCTATAACTCCCACGAAGTACCTACTAATTATGAAGCAAAAGAAAGGGCTTTAGAGGATGATATTACAACATTAATTATGACTATCTTTCATGAGAGTCGCCAAAATTATGGACTCGTAAGATTAAAGTCGAAAAAAAACAAGGACATGTTGACCTCTTTAACCGAGAAATTATTGGGTTCAGCATAGGACCGAATAAGGATGCAGCACTGGTCTATCGTGCTTTTGCATCTATTAAGAGGGAATCATCGTAAAATACAAGTATTCCATACCGACCGTGGAAGAGAATTTGACAATAAGCAAATAGAAGAAGAATTAGAGACATTTAATATTCAACGTTCTTTAAGTATGTAAGGGTGTCCTTATGACAACGCAGTTGCCGAGGCAACGTTTAAAATTATCAAGACTGAGTTTATTAAGGGCTAGCATTTTATGATTTACATAATAATAGATGTGGAATACATTCGGTAAGACCAGAAATTTTTAATAAGTTTGGATTTTACAAAGAATTATTTTGTTTTCGAAAACCAGAATTAGCAACTAAAATGATGAGCCAACCTGATCAAGAAAAACATGTTAGAGTTTTAACGCTTGATTTTACATCGAAAGATTTTAAGTAGGAATCCCAACAGCATCATTCTATTAAAGAAACCAGCACCTATATGAGGTGTATTTTTTATGCCTAACTAATTGGAAAAGACCATGGGGACGGTTCAGGTGGCAAAAACCACATTAAAAACCATTAGAAACGTCCCTGTGGTATGTCATACGTCTCATCGACTCGCCATGAAATTATTCATATTAAACTTCTATTTCTACTTGAGTTAATTTCTTTCTCACATCCTTAGGGATAGGATAGGCTTTGATTTTTTCTTCAGAAAAGCTAACCCATCCCCGTACTTCATGTCCTTTTCCGGTTAATTCATCTCCCCGATAAACCTCATGCTCCAACTTGAATGTTTTGTTATTCACTTCGATGATCTTTGTTTCTACACGAATTTCATCGTTGAAATAAAGCGGTTTATAGCAAGTACAACCCGCATCAATTAGTGGAAAGCTGATTTTTTGTTCGGACATGAGTTCTCTGGGGGGGAGTCCGATTTTTTGAAGCAACCGAAGGCTGCCTATATCAAACCATTTAAAATAATTGGGATAATAGATGATCCCCGCCATATCTGTGTCACCCCAATTAACTATCAGGTTTTCAGTGTTTTGTACCATTCCAACAGCCTCCCAAGTTTTTTATCAAATACTCACTTATTATCTGTCAGCCATTTCAAAAATTCTTCTTTATTTATGGATGTCATCTTTTGTTCAATTTCAAGTTTTCTATACCAGGCTTCTTTGCGTGATTTTCCATAATACTCCTGATGGAGAACATTACCTGCATGATCTTTCACAAAAAGCGTGGTTTTACCTATCCGAACTGCATCACCAGCACGAAATAGCTTTTCAAAAAGAGCAACAAAAGGCATTCTCCAAGCGTGTGCAGTTGCTTCAATTTCGACTAGAAAACTAGAATGGTCTTTCGCTACATTTTGCATAGCTTTTCCAACCTTCTATAATTATTATCAACCGCTTCTTGCAATTCCAAAAGATTATGTTCTGTTAAATGCTGATATTTTTGCATCGATTGGGTATACTCCCCAATTGGTCGTTTTTTTCTCTCCTTGTGGGTAATTCGAAACTTTCCATTTTCGCATTCCCACAATGGATACAAATTGGTCTCTACAGCCAGCTTCCCGACTTCAATGGTCTTCTCGGTTGGAAACTTCCAACCCGTTGGGCAGGCTGAATATAAGTGAATATAGGCCATCCCGTCTTTCACTTGCATAGCCTTTTTTAACTTCTCAATATAATCCGGCATGTAGGAAGGGTTTGCAGTTGCCACATAGGGAATACCATGCTGAGCCATAATCATCGGCATATCCTTGCCCTTTTGGGACTTTCCTCGGCTTACTTCACCAACAGGTGTTGTTTGTGTCCAGGACCATTTAGGCGTGGTTCCGCTGCGCTGAACCCCAGTATTCATATAAGCTTCATTATCGTAGCAGATGTAGATTATATTTTCTCCCCGCTCTGCAGCGCCGGAAAGGGATTGGAAACCAGCATCGGCCGTCCCGCCATCACCCGCAAATGCGACCACATTAATATCATCCCGCCCTTGCCTGCGGTATGCACGCTTGATTCCTGCAAGCATTGCCGACGTATTGTCTAACAGTGGAAAGAAAACGGGAATTTTCGTACCTGCTCCTCCTTGGAAACCTACAACTCCAATTCCACCCATACAACCCGGTGGAATCGCGAGTATGGTATTTGGTCCAAGCACGCGCAGTGTGGTCCGTAAGGCTAATTCGGCGTGACATCCAAGACAGGCTGAATTGCCGGGGGACAATAAGTCTTCAACTTTCGTGATTTCCTTATATGCCTCTTTCAGTTGTTTTTCTTCTTTAAAAATAAAATCAAACCGTTTCCTGGTGAAAAAGGAGTCATTCTTTTCAAGTGTTGGTTTTGCTCCTTTAGGTATCGTTGAATAGTTTGAATTGTCTCTCTCTCCATTATGGACTCCCATTAGCTAAGCACCCCTTTTACCGTTTCATAACCGCCTATTTTACTCAATTTCTCTAACCTACTGACATTTATTTGTACGAGATCTATCTCATCTAGTCCAAACCAAGTTACATCCTTCCACTTTCCTCCGCTGGATACATGCTGAGTGAGGAGAATTGCTTCACGTATATTCTCAAGGGTGACGTCGCTACCGCCTAAACCACCAATGAAATCTAAGATGGGCGGCATGCTCATGCCTCCAAACGCTTGCTTCAGCTCCAAGTAGCTAACACCATAACCAGCAGCAAATGAAACATTTCGATCGATTACCCCAATCGCTTTTACATTGGCGAGTGCCTCACGGATCTCTTCCGAAGGAAATGGCCGCAACACTCGAATGCGTACCATCCCGACCTTGATACCCAGTTCTCTTATTTGATCTATAACGACTCTTGTTGTACCTGCCGGACTACCTAAACAAATCATAGCAATTTCCGCATCTTCCATCTGATACGTATCAATAAGGCCGCCATATTCGCGATTGAAAAGTTCCTTCCATTCCTGGTGGACGTCTTTAATGACTTCCTTAGCCCTGTTCATAGCTTTCACTTGCTTATGTCTGAATTCTGTTAGCATGGGACCTGCAGTTAGTGGGTCAACAGACATGGGGGCAGCAGGATCTAATTTTAAATGGGTAATATCGGGTTTCGGTAGAAATCGATCGACAGCTTCCTGATCTGGGATTTCCACCCTCTCAGCCATATGGGATAACGAAAAACCATCATAGCAGATATTTACAGGCAACAAGACTTCTTTGTTTTCCGCAATCTTATAAGCTTGAATGACAGAATCAAGAATCTCTTGTACTGATTCACACCATATTTGGATCCATCCGGCCTCTCTAACCGTAACCGCATCTTGTTGGCCGCCCCAAACGGTTTGTGGAGAAATCACTTCTCGCGTAACCAAAGCCATGACAATAGGCATCCGCATGGTACTTGTTCTGATATAGGGTTCATACATTAAGGCAAGCCCTTGCGAACTTGTTCCTGTGAAAGTTCTTGCACCTGCCAATACACCTCCTTGAAGAACGCTCAAGGCCGAATGCTCACTTTCAACCTCAACCAAATCCGCATCCATTTCTCCTTCTGATACAAAATTTGCCAAATACTCTACAAGAGGAGTTTGCGGAGTGATCGGATAGGCAGCTAACAATTCTACTCTCGCTAATTTTGAACCATATGCAGCCGCCTTGTTCCCGTTTAGTACACTAACTTTTCCCATCTATTCGTCACCCCTTTCTTCATACATTTTAATGGCATTCGCCGGACATACCTCGGCACATATCCCGCAACCCTTACACCAATCTAAATCCGTATCATAATGTGTTGATAATTCAATTTTGCAGCCAACCGGACAATACATATAGCAGGCTGAACATCTTTTGCATAAATCAGGATCTGTTACCGGTCGTTGATAGCGCCATAATCCAGTATTTACAACGTATAAACCTCTTCCGACAGATGCAACGTCATCACCTGTTTCTTTATAAATTTGCTTCAGTTTTATTGTTAGTTTCAACTCAATCACTTCGCTTTCGTTAAGACATTTGACTTCCTGATTACACAAACTTCCTTAAATCCTCGTTCTACAGCTTTTAAGTTTTTATCAATAATTTTTTCAGGAAAAAAATCGCTAATAGCCTGTTTTAAGGAGTCTAACTCAACCAATTCAGTAGCGGCGGCAAACGCGCCTAACAAAATTGTGTTTGTAATTGGTGCATTGAAAATATCTAAGGCTATCCGATTCGCATTAACTGAAGCCATAAGTTGGAGTTCTTGTGGCGAATTCGCAAAATCCAACTGTTTGCTAGAGTTAACCACAGCAAAACTGTTATCTTTCAATCCTTCATACACAGGAATTTGTGTCATTAGCGATTGATCCAAGACAATAATGCCATCAGGTTGATAGACCTGAACACGTTCCCTGATTGGTTTATTATCAAGTTTTACAAATGCCTGCAGGGGTGCCCCACGCCGTTCAAACCCATAAGCGGGAATCGATTGTCCATAATTGCCTTTATGAACAAGGGCATGAACAAGAAGTTCAGAAGCCATCACCGCACCTTGTCCACCACGCCCATGGAATCGGATTTCTTTCATAACATCACTCCTTTTTCAATCATTTTAAAGTGGATTAGCGATTAAATATATAAACTATTTAACGAATATTAAGAATATTTACAGCGATCATTGTGCACTTAGGGGAAAATACTTTCTTGATAAATAATAAAAATTCAATATAATATAAACTGGATGTATTATTAGATTATTCCTTCTTTTCTGCTAATTGTTGAAAGGGTGAAAAAATGGAAAACCTACTTCGATATCAATGGAAGCCCTATTTACTCTATGGCCAAAAGCGTGACCTAAAAAAAAATCAATTATTATATCGGCAGGGGGAGCTTGGAGCAGGTTTTTATTATTTAGCAGAAGGTAAGGTGACAATCAAAATTCTCTCCGATCAAGGAATTGAGAGAATCGTCGACTATATTCCTGAAGGTTTTCTGATTGGTGAGCAGGGATTTCTAGAAAAACCATATATGACAACGGCCATTACCGAAACAAAGTCCATTCTTTATTACTTTTCAAATGAAACTTTCCAAGAAATGTACAAAGAGCATGAATCTGTAAGAATACTGTATATGAATTCACTGATCCAAAAGATCCGTTTACTTGCTGAAACCGTCTCCTTATTAAACAGCCCAGTGGAATTGCAAATAGCGCATTTTCTGCATAAGCTTCACCACAAATATGGAAGTTCCCAAATACCCATAAACCAAACTTCACTTGCACAATACATCGGAACCTCTCGTATCAGTATCTATAAGATTCTGAAACAGTGGCTTAAAAAGGATTTGATTTACATCGGCAATCGATCGATCTATCTTCTTGATATCGATCGTATCGAATCTATTTTTAAGAATGATTCCACTTTATCTTTTGAAGCAAACTGCAACTACAGTACAAAGGAGGCTACATGGGTACATGCGGTCCCTCAACAAAAAGAGAACTTAAATTCATGGGAGTCCTACTTAAGATATGGGGAAAGGAAATTCGTAAAGAGAAAATCAATTCTATATAAGCAAGGTGATATCGGAAAAGGATTTTATTTTATAAATAAAGGGCTCATCAAAATTTTGACTCCTACATCAGAGAGAAGAGAGAGAATTTTGGATATTAGGGGATCAGGATTCTTGATTGGTGAGCAGGCAATCGACCAAATGCCTTACTTTTCTTCTGCAATAGCAATAGAAGACTCAGTTGTCTACTATTTTACAATTGATCAATACAAAAATTTAATGAATACGTACCCCGATTTCCTTCTTCTTTTTGCTAACTCAGCTATTCAAAAAGTAAAAATTCTTTTAGACGGAATTATTTTGGGAACGGTTACATCTGAACAGCAAGTAGCTTTTTCACTTCTCCAATTAATGGATTCATGCCAAACGAATGAAATTAACCTTACTCAGCAGGAATTGGCTGATTATGCAGGTCTGACCCGGATCACCGTTTATAAAATCATAAAAAAATGGAAATATGATCAATTGATTGATATTAATAAAAGAAGGTTTATCATCCGCAGGCCAGATGTGCTAAAAAAATACGCAGCAGTATGATTACTATTGTTGGTAGAACTTTCATGGATGGAATGTTTTTAACGTTACAAAAGAAAATAGTTCTTTGGAAAACTAACGAGTACATGATTAAACCCCACATGAATGTTCAAAGAAAATAATCCAGTCAAACAGAGCTGGATTTTTTTTATTTTACTAGTTTAAATGAATGTTGGATTTCTTGTAATAATTGCTCTGCACCTTCCGTACTCATTCAGGATTAACGTTAATTAGTTAATAGTATTATTAAAAGATATTATCTAAAATTAGAACAAATCGGATGGTTCAGGTAAGGTATGTAGATGATATGGCCGTATTTGTTTGGCGCGGCTAGAGTGAGAGGATAGATGCAACCTCAGGATACTTGATTGCCGGTTTATAAAAAGGGATGTAAGAGTAGAACACTATTTTAGATTTCAAACAAAGGGGAGATTATTATGCTAGTTAACATGCTAAAAGGTATTATAAGTGGGGAAATTGAAGTGATTGATTTGGCTCAACCTCTTAATGAACAAACACCTGTTATTAAATTACCAGAGCCATTTTCCAATACCAGTGGATTTAAGTATCTGCGATTATCGAATTATGACGATGCAGGACCGGGGTGGTATTGGAATGATTTTGTCGCAGGAGAGCATGTCGGAACCCATTTTGATGCGCCTAACCATTGGATTACCGGGCGCGAAAGAGACGGAGTGGATACAATTCCCATCAAAAATATGATAGGAGAGGGTTGTGTAATTGATGTGAAAGAGCAATGCGCTGCCAATCCTGACTATCTATTGACGAAAGAAGATATCCTTTCTTTTGAACAGAATTATGGACATATACCAGAGCAATCTTGGGTGATTTTATATTCGGGATGGGGTAAATATGGGCAGGATCCTGAAAAATTCTTTAATATCGGTTTAGATGGTATGCCGCATACTCCAGGTTTTTCAAAGGAAGCATCACAATTTCTTGCTAACGAACGCGACATTCTAGGAGTAGGTGTTGAAACGGTTGGAACGGATGCAGGAATTGCCGCACTATTTGATCCTCCATTTCCTAATCATCACTATATGCATGAAGCCAATCGCTATGGTCTTGTTCAACTAGCAAATGTCGATCAATTGCCTCCACGAGGAGCTATCATTATTGCAACTCCACTAAAAATTACGGGAGGAAGCGGAAGTCCTATTCGGCCGATTGCGTTAGTGACACGTTAAAGATGAGAGCCACTTCGATTGGAACGGCGACTTTTTCAATCTCAAGCAGTGAATCGGGAACAACTCTCTTGCTAACGGATAGAAACTCTCATTTTATTTAGAATAACTAAAATATTAAAATTCTGAATTTTTTGTAAAATGCTTTACAGAATCTTCATGTTTTATTGGCTAAACTAATTGTAAGGTTTCGGGTTGAAGATGGGCCAATGAATGAATGATATAATTTTTATTTGCTTTACTAATAATCCCCTTATCCTGCAAGGAGTTCATAACATTGGAAACGCTTACTCTAGAAGCTCCAACAATCTGAGATAGCTCATGGTGTGTAAATGGAATCGTTATGATAATCGTATCTCCGATACTTTGTCCATACGCTTCTGCCAACTGAACTAATATAAACATCACCCGCTCTTCAATGTTTGAAAAGCTCATTAAATGAGTTTGTATTAGTAGAGTATTTTGTTTTTGACTCATGGATTGTAGGGTTTTTTCAAAAAAACCGGGTGTACTCTTGACAATATCTTGAAAGATTGCTTTTGGTATTTTGATAGCCTCAACGATGGTTGAGGTAGTAGCACAATAATCATAAGTATTCTTCGACCATACATTGCATTCTCCTATCATACTTTTTGGACCTACGACAAACAAGTGCCGCTCTCCTCCTGAAGGAGACAGTAAATAGGACCTTATTCTTCCAGAGATAACGAGATATATGTCGGTTAAGGGCTGATTTTGAAAAAATAAACAAGCACCTTTTGAGTAAGTTTTCATAGTTCCATAGTTTTGAAATAATGATGGATCCCAAATTCCTTTTTCTACCCATAAATTCACAAATACACCCCCTTCAACCTGACTGAAAAAAAGATTTTTTATATAGAAAGGAAGAACTCATATGAATTTCCCTTTTAAAGAGCAACGAGAATTGTTTCCTACACTAACGAACGCAATCCATTTATCTAGCTGTTCACAAAGTGCCATTAGTATACCAGTTAAAGAAGCCATCAATTCTTATCTTACAAGCTGGACTGACAACGGCATGGACTGGTTAGGTTGGATGGATCAAGTACAGAATGCAAAAGTAGATTTTGCTAGATTAATCAATGCATACCCTGATGAAATAGCTGTTTTATCTAGTGTGTCTGATGCTGCCTCTGCATTTGCAAGTGCTCTTCCTTTTTCAAAGGAACGTAATAAAGTGGTAACAACAGATATTGATTTTCCATGCATTGGTCATGTTTGGTTATCTCATGAAAGAAGAAACGCAGATGTAACGTTCGTACCTCAAGAAAAAGACCATACCATTTCATTCGAATCTTACGAAAGCTCTATTGATTCGAAAACGCTCGTGACTTCTATTCCGCATGTATCTTATTATAACGGCTTTCAGCAGGATTTAAAATCACTTTCAGAACTAGCGCATAGTAATGGATCTTTTATATTTGTCGATGCCTATCAGTCTGCTGGAAGTGTTCCAATAGATGTTAAAGAAAGTGATATTGACGCATTAGCTGCAGGTGCACAAAAGTTTTTACTGGGAGTTCCGGGAATTTGTTTCTTATACATTAAAAGAGAGCTAGCTAATAAATTAGAACCTCTTACAACTGGATGGTTTAGTCGTCAAAATCCGTTTGCGTTTACAAATCAGATTTTAGATTACGCAGAAGGAACAAGAAGATTCGATACAGGTACTCCACCAATGATCAATGCTTATGCCGCTCAAGCAGGAATTTCATTGCTAAATCAGATCGGAGTAAATCACATCGAGAAGTACTTAAAGCAATTATCTAAAGTTTGCATTGAAACGGCACAAAAACACCAGTTAGAAATTGTAAGTCCTTTAGATCTTCATCAAAAAGGAAGCAATACAGCGATACGGGTAAAAAATGCAACGTTTATGGAACAACATTTAAAATCACAGGGGATAATCGTCTCAGCCCGAAATGATGTGATTAGAATTGCTCCTCATTTCTATAACACCGAAGAAGAAATCGTAAAAACAATTGAGGCTGTTTCCCATGCGCTTATCACACAGTAAAAATGTGGCGGCTATTCTGGCTGGTACTTTGCTTGTAGCTTGTGCCTATTATATTTTGCAAAAACCCAATGGTATTACTGCTCCAGGATTAGGTGGTATTGCAGTCATACTTGCTAAATTTCTATCTACGCCTTTAGGTGTTATTTATTTCATTCTCAATATTCCTTTGTTTTTAATTGGATACCGCATAGCAGGTTTTACGTTTACTCTTCTTAGTTTTGTTGGAATGGGTTCACTAACTTTATTTTTGACCTTTTTATCACATCTTCCTACTTTCACATCTCCTATACTAGGCTGTATTTTTGGTGGATTGTTTTCTGGGATTGGAATAGGAATGGTCATTCGTGCTGGAGGTACAACAGGAGGCCTGGATATTGCCAGTGTCGTGATTGCAAAAATTAATCCTCAATTAACCATTGGAAAAACAATGATGATGATAAACGGGTGTGTACTTATTTTGACCTTTGTTACAGATGGATTGAACCATTTGATTCTTACCTTTGTAAGCATGATCATCGCAGGAAAAAGTGTAGATTGGACATTAGCGTATATTCAATTCAAAACGAATAAGGAGGCTACTTTATGACTGAACACTTAATAAAACAAGAAGAGGGGTTACAACGTGCTCTTACAGATCGTCAATTAACAATGATTGCGATAGGAGGAGCAATTGGAACCGGATTATTTATGGGAAGCGGAATAGCGATTGGCTATGCGGGACCAGGCGTACTCCTTAGTTATGTTATAACCGCATGTATCGCTGTCATTATGATGTTTAGTTTGTCTGAAATGGCTGTTGTTCACCCGACGGCTGGTTCTTTTGGAACGTATGCTGAAATGTATATTAATCCCTTGGTAGGATATATCGTTCGATACACATATTGGGCAGCGCAGGTAATCGCAATCGGCAGTGAAGCCGTTGCGGTAGGTATTTATATGCAGTATTGGTTTCCTGTCATTCCTGTTTGGTTATGGACACTTGGTTTTGGGGCTATTATTATATACGTTAATAGTCGTTCTGTAGGTAATTTTGGTACAATCGAATACTGGTTTGCCATGATAAAAGTCGTTGCTATTGTTCTATTTATTATTTTTGGTATATCAGTAGTGTTGGGAATAGGACATTCAAATGCATTGGGGTTCAACCATTACACTGATAATAATGGATTCTTTCCAAATGGATTAAAAGGAGTTTGGATGGGAATCATTATGGCCATATTCTCTTTTTACGGTGTAGAAATTATTGCCGTTACAGCAGGTGAATCGAAAAATCCACAGAAAGCTGTTCCAAAAGCAATGAAAACGATGATCATTCGTTTATTTCTATTCTATATTTTATCCCTAGCAATTATCCTTGCTGTCATCCCGTGGACACATGCAGGGGCACATGTTGTACAAGAAAGTCCATTTGTAAAAGTGTTTGAGAGCTCCGGAATCCGATATGCTGCAGGAATCATGAATTTTGTTGTCTTAACGGCTGCTCTATCAAGTATGAACACAAACCTCTACCTTACTTCACGAATGCTCTTTTCTTTATCCAGAGGTAACTACGCTCCAAGAGCATTAGGCGATTTAAGTAAAAATGGAACACCTACTAACGCTATTCTAGCTTCAAGCGGAGGTGTTTTGATAGCAAGTCTAGTGTCCTTTTTTAGCCCTATGGCCTTTAATTACCTGTTTGGAGTAGCTTTATTCGGAGGAATCCTAGTCTGGATTATTATTTTAGTAAGCCATTTGAATTTTAGAAAAAGCGTTCATTTATATCATTCAGGACCACTACCTGTAAAAGCTCCTTTGTTTCCCATATTGCAATGGATAGGTATTCTATTCTTAAGCGCCATCCTTATTACAATGGCCTTTTCACCTGATTTCCGAGTTGCATGGATTGTCGGGTTACCTTTTATCATTATTATTAGCGTAACATACCTATTACGTCGTAAAAACGTTTCCGGTTTCGCTAGACACCTAAAATCTTAATTTGAAATGCTGAATCGAAATTGGATTCAGCTTTTTTTGATTTATGTTTTTGAGAAGGTGGAGCGAATTTTTTATGGAGATGCTAAGGTGACGTGCAGTAACCGTATTAAAGTAACGATCATTGAGCCAGGTGGTATGCGTACAGACTTTTCTGGTTCATCAATGTCAATTCCCCCAATTAGTGAGCCATATCAACAAACGGTTGGTGAATTCGCGAAAATGGTTCGTGAAGCATCAGGTAATGGGACAAGTAATCCTGTAAAAAATTGGCGAACTTATTTCTGATTAAACAGAATTAGAAGAAGTACCACTTCGTTTATTAATTGGTTCGGATGCTGTACAGTTTGCAGCAGCAGCTGCACAGCATCGTGCAGAAGAGGATGCCAAATGGCGTTACCTAAGTGAGGCAGTGGGTTTTGATACAGAAAATTAACAGGAAGCTTCCATGCAAATTTTAATTTTCGGAGCGACTGGTGCAACGGGCTTGCAGTTAATCGAACAGGTATTATAAAAAGTTCTTTCAGTGACACCCTTTGTTCGGAATCGTAGTCGTATGACGATACAGTAGAAGCAAATCCGTTTTGTGGAAGGCAATGTTTTAAATGAAAAAGATGTTTAAATGATGTAAAATAGAGCCCCTTAGTAAGATACGAGTATAGAGTCCAATCTAACTCAAAGTCTTAAGGGGAAGCCCTATTATGAATTTTAAAATGCAAGACAAACAAAATCAACTAATTGAAAAAATTTCCGATACACATCTTTTGTAGGTGTGGATATAGCCTAACAATTACACGTTGCTCGTGCTGTTAACTTTCGTGGAATTGTAGTTGGGGATCCTCTTACGTTTGAAAATAATGAAGAGGGGTTTCTAAAACTATTAAGCTAGATTCAAAACTTACAAAAACTAAAAAACTTAGATTCAACAATAGTGGGGTTGGAAGTCTTTAATGAAACGACAAACAGGACCCAAGAAGGCTCAATTACTAATCAATCTAGCAAAATCCTCTATTGGGACCGGACAAGCTTCTAGATGCTTATAAATTCCATTTAGAACAATTATTAGAGGAATATGACCTCGCTGTAAAACAACTCTAAAGAGTTGAACAACAAGTTAAAGAAGTTCTCTACAAAATACCATTTGCAAAAAAACCTCTTATGATTAAAGGAATAAGTGAAATTTCATTAGCCGGGATACTAGGTGAATCAGGAGATCTAAGTGGTTTCTCTCACGGAAACTCTCTATTACGTCATGCGGGATTGCATCTAGCCGAAGCAAGTTCATGTAAGTGGAAAGGTCAGATTGTCATTTCAAAGCGTGGTAGGTCAAGATTACCACGATTCCTCTATTTAGCAACTATGAGTCTTGTGATAAATAACCCTGAGTTTAAAGCCATCCATTCTCATAATGTGAAGGTAAAGAAGCTAAAGAAAATGAAGTCAATCATGAAACTGATAGGCAAACTAGCAAAGATTTTTGTAGGAATAGCACGACAAAACGAGCCTTATTGTCCAAGTAAAGTCCAAGTATTAGCCCGAATAGCAGCATAGAAATAAAGCATTAATTATATAAAATGTATCTTTTAAAATAGTTAACTTTTATTTTAAATGTTGTCTTATTCGTTAGGATTTCAAATATGTAAGGAGTACCAGGTTTCTTCAACAAAAGGGCACTGTGACCCATCAGTTTAGCATAACTGGCCTCCACCCCTTGGATAGGCATGACGAAGGAATAAGAGGGCAATTGACCCGTTGAGACATGGGAGGGAAAGCCTCCAGGGGCGTGGAGATGTGCATTATATGGTAAAATATGGAGTGGAAGCTGACTCCGTTTTTAACTATGCCTTCACGAAGCCAAAATGTGATCTGAACTCATTTCAATTAACCGTAAATCCAATTACAAGGGTTATGAAATCCTGCGAATAAGTAAGCATTCGAGAGCTAATCGCATCAAACTGAGGGAGTTGAAGAAGGAATTTATCATTTGCTGAAATTAAAAGACGTTGTTTATATATTAACATTGAAAAAAACTTTATCTTTCAATGTTTCACATATTTTAATTCTAGATATTAAAATATATATTGCTATACTTGGGTATGTAAAAAGTGACGCCCTCAATGTCCTCTGGATTCTTGTTAATAAAAATATCCATTAGTTCCCTAATATAAAGGGGGCATTATTTTATAGTCTAACAGTCCTTCTTTAACTTATAATCTTAAATAGGGGGTGTAGAAATGGCAAATAAAAGTCATGAACTACTAAATGGATGGACACTGATAGCACATAAATCATATAAGCTGTTTTCAAACGACAATTCGTATGTCCTATTAGATCAGCATAATGTTGTTTCAATACAATTTTCAGCGACAGAACAAGAGTTGGAAATATTTCAATCGGACTATGATTTAAGGTTTAAGATGATTCCAGCATTCAAGACTATAAAGGTATTGACCCAACCTGATGAAGAATAGGAAGGTTAGGGCTGACTTAAAGTGCCCTTACTTGTAGTATATAATTGCACTAACACTTTAGGTTAGGATTGATTGACAATGGGACTTTTGGATAAATTATTTGAAAAAAAGAAGAAAAGGATAAAACCCTTTTTTTATTTACAGCTTGTTTTAATAATCGGTTATTTTTCAATGTATTTCACAGGCATCAATACTTCATTTGGTACTCTATTACTTTCACTAATGTTTTTATTAACGGGAATTGAAA
Organism: Neobacillus sp. 204; assembly: GCF_046562815.1. Classification (NCBI taxonomy): domain Bacteria; kingdom Bacillati; phylum Bacillota; class Bacilli; order Caryophanales; family Bacillaceae; genus Neobacillus; species Neobacillus sp. 204. Next base: position 15,932 of record NZ_JBJORY010000016.1, read on the forward strand.
GTTATTTATTAAAAGAAATAAGAGGTAGTTATCTATTAAATTATTTAGCATCTTTTATGTTTGCTATAATTTTCATATTAGACTACTTTAACCTTTAGGGGGGTACTGGTATTGCAGTATCCTTTTTTATTTCTTTAGAGAGGCTAAAGGTGCCTTTTTTACTTGTTTATTTTTTGAGACTAAGTTTTGGGTAAGCAAAAAAAATACGTTAACCTAGAATAAAAGAAGTTAACTTAACTCACATTAAGTTTACAAATAACGCAAAGGGTTTTTTTTCCATGTGGAATACCAAAAGTAATCGAATAATGGAGATAGTTTTAATAGTAGTCATTGGTGCTATAGTATCCATTGTTAACACACTATGGTTAAGGGATTCTTTAATAAGAGGAATTGAACAAATAGCAAGGGATAATGAAGAAAACATAATAAAACGTAGTAAGGTAATTAACATAAACGACAGAATGAAAAGCAACTAAGCCCCAGCACACCAGCAGGGGCAACAGGTACATATAGGAATCATCTTCTAGCTGCTTAACTCTTTTTTTCATTCGTCCCTGACATGGTTGCCAGATTAACTAACTGCTCCTTTAAATTATTATTCATAATTCCTATAAAAAAGATTAAGATAATCTTCTTGGTTTATTTCACGGCAATTGCTTGGGGTTGACCCATTTGAATGAGAAACGGCAGCTAGTTGGGGAAACTGAAAGTTTAACATATGGCAGGATATGAAACGATGGAATTCCAATATCTTTAGCCAATATTTTTAATTCCTCTACTAAAAGTTCAGCAGACTCTTTATCAGAAAGGCCGTTTACAGTGGAATGCGTAATTTCTGATCCAGTGCCTGCAGTAGTAGGAATTGCCACAATGGGTGTTACTTTACCTGTAACTCGGTTACTTCCCTTAAAATCCTGAATACATCCGGTATGAGTTTGAAGGAGTGCAATGGCTTTGGCGGAATCAATTACAGAACCTCCACCTACCGCAACAATTACATCAGCTTTCCAATGCCTTGCTACCTCTCCTCCTAATTCGCAATCCTTATCTTTTGGATTCGGTTCCACGGAATCAAACCCTTCAATAGAAAAACCTTCTTATAAAGTGAATTCCATACTTTATCTGCAATTCCAGTACGTCTTATGCCTGAATCTGTTACGATGAGAATCTTATTTCCCTCTTCCTTGTTATCTTACCAGTTTCTGCTAGTAAACCTTCTCCTATTTTAATATTAGTTGGTAGGCTAAAGTCAAATGCGTGTCTCAAACGTTCCAACCTTTCTTTAGTGAAAATTTTAATTATTGAATAAATGATTTATAATTATGTTATCAAATATGCTTTAATCGCTAAATAGAAACATTATGATGATTATCATCGGTAAAATCGATTTAGGAGTGAATACCATGGAAATCAAGCAGTTGGAGATTATTAGAATCGCGTCCCAGGAATTAAATTTTACACGAACTGCTGAAATTCTTGGTTTATGATGCAATAGGCTTAAGCTCTGTAAGTCTATCACAAGAAGAAGCTTCATATAGATGTGTAGGGGAATTAAAAAGATTAGTAGAAGGTGAAAATATTCCATCTACTTTAAAAGGATTTAACATACCGGTTGATGCGCTTGAAGGTTTAACAAATGATGCGATTGAACAAAAACGAATATCAGCTCGTAGACCAATGCCTTTATTAAAAGAGGATATCTATAAAATTTATAAATCTGCATTCGACGGCGTAATCGTAGAAAAATCAGAGAGAGAGTAAGAGTTCATTCCATAATTAATGAATAGGAGGTAAGGACATGAACCCATTGTTTGAAAAGTATCAAGATGCGCCGTGGCTGACTTATTCAGCCGGCGAGCCTTCCAAAGAGGCATCGGAAATCGTGAAGCCGGAAATGCTTAAGTTAAGAGCCGCGTACCCGATGGGTCCGGGCGTTGAGATGGACTACTTGGACGATACGACACCACAAGGGATCACGCGGAGTGACATTGAGATGAAAGGCGGTAATAAGCTATATATCTATAAGGATGAAACGAAACACGTCGGTGAAGACCGCTTGGTTTTTTATCTACATGGCGGTGGCTACATTCGCGGCAATGGAAAGTACAACCGCTGCAACGCGATGATTCATCTCGAAAAGCTGGGCCTTCCCGTGGCATGCTGCGAATACCGACTTGCGCCGAAAAACCGCGAACCTGCGGCAATCACAGACGTCACCGCAGCGTATCGCTATCTCGTTGACGATCTCGGCTATGACCCTGCGAAGATGATCATTGCAGGTGACTCAGCAGGCGGCTGCCTTGCCCTTTCTCTAGGACTTCGAATCAAGGCAAATGGTGAGCCGATGCCGATAGGGTTCGTCCTTTATTCACCTTCGACAAATCTACATATGTCATCTGAAAGTCATCATTACAACCTTGGCAAGGATATCATCTTCCCAAACGGGGTAAGAGAGGTAATACGTTTTTATGCGGACGAAGACAGGCTTGACAATCCGGACGTTTCTCCGTTTTTCGGCGACTTCACAGGTTTTCCGAAGACATATTTCTGCGCAGAAGATACGGAAGTGCTGTGCTCTGACACGCTCGAATGCTCCGCAAAGATGCATGAGAATGGTGTTGATGTGCGGACACATATATACCATGGACTGTGGCACGCTTTCCCTGCCCTGCATCCGATGCCTCCACTTCTGCCGGAGACGGATGAGGTCTTTAATAAAATCAAAGAATTTTTGCTGTTATAACAGTTCGGCGTACAGGGCATGGTAGAAATGCAAACGAAATTTGTCCACTTGTTATCAAAGGCTATTCTCGCAAAGATTGTTGTTTTTCGTATAAAGTTAATCAACCCGTATAAATATATACTTCGTGGCATCTTTTCGTAAGAACATTTGCGAAAATTGCCAAGAAACTTAGTACATGACCCTTATTAAGCTCCAAAAGCAACAAAGTTTACGAAAAGAGCCTTATCAAATAATAAATTTTTACGTCGTTCATGAAAAAGTGCCCTCAGAACTGAGCCTGAGGGCACTTTTACTATTTAAATCAACTGGTATACAGAAACACCATTATTCATTACTCATCACATGCAGATAAAAGTTCAAGTCAGTTTCTAGGTGTTTTTTCATAAAAAATTCAGCCTTTTCTCCATCTCTAGTCTTGATCGCATGATAAATTTCTTCATGTTCATCAATAAGATGAGGACGATTATATATAACAACGGTTTTTCGAAACAAGTAAATAATCGCCTGCATCCGATCAATGATATCTATCATCACGGGATTATTGCTTGCATTCACAATATCATTATGGAAACTTTCATTGGCGGACATGATTTCTTCCTTATTCCCCTTCCTGCCAATCTCAACATATTCGTATAGTTTTTCAATTTCTTTTTCTTTTAAAAAGTTCGCTGCACATCGTGCTGAGTACCCTTCTAATAGAATCCGGACACTAAACATGTTTCGTAAATCCTTCTCCGTAGGTTTTACCACTTTCTTTTTAACAATAAGTCCTTCATTTTCTAATTTTCTTATTGATTCTCTTATTGGTGTTCTACTAACGCCCAGTTCAGCAGCGATCTTTTCTTCCACTACCTTGGTACCGCCTGGAAGCTCACCAGTTAAAATTTTATCACGGAGGATTTCATAACAATGATGATACGCCGGTCGTGAGCTGTTACTTTCAAGCACAAAATTCACCTCTGCATCTATTTCCTAATTATATCAATAGTACCAAATTTTTTTAAAAAAATCACATAAAAATGAAGAATAGAACATCTTTAGGTATACGTTTTTTATAAAAATGTATACAAAAATTATAAAAAATGTATACAAAATATATTTTTTAGTATACAATCTAGTCATGGAACATCATGTAAGCGATTGCTTTCAAACTATTAATTCCAAAAGTAGTAAATCGACTGATGGAAAAATTGAGTATTAGTCCATTTTTTAAAGTAGTTATTACTTTTCATAACATCATGAATGGAGGAACACAGAATGACAAGAAAGATCGGCTTTATTGGATTAGGAATAATGGGAAAACCTATGGCTTTAAACCTTATTAAAGCAGGACATATTTTAACGGTTAATGATCTTAATCAAGATGCAGTACAAACACTAGTGGAAGCAGGTGCAACAGAAGCACTTTCAGCAAGAGAAGTAGCAAAAAATAGTGAAATTATTATCACTATGCTTCCTGCATCGAAACATGTCCAAGCTGTGGTTTTAGGTGATAATGGAATTTTAGCAGGAGCAAAAGAAGGCTCCATTATTATTGATATGAGCTCAATTACCCCTGCTGTTTCAATTGAACTTGCAGAAGAAGCTGCAAAAAGAGGCGTTGGGTTTTTGGATGCGCCAGTCAGCGGTGGCGAACCGAAAGCAAATGATGGTACATTAGCGATCATGGTTGGTGGTAAGGAAGACGTATTCGAAGCAGCAAAACCAATTCTATTTGATATGGGAAGTGCGGTTACATTGGTTGGAGACAGCGGCTGTGGGGTTACAGCAAAATTAGCGAACCAAATAATTGTAAACCTTAACATTGCGGCAATGTCTGAAGCACTTGTTCTAGCAGCTAAAGCTGGAATTGATATTGAAAAAATGTATCAAGCCATTAGAGGCGGGTTAGCAGGAAGTGCCGTACTTGATGCAAAAGTTCCATTAATTCTAGAAAGAAACTTTGCGCCAGGCGGAACCATTGCCATCAATATGAAAGATATTACGAACGTAATGGATACTGCACATGAAATTGGCGTACCGCTTCCATTATCAAGCCATCTGTTAGAAATCTTCCATGCATTAAAAGTGGATGGAAAATTAATGGATGATCACGGCGGTATCGTTCAGCATTATGAAAAATTAGCAAATGTTGAAGTAAGGGGTTCTAATCAATGATTTCAAATAAAAGATTAGTAGAAGAAGTTTTTAGCAAGATACCTTCTGTTGATACAACCCTTGTGAATGAAATGATTGAAAAGGAACTAAAGAATTTAAATAAAAAAATCATCGTACTGGATGATGACCCAACCGGTGTTCAAACGGTACATGGAATTTCTGTTTATACAGATTGGTCTTTGGACAGTATCGACAAAGGCTTCCAAGAAGAGAACTCCATGTTCTTTATCTTAACAAATTCACGTGGATTTACAGCTGCAGAAACAACAAAAGCGCATCAAGAAATTGCCGCTAATATTGTTGAAGCTGCGAAGAGAAACAATCGCGATTTTACCATTATCAGCCGCGGTGATTCAACATTAAGAGGGCATTACCCGCTCGAAACTCAAGTGTTAAAAGAATCGGTTGAAGCAAGCTCCGATGCGAGATTTGATGGTGAGGTAATCCTTCCATTCTTTAAAGAAGGCGGACGCTTCACAATCGATAATATCCACTATGTTCAATATGATGAGTGCCTAGTCCCTGCGGGGGAAACAGAATTTGCGAAAGACCGTACCTTCGGCTATACCAAATCGCATTTAGGCGAGTGGGCTGAGGAAAAATCGAACGGTGAATATATAGCCGAGAATATGACGTATATTTCGATTGATAGCCTGCGTGCACTTGATATTGAAACGATTGAACAGCAGCTTTTGAAAGTGGAAGATTTTAATAAAGTTATTGTGAATGCCGTTGATTATGCTGATGTTAAAATCTTTACCATCGCTTTAATTAGAGCGATGAATAAAGGAAAGAATTTCATGTTCAGAAGCGCAGCCGCACTAACGAAAGTAATCGGAGGCGTAAGCGATAAAAACCTGCTCACTCGGGAGGAAATCATGAGTGAAAACACCAACAATGGCGGATTAGTCATTATTGGCTCGCATGTTAAAAAAACGACAGAACAATTTGAAGAGCTGAAAAAGTCGTATGCCGTTGAATTTATTGAATTCAATGTTCATCTTGTACTAGAACCAGAAAAATTCGAAAAAGAACTTGATAGAGTAGTAGAGACGACTAATAAGCTTATTATTGAAGGAAAAAATGTTGCCGTTTATACAAGAAGAGAACGAATGGATCTCGGAGAAGGCAAAAAAGAAGAGGAATTAAAACTTTCTGTGAAAATTTCCGATGCCGTTACAAGTATCGTAAAACGGTTAGAAGTAAGACCTTCCTATATTATTGCTAAAGGCGGTATTACCTCAAGTGATATTGGGACAAACGGTCTAGAAGTGAAAAGAGCGACAGTAGCAGGTCAAATTCGACCTGGAATACCAGTCTGGACAACAGGCAGCGAAAGTAAGTTTCCGGGAATTTCATATGTTATCTTCCCAGGAAACGTTGGGACAAAAACAGATTTAAGAGAAGTTGTTGAAATGCTAAGTAAAAAGTAATCCAAAAGGGGAATAAATTTTTCAAAAAAATGGTTTGGCCCTGAAGTAAGGAGTAAACACTCATCCTATAGTCTTTCAGTAAGAATTAATAATCACAAGAATTAGATTATAGAATTTGAGTAAGCTCCTTACGGAGGCGGCCTCTTTATATGAAGCCACAAAGGAGAAGAGGGAGAAGAAATGCCAATTATTTCAGTTACATTAGGGGTTGCCCTGTTATTAGTATTAATGATGGGCTTAAAATTAAACGCTTTCGTATCACTAATTATTGTTTCGCTAGCGGTAGGAATTCTAGAAGGAATGACACCGCTTGAGGCAGTCGAATCCATTGAAGCTGGTCTTGGCGGAACACTTGGACATCTTACCATGATTATTATCTTTGGTGCCGTTCTTGGTAAGTTAATGACCGATTCAGGCGGTGCTCAGCGTATCGCGACAACTTTGATTAATGCCTTTGGAGAAAAAAGAGTTCAGCTGGCTGCAGTTATTACAGCGGCTATTGTTGGAATCGCTTTATTCTTTGAAACTGGAGTTGTTGTTTTAATTCCATTAGTATTTACCATTGCTACAGCTGCTAGAGTGCCAGTCCTATATCTTGGTATGCCAGTAATTGCTGCGCTGATCACCATGCATGGATTTGTACCTCCGCACCCTGGTCCAACTGCTGTTGCAAATGTTTTTGGTGCAAATATCGGTTTAACGATGATTTTGGGAATCATCATTGCGATTCCTGCATTTATTCTTGCAGGTCCCGTCTATACAAAATTATTTAAAAAAGAATCATTAGAAATCGAAATTCCAAAAGGACTATTCAATCCTAAGAAATTTAAAGAAGAAGAACTTCCTAAGTTCGGAATCAGTCTTTTCACTGCTCTTTTACCTGTTATTTTAATAGCGTTACAAGCGATAGTAGAAATATTTGCACCTGAAACAGCCATTGCATCGGTAACTGATTTTATCGGTAATGCGAATATTGCCCTTTTAATTTCAGTCATAGTTGCCATCTTTACATTTGGTTTAAATCTTGGTAAAAAAATGCCGGAAATTATGCAATCTCTTGGTGAATCTGTAAGCGGAATCGGGATGATTCTATTAATCATTGCTGCTGGAGGGGCGTTCAAACAAGTATTGATTGACAGCCATATTGACAAATATATTTCTGATATAATGGCCGGATCTACTCTTTCACCGCTGCTTTTAACTTGGTTGATCGCAGCAATCCTAAGGATCGCAGTAGGTTCTGCAACAGTAGCAGGTATGACCGCAGCAGGTATTGCTGCACCTCTTGTCGCTTCAACAGGTGCAAGTCCAGAATTGATGGTATTAGCTGCTGGTGCAGGAAGCGTTACCTTTTCACACGTGAATGACGCTGGCTTCTGGATCTATAAGGAATACTTTAATCTTACTATTGGAAAAACCATTAAAACCTGGTCCGTTATGGTAACGATTATTTCTTTAGTCGGACTCGTTGGTGTCTTAATCTTAGATAGGTTTATTTAGAAAAAATGTCCTAAACATAAAGGAATTGACCCCGCAAGTCCTCATTCTCGGGTTGAGAAGATCACTTGTGGCTTTCCATATTTAATACAGCTTTATTAATCAGTTACTAGAACATGTGAAGGCAACTGCCCATTGGGTTAGTTGCCTTCTTTTAATATAATATTAGCGACTGCTTCCAAATGGAGTGCGCTGGAAGCTCTACTTATCAAATCAGTGACGTTAAAAAAAGAATTATTTATAATAAGGATTATTAAAGAAAATGTCATTGAAGGTTAGAACTGGAAATAAGATGAGAGAGTATCTACTCAGGATCGGGAATGTAGTCGATGCGGGAATAAAGTTACAAGACTAATAGGGTAAGATAAATTGATAGATAGAAGGTGATAAAAATGGAAGCAATTGTCCTAGCTGCTGGATATTCCAGCCGAGCGAATGCATTTAAAATGACTTTGCCACTGGGGAAAATGAGCGTGTTGGAGCAAACGATTTCTAAATTTGAAGGATTATGCAGCAGGGTCATCGTCGTAGCTGGGTTTCAAGCGGAACTCATCCAAGAGGAAATTGTAAAAATCAACAATAAAAATGCTTATTCATTTCAGATAAAATTTGTTTACAATGAAAACTTTAACCAGGGAATGTTTAGTTCCATTCAAAAGGGCTGTAACGAAGTAAATGCCCCAACCTTCTTTATTACACCCGGAGATTGTCCTCTTGTTAAAAAAGAGACTGTTCAGCTAATCGCAGAACACAAAGGGAACGTAGTTATTCCCAGCTTTCATTATAAAGGTGGTCACCCTATCAAATTATCAAGTGAAGTGAAACAGAAAATTCTCGAGACCAATCCACAGAGTAATTTGCGTGTGGTCCTTAACAGTTATGAAAAGAAGTATCTAAATGTAGAGGATCCGGGAGTACTGATGGACATGGATACACCGGAGGATTACCAAACAGCAGTTCAATATTATCACTAATGTATCTCCAAATAATTTTATAAGTATTTATTAGGTGCAGCTTAACTCAATCGGCTTGTTTTAGTGCAAACGGGCAGATCGGATGTGGCTGCGTTTTTTATTAGTGTTTTTTTAAAACGATGCTGAATGAAGCGGAAAAGAATAAGCAAATGAAATGAAAATACTATGTCAAACACTCTTACATAAATAGGTTAAGCTTCCCGATATTAAAATATAATTAAAACAACAAAATTCTTGAATGAAATTAATCATAAAATATCATTCTGATTTATAAAATCGTAGGAAGAGGCTTCAATTAATAATATGTCTCATGTGAAAAATCAGTCGAAGGGTGTTGTTGGAATGAATCTAAAAGACATAAGCACCTCAGTGCCCAAAAAGGACCATGGTGGGAAAGTATCGGGCCAGTTGGCCTATATTAGTGACGTGAAAGTGGAAAATATGGTTTATGGTGTTTTGTATCGGTCGTCCATTGCTTATGGAAAAATCAAGTCGATACAATTACCAAACCTTCCTGAAGGATATGAAGCGGTTGGAGCAGAGGATATCCCTGGTCCGAATTATGTCAAAATTATCAAAGAAGATCAGCCCATTTTTGCTAATGAGTGGGTCAATTATATTGGTGAGCCGATTCTGATGCTCGTGGGTGATGACCTAGATACCCTGTATAAGTTCCTAAATGAAGTGAAGGTTGATTTTGAAGAGAATCAGGCTATTTACACATTGGACGAAGCGATCAATCAAAAATCAAAACCTGGGGTTACTATGGCAAGCTATGAGTTTGGGGAAAGCTTAGATGTCATTTCAGCAATCGAGCAGAGAGCTCACAAAATAATCGAAGAAGAATATGATACGGGTTATCAGGAGCATGTCTACCTTGAGCCACAAGGAATGCTCGCCATATATAAGGATGATGAAATTGAAGTTCAGGGATCCATGCAATGTCTATATTATATAAAAAATGCCTTGCTAAGCGCCTTAGCCTGTGATGACGATGAAGTCAGAGTGGTTCAAAGCCCTACTGGTGGAGGTTTTGGCGGCAAAGAAGACTTTCCTTCGATGATGGCTTGTCACGTAGCCGTTGCTGCAAAAGCAGTCAAAAAATCGGTGATGCTTGTGTTCGACCGTTCTGAGGATATGGTGGTTACGACGAAAAGGCATCCAGCCAAACTCAACTATCGAACGGCCCTAGATCAGGAAGGAAATATTTTGAGCCTGTGTGTGGACATCTATCTCGATGGTGGAGCGAATGTGGGTTTGAGTTCTGTCGTGCTGCAGCGCGCCTTAATAAACAGTGCTGGTGTTTATAAAATTCCGCATTTTCATGCAAAAGGCTATGTCTTAAAGACCAATACCGTTCCGAATGGCGCCTTCAGAGGCTTTGGTGCTCCACAAAGCTTTGCCGGTATCGAAAGTCATATGGGCCATCTTAGTAAACTGTCAAACATCGAACCACTTGAATATAAACGAAAATACCTCGTCAAACAAGGAGACCCCACCATCACCAAAGGTATATTCCGCGATCCAATATTAGTAGAAGAAATGATTGAGGACCTTCTCAATTCGTCAGAATACAAAAAGAAAAAACAGGAGTTTCAGCGTTTCAATCAACAAAGTCAGCGCTATAAAAAAGGCATTGGAACTTCTTTGTTCCTCCACGGCTGTGGATTTACAGGCAGTGGCGAACGAGACCATATTAAAGCAACGGTGAAGTTGGTTAAATCAAAGGACGACCAGGTCTCGCTAAAAATCTCAAATTCTGATATGGGACAAGGCATTTTGACGACGCTATGTAAAATTGTCGCCAAAGAACTAGACCTCCCTTATGAAGATGTTTTGTACCCTTATCCCGATACAAAAGAGGTTCCCGACTCCGGTCCGACCGTAGCCTCCAGGACGACGATGATTGTTGGAAAATTGCTTGAACGGGCCGCAAAAAAACTGAAGTATCAGTGGCAAACAGGTGTGGAACAAGAAGTTGTGGAGCATTATGTTCATCGTGAAATGATTCCTTGGAACGAGTTGACCTTTACTGGAGATGCCTACCCGGCTTATTCATGGGGTGTGAATATTGTTGAATTGGAAGTGGATACGCTAACAGGAAATGTAAAGCTAGAAAAAGTATACGGCAATTATGAAGTGGGGAAGGTCATCGATGAACGGATTATGAAAGGCCAAATTGACGGTGGTTTGGCTCAAGGGTTAGCGTACGGTTATTTAGAAAAGATGACGTCACATCTTGGCAAGATCCAACAAAAAAGCATATCGGATTATGGACCGCCGACTTCATTGGACGTTGTTCCAATCGAAAGCAAGGTCTTCGATAACCCCTATGCGGATGGTCCATACGGGGCGAAGGGCGCAGGTGAATTGACGTTAATCGGCGGCGCTCCAGCAGTCCAAGCGGCAATCGAGAATGCACTGCAAATTTCTTTTCAGCAAATTCCGATTACACCGGAAGTCATTATTGAAAGTCTTTGGGTGAAAGAAGGTGAAGAAGGTTGATTAAATTTACTCTGAATGGAAGAACGGTAGAAACTGAGGCCCCTCCCACAGTAAGATTACTAGATTTAATAAGAGATGAGTTTGAGTTAATCGGGACGAAGGAAGGCTGCGGTGAAGGGGAGTGCGGAGCCTGCAGCGTTTTTGTGAATAACCTCCTGCAAAACAGCTGCCTGATTCCCATAGGATCGATTGTTGGTGCCGATGTTCAAACGATAGAAGGGATCATGGAAACGGAACAATTTAAGATATTAGATGAGAGCTATAGCTTAGCCGGAGGGGTGCAATGCGGATACTGCATTCCGGGGATGGTCATGGCAAGTGCCGATTTATTATTCAAAAACCCTCATCCTTCAGAGGAAGAAATCCGTGAAGGTATTTCCGGAAATCTGTGCCGATGTACGGGCTACAATATGATTGTTGACGCGATTAACCTAGCAGCGAAAAAAGGGGACGGCTTATGGCAGAAAAAATAACCGCGTATCGCTTCAATCATTTAGACGACACTTTAAGCCAATTGAACAAGGAAGACTGTGCCATCATGGCTGGTGGAACTGATGTCATGGTCCTTCACAAAAGTGGAAGGGGAGTACCTCCGAAAATCCCAAAACCGCTTATTTTTATTAATCATCTTTCTGAACTAAAGCAGGTCTATCAAAATCAGAAGGATCTCCACATCGGTGCTTGCTGTACCTATAGTGAATTACTTGAACATCCGTTAATTCCAAAGCCATTAAAGAACGCAATTAAAACCATTGCTGCCCCGGCCATTAGAAACAGAGGGACATTAGGCGGGAATATTTGTAACGCTTCTCCGGCTGGTGACACACTGCCATTATTATATGTATATAACGCAAAACTTTTGCTGCGCTCCGTTAATGGTGATCGTTTAGTAGCTATTAGCGATTTTATTCAAGGACCACGAAGGGTTCAACGTTTTCACAATGAAATATTGGCTGAAATCATCTTGCCGTCCGTCTTAGAGGAAGGTGCCTATGTTGTTTTCGAGAAAGTAGGTAACCGCAACGCTGATGCCATTGCAAAAGTAGGGTTTGCAGGATTTATACGGATAAACGGTGCTCGAATCGAGGATGTTCGCTTTGCCTTCGGGGCAGTCGGACCTACAATGGTTCGTTCCAGTGATATTGAAAAGACGCTGGTCGGAAAAACCATACCACTAGCCGATGCAGACATCGCTCAGGTTGTAGCAGCTTTCGATAAGATCATTAGACCAATCGACGATCAGCGCTCCACTGCTTTATACAGAAAAACCGTCGCCTTAAATCTTTTACGATATTTTCTGAGCATGAAGCAATATCAACCAAATTAATTTTTTCTAAAGTCTGTGTTAAAGGTATTTTTGATTTTATAGCATGTTGTTTGGAGCGCAAAACAACTGTCCAGTTTAACACAGCCTATCAAAAAAGGGGGAGCTAATCATGCTACTGATGGAAAAAGTGGCCATACTGAACCGTCAAAACGAAACTTTTGCCTTAGCCATGATCATCGAATCAAAGGGCTCGACTCCCCAGCATGTTGGAAAAATGATTGTATACCGTGATGGTACGATTGAAGGCACTGTCGGAGGGGGCTTGGCTGAATACTATATCATCGAAGAGAGTGTTAAGGCGATCCAAGATGGCAAATCGAAAATCGTTGAATACAAACTAAATAAACATGCAAAAGACGGTATTCAAATGAATTGTGGAGGAACGTTGCGGGTGTTTATTGAAGTCTATAAAAGCAGGCCTGAACTCGTTCTATGCGGAGCCGGACACTTAGGCCATGCGTTGGCAAAACTTGCCGATTTCCTTGAAATTCCTTATTGCATTGTCGATGATCGCGTTGGCTATTGTACGAAGGAACGCTTTCCTAATGCAACTAACCTTTATGTGAACGAGGATATTGAAAAGGCCTTACTGGCAGCCGACCTAAATGAAAACTCATATGTGGTCATTGTTACAAAAGATGGAGATGATATTGTCTTAAAAACGGCACTGCAATTTCCGATTGCCTATGTTGGGATGGTCGCCAGCAAGCGCAAGGTCATAACCATATTTGAAAAATTAAAAAGTGAAGGAGTTACAGAAGAACAATTAGAGCAAGTCCATTCTCCTATCGGATTAGAAATGGGCTCGGAAACAACAGAAGAAATTGCCATAAGTATAATCAGTGAGATCATCAAAGTAAGCAAGGAAAATAAGCCTATGAAAGTGAAACAGTTAAGTTGATAAGTAGAATATTTTCCCACGTTTCTTACATTTTGTAAGGAACGTTTTTTTTATTTCACACAAATACTCTTAGAAGGTTGCACCAAATTCACTCAAACAGATTTTATTACAAGGTCTGAACCACCATAAAAACCCTCGTCCTTAAATACTGCTTGTCTCAACAATAAATTTCTCTTTAGATAAATATATTATATTATAGTATTATATATTAAATGTAGTATACTTAATATTAAGGTAAGAAGAGTAAAGGGTGAGTTAAGATTAGAAATGAACCTCTATATCTACAAATAAAAAATAAAATTAAAGAACAAATACAATCTGGAAAGCTGCGAGTTGGTGATCGGGTTCCTTCTGAAAAAGAGTTAACAGAGGAGTATCATGTTAGTCAAATCACTACCAAGAATGCGCTTGCTGGTCTCGCGGAGGAAGGAATTGTAGAAAGAATTAAAGGGAAGGGGACATTTGTTCGTGAAAGCAATCTTTCATCATCGAACAATCCACTGAATAAACCAAAAGGATTAATTGGGCTTATTCTACCTAGTATGAAAACGAAGGTTGAACAAGAGTTTGTTAATTATATTGAAAAATATGTGACAAAGAATGGTCATAATCTGATCATAAAAATAACAAGAGAGTCACAATTTGAAGAAGCAGATGCAATAGAGGTATTTAGAAAACTGGAAGTTAAGGGAATGATTATTTTTCCTACTGAAAAAGAAAATTATAATGAAGCTGTGTTGAGACTTTCACTGGATAAATTTCCTTTTGTATTAATTGATAGATATATGGAGAATATTTTAACTTATAGTGTGACATCTGAAAATGAAGTCGGAACACTTGAAGCTATAACATACTTGTTAAATAAAGGACATAAAAATATTGGACTTGTATCTCCGTTAATAACAAATACGGTAACTGAAGAAAGGGCAAAGGGATTTGAAAATGCTTTTCTAAAAAGAAAAACAACGATCAATAAAAATCTATGGCTTACTTTAGAATTTGCAGAGATTTCTCAGAATAAAACTCCAACGTTAATTAAAGAATTTCTTTTAAGTAAACCTGAAATAACAGCTGTGTTTACAATGAACGCTGAATTAGCTTTGTATACTCATTTAGTCATAAGCTCTCTAAAGAATGAAAAAGGTAGAGATATTGAATTACTGACATTTGACCCACCTGGAATATCAGGAGTTTCTTTTATAAAGCAGGATATTGATGAATGTAGTAAAAAGACAGTAGAGCTCTTGCTAGAACAAATTGGTGGTACATATAATCCGAAAAGGATATATGTGCCTGTGAAACTTAAACCAAGTGAGAATTTGGATATGTTAGAAACAATTATAAGATAGGTATTCTAATATTAAGTAATTTAATATCATTTATATTGGCTATCTTTTTTAATTAAATTGTAAAACCCAAATTTTGATTAGTTTTTAGTCGAGGTTTGGGTTTTATTCTTTCATCAATTTAAAGTAGTTTCATTAAGTAATTTAATTAATTGCAAAAAAGTATAAATTATACTAACCTTAGTATATTAATGTCAATTCCGTTGTTATAATATATAAATGTAAACACTTTCAATAAGCGAAAATACTTTATATCTTTAGAAATTCCCATAAAGGAGATTTGTAGAATGATGGAAAAAAATATACCAAGAAATGAGTTTCCCCGCCCACAATTTGAAAGAAATGAGTGGATGAATTTAAACGGGGAATGGAATTTTAAATTTGATCGAGAGAATAGAGGTGAAAAGGAAAAATGGTTCAAAAAAGCAAACTTTGATAAAAAAATTATTGTTCCTTTTACATATGAAACAAAAGCTAGTGGCATTGGCGAGGAATCATTTTGTCCTAATGTCTGGTACCAAAAAAGCATTACAATTCCAAGCAATTATGATAAAAAAAATATTATCCTTCATTTTCAGGCAGCTGATTATATTACGAAGGTATGGGTCAATGGAGCTTTTGTAGGAAAAAGAAAAGGCGGACAATTCGCTTTTTCCTTTAATATAACTGATTATTTAGATGAGTCGAATGAATTAAATATTGTCGTTAAAAACGAGGATAGTCAGAGTTGTTTTCAGCCAAGAGGAAAACAAAGATGGTTGGAAAACAGTTATGAGTGCTGGTATGTTCAAACAACTGGGATATGGCAAACTGTATGGCTTGAGTTTTTAAACGAGACACATATTGAATCGGTCAAGATAACACCTGATATTGATAAAGAATCAGTTGAGTTTGTATATGAAGTTTCAGGTGACATTAATCAGTCCCTGGTGTTAAAGACATCCATATCTTTTAAGGGAGAGCGAGTAAAATCATTCGAACAAACCATCAATCGTCCTGTTCAAACTATTCTTATAAATATTTCGAGTGAATTTCATCATTGGAGAGTTCTCCATTGGAGTCCTCAATCCCCCAATTTATATGATATTGAATTTACATTATATATGAATGGTGTAGAAGTAGATTATGTGAAGTCATATTTTGGAATGAGGAAAATTTCTATTGAGAACGGAAATGTATTGCTTAATAACATGCCGCTTTATCAAAGACTTATTTTAGATCAGGGGTATTGGGCTGAATCACATTTAACTCCCCCTTCAGAAGAAGCGATTATTGAAGATATTAATAGAACGCTAGAGATGGGGTTTAATGGTGTAAGAAAGCATATGAAGGTAGAAGATCAACGTTTCCTATATTGGGCGGATAAAAAGGGGTTACTTGTTTGGTCTGAAATGGCTGCAACATATGAGTTTTCAGATGAGGCGGTTCAAAACTTTACAGAGGAATGGATAGAAGTTGTTAAACAACATTATAACCATCCGAGTATCATAACATGGACGCCTTTTAATGAATCTTGGGGTATTAAAAATATTTATACTGATCGTAAGCAACAAACGTTTACAGAGGGAATCTATTATCTGACTAAAGCTATGGATAGTATGCGACCTGTTATTGTCAATGATGGATGGGAGCATACTATTTCAGACATTATCACCTTACACGATTATGAAGAGTTTGGAGATAAATTTTTAGAGCGATATAACAATAAAGAAAAAATTGTTAATAATGATATAGCATTTAATCAATCTAAGCATGCTATGGCACAAGGTTATAGATATAAAGGTCAGCCTATCATTATTAGTGAGTATGGAGGAATTGCATTCAATTCAGATAAAGGTTGGGGTTATGGTAATCAAGTAAAAAGTGAAGAGGACTTCTTACATCGATATGAATCTATTACTCAATGTATAAAAAATACTTCATATATAAGTGGGTTTTGCTATACGCAACTTACGGATGTGCAACAAGAGATTAATGGATTATTAAGTGAAGACAGAGTACCGAAAGTAGACCTTAAGAAAATAAGAACAATTAACCTTAAATAATTTTCAACATTAAAGGAGAAGTTTATGGCATTGAGACAAGAATATCCTAGGCCACAATTCATAAGAAAGGAATGGGCTAATTTAAATGGCGAATGGGATTTTGAATTTGATGATCAGAATATTGGATTAGAAGAAAGATGGTTTGAAAAAAATAAGGAATACACCAAAAAAATAAATGTCCCTTTTGCTTTTCAATCAAAGCTTAGCGGGATCAACGATTCATCATTTCATGATTGGGTCTGGTATCGTAGAGAATTTGCCATACCCGATACAATGGTAGGAAAGCAAATTATTATGCATTTTGGTGCTGTAGACTATCGGGCAATGGTTTTTATCAACGAAAAACTGGTAGGTACACACGAAGGTGGACACACACCATTCTCATTCGACATAACTAATTACCTAATAGATGGAATCCAATCAGTTGTCGTGAGGGTTGAAGATCCTTCTAGTGAGGAAACGATTCCTAGAGGTAAGCAGTATTGGATGGATAAACCAGATGGGATTTGGTATACACGAACTACTGGTATTTGGCAAACGGTATGGATAGAGGGAGTAAATAAAACGCATATAAAGAAGGTTAAATATACTCCAGATATTGATAAGGGTGACATTATACTAGATTTTGAATTAACAGGAGAATATAGAGAAAAAATTCTTGAAGTGGATATTAAATTTCAAGGAGAAAATGTAGCAAAGGATACAGTAATCATCACTGATGGGTACTTAAGAAGATCTATTAACCTATATAACAGGAAAATATTTAGAACTGGTTTCCATCATACAGGATGGAATTGGACACCAGAAAGTCCTAACTTATTTGATGTGAAAATTCGAGTGAGAGAACAGGAACAAATTCTGGACGAAGTCACTTCTTATTTTGGTATGAGAAAAATTCATACTGAAAATGGGATGGTCTATCTAAATAATAAACCATACTATCAAAAATTAGTACTTGATCAAGGTTACTGGCCAGAAGGTTTACTAACTGCTCCAACTGAACAAGATTTAAAGAAAGATATCGAACTATCAAAAGAAATGGGGTTTAATGGCTGTAGAAAACATCAAAAGGTAGAAGATCCAATATTTCTATATTTGGCAGATAAATTGGGATTCCTAGTTTGGGGAGAATGTGCTGCGTCTCCATCTTACAGTGAAGATGCTGTTGCACGTCTAACAAATGAATGGATTGAAATCATAAATCGTGACTACAACCATCCGTGCATTGTAACTTGGGTTCCTTTGAATGAGAGCTGGGGAGTTCCTCTTATTTGTAATAATGAACAACAAAAGCACCATTCGGTAGCAATGTATCATTTAATACATTCACTTGACACAACTAGGCTAGTCATTTCAAATGATGGATGGGAATTAACAAGAACTGATATTTGTGCCATTCACAACTATAACCATGGACAAAAAGACGAAATTGAGAAATACAATGAGTTTCGTAATACTCTACTCAGTAAAGAAAATTTACTTAACTCCAGACCCGCTGGCAGAAGGATTTATACGGAAGGATTTAACCACTGTGGCGAGCCAATTCTATTAACTGAGTTTGGCGGGATTGGATTTAAATTAAATAATGAAAAAGGTTGGGGTTACACTACTGTTTCGAATGAAGAGGAATATCTAGCTGATTATGAACGAGTCATGAAAGCAATATATGAATCCAGTTCGTTGCATGGTTACTGTTATACACAATTAACAGATGTTGAGCAGGAGATTAATGGTATATTGACATACGATCGTACCCCTAAGTGTGATTTAAGAAAGATTCGAATGATGAATGATATGTGGCATGTTGATATTGTTAAATAGCCTATTCAATCCAATTTTTTTATTGAAAAATAGATAAGTATATTCTCATCTGATTGAAAATTCAAAATAATCAGTCGGATGATAAATATATAGAATAAACCTTATTTAATAAAATTGCTAAAATAGGAGAAAAAAAGATTTTGGTTGGTAAGGGAATATATTAATAAAAAATCAGGGGGAAACAAAATGAGAAAAAAGGTAGTTTCAATGATTTCAATTATTTTGGTGTTATTAGTTGCTTTATCAGGATGTAGTTCGAGTTCATCAAGTTCTAGCCCAACTAAAAACGAGATCATCTATTGGAATCCATTTACAGGTCCTGATGGTGAAAATATGAAACAAATTGTAAATGAATATAACAAGACAAATCCAAAATTTAAGGTAAAAAATGTATCACTTGAAGCAGATGATATGTATAAAAAGATTCCAACTGTAGTGAACTCAGGAAAAGGGATTCCTGATTTAACCATTGTGCATGCTGAGAGGATTAAACAATTCGTTGACAATGATCTTTTAATACCTTTTGATGATAAATTAGCTGATTATCCTGAAATTAAAGCAGAAAACTATGTACCAGCAGGATGGGATATTGGTGACATTCATGGAAGTAGATATAGCGTGCCATTAGATGTACACAGTTTTGTTATGTATTACAATAAGGATTTATTAGAAAAATATGCTCCCAATGCACTAGATGATAAGGTAATAACATTTGATGAAATAAGAGAAGCAGGAGAAAAAAGCAAAAAAGACAAGATCACAGGTATCGGCATAACTTGGACCCGACCAATTTTCTTATCCATTTACAATCAACTTGGAGGAGATATCACTAGTGATGGTGAAAAGCCAACTCTAGATACACCAGAAGCGAAGGAAGCACTGCAATTATTAAAAGGTCTTATCGACAGTAAAATTGCTAACAAGGATGGGGAAGACCCTGGTCAGTTATTTAAATCCGGTAAAGCCATATTTTATCCAGAAGGTATTTGGATGCAAAACAGCTTAAATGAATCGAAAAAAATAAATTGGGGATTAACAAGCTTTCCTCAAATTTCACCTGATAAAATTGTAAACTGGACATCTTCTCATCAATTCGTCATGTTTAACGACGAAAATCGATCAGAAGAGAAGACGAAGGGTATGATGGATTTCCTTGATTTTGTTCGAGAAAACTCTCTTCCATGGGCTAAAGCTGGGCAAAATCCTGCAGCCTTAGCGACATTGGAAAATCCAGAATATAAGGAAATGCCACAGTCTTTCTTAGTTGAAGATCCTGAATTCCAGAAATCTCTTAAAATCTTTGATTATAAGTACAATGGCTTTGTAGTTGAAGAAGTTGATAAATTAGTTGGAGATGCTATTTTTGGAAAATTAGATATTGACAAAGGATTAAAAGCTGCTCAAAAAGCAGTTGAGGATAAGATAGCAACAAATAATAAGAAATAAGTTTCTGGAATTAGTTGGTGAATATAAAGTGAAATTTATTGAGAAATCCTTATAACTGCTTAAGGGTTTCTCTCTCTATTCGATAACAAAAGAATAGGAGCTAAATATATGATAAATATTGAAGAAGCAAAGGAATTACCAATGTCTGCAGATCTTGAAAAGAATCATTATAAAAAACGATTGAATTTATCTCCCTATCTTTACATTGGGCCGCATCTCATTTTATTTTCTATTTTTTTTCTAGTCCCCACTTTTTATGGTATTTATATATCCTTTACCAACTGGGATTTAATCGGGGATCCGGAATTTGTTGGATTTGCTAATTACACAGAAATTTTATTTAACAAAGAATCTACATTCTATGAACAACTACGTGTTGGTTTAGGAAATACATTCAAATTTGTTCTTTTTACAGTTCCAGCCTGTATTATTGTTCCATTACTTTTAGCTGCAGGTCTTAATACGAAACCAAAGGGATTGAAGTTTTTTCAGGCATTATTCTATATGCCTACATTGTTTTCGGTTTCTGCAGTAATGATTGTGTTTTCTATGCTTTTTAGTGTATCTTTTGGTCCGATCAATCACTATTTAAATGTTGATACTAACTGGTTAGCTACTCAACCATATGCATGGGTAGCATTAGTAACTGTAACAGTGTGGTGGACAATGGGTGCGAATATGATTATATATCAGGCGGCTCTTAACGGAATATCAAAAGATTTATATGAAGCTGCCTCTATAGATGGAGCAAATAGCATTCAAAAATTTTTTAGAATTACTCTGCCTAGCATAAGAGCACAAATATTATATACCCTTGTAATTACGACAATTGCTCAATTTAATGTATATGGACAGCCACTCATGCTAACAAAAGGTGGACCTACCAGCTCGACTTCAGTGTTATTAATGTACATACAAGAAAACGCATTTGGTTCTGGAATTTCTATTGCAGGTATTGGCTCAGCAATGGCTGTAGTCCTTGGTTTATGTATTATGGTCGTTTCAGCGATACAATTTTTCTTTTTAAGACAACGTGACTAGGAGGTGCTTTTTCTTGAAGAAAAAAACAGTTTCAAAATTCGTTTCTATTCTCTTTTTATTATTAATGGCGCTAATATGGGTAATCCCTTTATTGTATACATTCTTATCTTCATTTAAAAGTGAAGCTGACATTCAATCAAGTGCCTTCACAATACTACCAATTAATTGGGTAATAGGGAATTATCAAGATGTCCTTTTTGAAAACACCAGTGCTCCTGTAGCCAAATGGTTTATAAACTCGTTAATTATATCGGTATCGCAAACGATGCTAGTATTAGTAATTGTTTCATTAGCAGGTTATGGATATTCGAGAATGAAATTTAAGGGAAGAGATGCGATCTTTGTCTTCTTAATGGCAACGATGATGTTTCCTGCAGTGGTAAATCTTATTCCGCTCTATAAAATTATTGATACTTTAGGCTGGGTAAATAACTATTTAGCAGCGATTGTTCCAGGTTCGGCTGCAGTATTTAATATTTTTCTCGTAAGACAATTTATGCAAGGGATCCCGATTGATTTTGATGAATCTGCAAGAGTCGATGGTGCTTCCGATTTTCAAATTTTCACTAGGTTGATATTACCTTTATTAAGACCAGTGCTGACAGTTGTAGCACTCTTCACCTTTACAGCCTCATGGAATGACTTCTTATGGCCGTCAATTGTATTTAATGATATTGAAAAAATGCCAATTACTCCAGGTCTACAATTACTGCAGGGCATGTATGCGCTCGATGTTGCACACGCTTTAACTGGAGCATTGATTGCTATTGTGCCTACATTTATTCTTTATTTATGTACACAAAAATACTTTATGGATTCACTTTCTTTATCATCAGGGGTTAAAGGGTGATAGAGCAAGTTCATAATTCTGATTTTGAGAAAACTTGTTAAGGAGGTTTTATATTGAATAGAAATCTTGAGAGAAAATTAGTTATAGTAGGTTCGTTATGGCAAATACTATCCGGTCTCCTTACAATTTTTGTTTATGCATCTTTTATTAAAAATGAAGGATTACACGCTTCGTCTAACACTCTAGGGAAACTTGAGGCAGCACAATCCATTTTCGGCAGTTTATATATGTTTTCAGTATCCTTTGGAATGTTATTCGTTATATTAGGAATTATAAACTTGGTTTTAGCGAAAACATTGAAAGATGATCAACCTGAAGTAAGAAAACCAATATGGTTTATCTTATTAGGAATTCTGTCATATTTCGTAATGGATATATTAGGAGCTTTTTTATTCCTATCCGGAGGAATTCTAGCAATTGCTAAAAATAAATCCATTTCAAAGCTAGTAAACTATCAGTTACAAAATTAATAAAAACATAATCAGCCTACAATTCATCAAATTGTTGTTTGATTATTTTCTTTCTGAAATAAAAGGGAGGAGATTTTTTTGAAAAAAATCTTTATGACGATATTTATTGCTAGCTTTATATTGACCGCCCCATTAACGTCCTTTGCCTATAGTAATCCATTTAAATTATCAAATTCTTGGACATGGGATACAGGTGTGTTTTATGGAGAAGGAGATCCCTATATTTTAAAGTTTAACGGTACGTATTATTTATATGTTAGTACCGTGGATGATAAGAGTGGAGTAAAAGCTTGGAAGTCAGAAGATTTAGTGAATTGGGAGTACTGTGGCTTAGTTACGAAGGAACCAACAACAAAAGCTGCATATGCACCAGAAGTTGTTTACTGGAATGGTGAGTTTTATATGTATACATCACCTGGTGGAAATGGACATTATGTGTACAAAAGCTCAAGTCCTTTAGGTCCTTTTGTGAAGCAAACAAATAACCTAGGCATGGGAATTGATGGTCATGTATTTATTGATGATGATGGAAAATGGTATTTCTACAGTACGGGAAATCAAAGAATTGATGCACGTCCTATGTCAGATCCCTATACCTTTGGTCAAGCGACAGACACTGGAGCAAAAATGAACGGCTGGACTGAAGGACCAACCATTATTAAAAGGAATAGCAAATATTATATGACTTACACAGGAAACCATGTTTGGAACAAGGGCTATCGTGTTGACTATGCAAGTAGTGAAAGTCCAATTTCCGATTTCTCTGATAAATTTGGCCAAAATCCAATTTTACTAAAGACAGAAGGGACGAATGTCGGACTAGGGCATAATTCAGTCGTTAGAGGACCAGATCTTGATTCTGAGTATATGGTGTATCACAGTCATGCGAATCCAGGAAGATATTTGAACCTAGATCGAATCGCATGGAATGGAGATAAAATGCTCGTTTTAGGTCCAACAAGTACAGAACAACCTAACCCAGACTTGCCAGATTTTAGTGAGCGCTTCACCCAATCCTCATTTGGTGAAAATTGGGAAGAAATTGGCGGTGGAAGCTGGAATGTTACTTCCAATATGGATGGATGGCTTCAACAATCAACTATGAATAATACTACATTATTCAAACAGTTAACAAAGGCATCTACTTCTTCAGATTACACTGCAGAGTTTAATATGAAATCGATTGAAAATGGTCTGAGCAGTGATCCATACTTTGGTGCTATTTTCTCTTATAAAGATGAAAACAATTATGGATTAGCTGTATTAAAACCTAATAAAAATCAATTAGAAACCTCCTTTGTAGTAAACGGAGTGGAACAAAAGAAGGGAGTAACAGTTCTTCCAAAAGACTATGATTATACTAAGCTTCACCAAATTCGAGTAGAAAAATCTTCTTCAACCTTTAAGATTTTTGTAGATGGAATGCATAAGCAAACACGTAAGATTACTGAGCTTAATGGAGGGAAAATAGGCTACGTAACATCTGATGTTCATGCCGCATTTGGCTATACCGCATTTAGCAATAAAGTGAACGGAAGCAATGTGTTTAATGCTTACAAGCCCTTACCAGGAAAGATTGAGGCAGTGCATTTTAAATCAGGTGGGGAAGGAGTGGCTTATCATGATACAACCAAAGAGAATACTAGTGGTAAATATAGAAAGGAATCAGTTGAAATAAAAACAAATTCCGAAGGTGGATATAACGTCAGTTTGAATAATACTGGGGAATGGATGAATTACAATGTTAATGTTGCAGCAGATGGTACTTACAATGTAGACCTACGAGTTTCAGAGTCAAGCAATCACGCACAAGTGAAATTAGTGTTAGATGACTCGACTGATTTGACGGGTGTATTAAATATACCAAAGACTGATGAATGGAAAACATTTTCGATCGAAGGAGTAGATTTACCGAAAGGTCAACACACTCTAAAAGTTGTGGTTGAAAATGGAACATTTGATTTATCGACGATGAATTTTCAAGAAAATAAACAAGTAAATGAGTTATCCTCAAATTTTAATGATGGAACAAGTGATGGTTGGGACGAAATTGAAGGGTTTTGGACGGTTAAAACCAATAAACCAAGTTCTTTTGATGCATATAAACCAATACCAGGATCAATTGCCGCTGCCTACTATATAACTGGTGGAGAAGGGGTTGCTTACCATGAAACAACAGCTGAAAATATTGGTGGTGTATTAAGAGGAGATTCTGTCGATATTCGTAACAATCCAAAAGGTGGAACTGCAGTCGGGTGGAATCAAACAGGAGAATGGTTTAAGTACAATGTATCCATAAAAGAAACAGGTCTCTATAATGTTCAATTAAATACAGCAACAACATTTAATGCTGCTAAGGTTCGATTATGGCTAGATGATGAAACTGATTTAACTGGTGTCCTAGATGTTCCAAACACAGGGGATTGGAATAATTGGCAGCCTGTTATTAAAAATGGAATCAAATTGCCAGAGGGTGATCACACGATAAAAGTGGAAATCGTAGAAGGAGAATTTGATTTTACTAGTCTTGATTTTTCATCGTTTGATATTCATAAGCCAGTGCCTGGAATCATTGAAGCTGAAGATTACAATTTAGGTGGTGAAGGTGTAGGCTACCATGATAACACCTTAGCAAATATCGGAGAGAAGTATCGTGACGATTCTGTAGATATACGAGTTAATCCAGAAGGTGGGTATGCCGTTACTTCTAATCAAGCAGGTGAATGGTTGGCGTATAATGTAAACATTGAAGAAGAAGGCGCATATGATCTTGATCTCCTTACTTCTGCAATTGAGAATGGAGGAAAGGTAAAGCTCATATTAGATCAAGATATTGATTTAACCGGTGAAATAAGTATACCAAGTACAGGCGATTGGAATAACTGGAAAAACATTTCATTGCAGGACATTTCATTACCAGCTGGAAAACACACATTAAAGTTAGTGACTCTGCAGGGAGAATTTGATATTTCTAGATTTGCACTTCAAAGGTTTGATAACTATAAGAAGTTGCCAGGAAAAATAATGGCTGCCGATTATATTACAGGTGGTGAAGGTGTTGGTTATCATGACAATTCGTCTGAAAATATTGGTGGTAAATATAGGAGAGATTCTGTAGATATTCGAAACAATCCAGAGGGTGGCTATAATGTTGGCTGGAATCAGGCGGGAGAATGGTTAAAATATAATGTCGATATTGAAAAAGAGGACAATTATCAAGTAGATTTTAAAGTTGCAACTGAACTTGAGGGAAGCCAAATTAGACTTTGGCTTGATGAAAAAGTTGATTTAACAGGTATCATTGATGTCCCAAAAACGGGAGGTTGGGATAACTGGGAAAGTGTCATTAAGAAAAATGTCTCTTTACCAGCTGGAAAGCATACGATTAAGGTCGAGATGGTGAAAGGAGAATTTGACTTTAGAGGCATTAATTTTTCATTAGAGAACGGAGAAGAGCCACCAGCCACTGAAGGGGAGTACAGTACAGCACCAGGTACCTTTGCAAAGTCTATAATCGGAGATAGTAGATGGAAGGATTATACAGTAGAGGCAGATATTAATATTGGAACCGGAACAGGTGATGGTGGGATCATATTTAGAGTGAATAATCCGGCCAATGGTATTGAACTGGGTCAAAATAATCCGGATTTTATGCAAGGATATATTGCCTATATCAATCGGGATGGTGTTCATTTAGGGAAATTCAATTATAATTGGACTTACTTAAAAGGTGCAGAAATAAGTGAGCCCATAAATACATGGCAGCATTTGAAAGTTGTAGCGAAAGGAACAAATATTAAAATATTTGTTGGAGATATGGATACACCAATAATAGATTATACAGACAACAGCAGCACACCGTTTACTCAAGGGAAAGTAGGTCTTAGATCAAACCATAATTATACGAAATTTGATAATTTTATTCTAAAACCTTTAGAAATAACCCATTCATCTATGAAAAACAATCTTGATTTGATGGTAGAATCTGGTGATGTTGATACTAGTCTGCATAAGATATTAGCAAATAAGTTAAAGCAGTCAATGGAACATTTTGAAAAAGGAAATTTCACTCAATCTATTAAACATCTAAATGATTTTCGAGAGGTTTCGGAGAAAAATAAGATAATATCAGAAGAGGCGAAACAGTTACTTGAGGAAGATGCTCTTAGGCTGATCAAGAAAATAGAAATAAAAATTCATTCGTAAAATAATTTACCTTATAGTCCTTTTAAATCCTTCTTTAAAATTGTTATTAAGAGTATCGGGGGAATATGAATGACAGAACAGGAAAAAATATTACATTATAAAACTTCTATTATTTTAGGGAAAGATACTAGTGAAATGAAGCTAAACAATATTATTGAAGAACTAGTTCAAGTGATTGAACAACAAGAGAAGATTCTATTGAGGAATGAACTATCACTATATGTTCTTTGAAGGGAATTTTTATCAAAGATAAATATAAGATTCACTATAGATCGTGAAATTCATTTTTGGAAAAGGGAGGTAGATTCAGATGATGAACGGAAAAACTCTGTTTATTGCCGGACATGCAAGGTTACCCCAAGGAATGGCAGCTAAAAGTGTATTTGAAACATTGACTATTACAGCAGAAATTGATAGAAAATATGGGGTCATAGTCGAGGCCTCCTGTACTTTGGCTACTGAACACGGCAGAGAATTTGTCGGACGGGTCTTAAGAGGGATGAGTTTAAACGACGGCATTGATGAAGCTATTGAAACGCTACAAATGTATTATCGAGGGAAGGCTACCAATGCATTGGTGGCGGCATTAAAAGATCTAGATCTTCATTATCAGCAAATAAAATCTACTGAAAAAAGTTGTTGAAAAATTCAAACTATTAATGTATAATCATACTAACAACTGGGTGACAGCAATGTCCTTGCTGCATGACCAGATTGATCGTAAAAAAATGATTAAATTAAAGTATTGACTATGTTCACTTGAACTTTCTTTGCCGAGAGACGAGCTATGAATAGGAGTCAGTAAAGCAATCAATGATATTTCATTGTTTGTTTTGCTGGCTCTTTTTGTTTATAAAATAGTTGGAAAGAGGTGATAGCGTGAAGGGTTCACTTGATGGGATCCGAATTCTGGATGTTTCCCGGGTACTGGCAGGACCATTTTGTTCAATGATCCTCGGTGACCTGGGAGCAGAAGTGATTAAGATTGAACATTATGCATCAGGAGACGAAACTAGAGGCTGGGGACCACCTTTTGTAAATGGAGAAAGTGCTTACTATTTATGTGCCAATCGGAATAAACAAAGTATGACACTTAATCTTAAATCTGAAGAGGGAAAAGAGATTTTTGTGAAACTGGCTTCTACAAGCGATGTCGTTATTCAAAACTTTAAATCTGGAACACTTGAAAAAATGGGTCTAGGCTATTCGCAACTAAAAGACAATAACCCCGGGCTGATTTTGGCTTCCATCACAGGTTTTGGGTCAACGGGCCCATATAAAGATTTACCTGGTTATGATTATATCATTCAAGCAATGAGTGGGCTGATGAGTATTACTGGCGAGCCTGATGGAGGGCCTGTAAAAGTGGGAGTGGCGATCGCAGATGTCTTAACGGGATTATATACCTGTATAGGGATATTAGGGGCCTTGCAATATAGGAACCAGACCGGAGAAGGACAAGAAATTGATATTTCACTAATGGATTGCCAGATTTCTTCATTAATTAATGTAGCGAGCAATTATTTATGTGGCGGAGTGATTCCAAAACGGATGGGGAATCGGCACCCAAATATTTCCCCTTATCAGGTTTTTAAGACCATGGATGGGGAACTTGTCATTGCAGTAGGGAATGATGAGCAGTTTAAGAGATTTACTGCTGTCCTGGGGTGGCCTGAATTAGCGGATATGGAAGAATTTATTCATAACGAACAGCGTTTGCAAAATAACGATAAACTGGTTGCTATTTGTGAAGAACTACTTTCAAAAAAGCCGAAAAAAGAATGGAAAGAACAATTAGATGTTGCTGGGGTTCCTAATGGCCCAATCAACACAATTGCTGAAATGTTTGAGGATCCACAGATAAAAGCGAGAGAAATGGTCGTGGAGATGGAACACCCCTTAATCGAGAATCTTAAATTAACAGGGTCCCCGTTAAAACTATCAAAAACACCGGTAACAATGAGGCATCATCCCCCATTATTAGGCGAACATACAGAATTACTGCTTAAGAGAATCGGATATAACACTGAAGAAATAACAAGAATGAAAGAAAATAATATTATTTAGGAGGAATGAATTATGATGAATTTTGAATTGACAGAAGAGCAGCAAAGTGTAAAGAAAATGGTGAGAAGGTTTGTTGATAAAGAAATCATTCCAAACATTCAGGAGTGGGACCGTAACGGTCATTTTGAACCGGCCATCCTTAAGAAATTGGCTGAATTGCAATTAATGGGTGTCTGCATTCCCGAAGAATATGGCGGAGTTGGAATGGATTATAACACTTTGGCTATTGTATGTGAAGAATTGGAACGTGGAGATACTGCTTATCGTACGGCCGTATCTGTCCACACAGGATTGAATAGTATGACGATTTTACAGTGGGGAACAGAGGAACAAAAGCAAAAATACTTAGTCCCTCAGGCACTAGGTCATAAAATTGCTGCGTTCGGTCTGACAGAACCAAATGCAGGATCTGACGTTGCGGCGATGAATACAACTGCAACACGGGATGGAGATTATTATGTTTTAAACGGTTCTAAAACATGGATTTCTCTTTGTGATGTTGCTGATAATTTCTTGATTTTTGCAAAAACAGATCATGATTTGGGACATAAAGGGATTACGGCGTTTATTGTTGAACGTAGTTTTGATGGAGTACAAACAAAGGCAATAAAGGGGAAATTGGGCATTCGGGCAGGAAATACAGGAGAAGTCTTTTTAATGGATGTAAAAGTTCCTGTTGCCAACAGATTAGGCGAAGAAGGAGAAGGATTTAAAATTGCCATGTCTGCCCTAGATAACGGTCGATTTACAGTTGCTGCTGGAGCTGTTGGTCTAATATCAGCCAGTCTAGAAGCAAGTCTAAAATATTGTCATGAACGAAAAACATTTGGGAAAGAGATTGGTAAGCACCAACTTGTTCAGCAAATGATTGCAAATATGAGCGCAAATCTTGAAATATCTAGACTTCTAGTTTTTAAAGCAGGATGGCTAAAGAATCAGGGGAAACGGAACACAAAGGAAACGTCCCTAGCAAAATGGATTTCTTGTAATGCCGCTTTTGATGCAGCCAATGATGCCGTTCAAATCCATGGAGCTTATGGTTATTCTGATGAGTACCCTGTGGAGCGCTTTTTAAGGAATTCTAAAGCGCCTGTAATATATGAGGGTACTAGGGAAATTCACACGATTATGCAAGGAGAGTACGCCCTAGGTTATCGAGAGGATAAACTTCTACGGAAGCAATTACCTGCCTGGCCATTTGAACAAGCTTCCATAACTAATTAGATGCAAGAATTAAATAAGCTTAAAAAATGGGTCATTGACCGGTTTTTTTTAGGCTGTTGGGATAATATAGATGGTGCCTACAGAGCGACGGAGCAAGGTTGAAGGAATTGAGCTCCGAAATACCTAGTTATGAGGGCCGGTATCATCATCAACAATTAGAATCTTCAAATCCAAAAATAGCTGACTTTTATCCTGACGGTTATCTAAGTAAACATCACATATCAACTAAGTTTTACAATCGATAATGAAGCGGCATTTATTCTATTGTTCCCTAAAATAGGTAGTAATGTATCTGTAGCAGTTCCTATATTTCTAAGCTCAATTGTGGAATTTTTGGGAACATGGATAATTGCTTGTCCTACGAGCATTAGAGTAGCATTATCCACTTGCCGTTTTATGCCAAAGTTGGTTAGATTTCCAGGAACCGAAGAATGGTTCAAGAAAATACTATATACCGAAGTTGAAGCGGGACCATCAATGAGTAAAGTAAATTCTATCTTATAGTCTCCCGATTTTAAAACGGTTAAAGTATTGCTATTCTGGGAAAATCTTATTTTTTTCAATGAACTATGTTGATTAAATCGTATATTTTCATTGGGACCCACTAAGATAGGTTCGGTTCCTACAAGTGTAAAATAACCATAGGCCGCTGATGATTTCTTACAATTTTTATCAGACACTTTTAAATCACCACCTTTTCAATATACTAATATATGATATTAGAGAATGTAAGAAATGTTTGTACCATTAAAACTTAACATCGAATTCCATTTTGTTTGTACTTTGGTAAAAGGTATATCCAATGTTTATTGGAAAGGGCTAGTCCAAATAGCGGCACAAAAAGGTGCATTAATCTAGACACGGATTAATGCACCTTTTTACATAAGCAATTGCTTAAAGATAATGTGAAAATTAACTTTATTTATTTTTACTATAAATGAGTGCTATGAAATTCACAACATTTACCATATTATTAAAGAAGACATGGGTATATTTCACATACCAAACAAAAAATAAAAGGTGCAAAAATAAACTATTATAAATGTTATAAATATAAATACGATATGGGAGAGAGTATGGTGAATACATTTAAAGAGAGAAGAAAAGCCCGAAGAGACAAGAGAAAAGAAGAAGGTAAAGAATCAATATGGTGGGAATTCCTTGATCTCTTTTTGGATATAGCAGAATTAATCGGACCAAGTCTTATTCGGTCTATTCGGTCAGCCATTAAATTCCTAGAACATCATTAATATGATTATCTAATAGAAGAAACTCGTCAAAAAAAGCCTTTGCTCAACGAAAGCAAAGGCTTTTATCATTAAGGAGTTTATTTTATTTTTCAACAAACAGGCCATTTAATGGAGCAAGAATATCGAACGAAATTAGATATTTATGTTAACTCTTCATAAGAGTTTGTGAAGGATTGTACTTAAACTAAAGGGGCAGTTGTGCGGCCGAGCCTAGGTAGTATCATATAACGGGTGGGATTCCCGTCGAGTAAGAACTAGCCATTAGCTCGTAGCAAGTCTTGGAGGACTAAAGGTAACTTTAGTCTTTAAGCGTAGACAGTTAGGTGGCGGGCCGAAAGCCAAATGGTTGAAGGGATTAAGCTCCATAAAGTTAGTAAACCGAGAGGGCTGATGCCTTAACTGCGGCAGAAAGCTACATTATCGCAGCTAAAGATGAAAGTCTTCCTAATGTTACAATCGTAATATCATAATTTAAGTTCCGGATATAAGGCTTTAGGTACTCAATTTCATAGATAGGCATATCAATTTCTTCTGGAATCTGTGGAATGATAGACCCTAAACCTTCCGGGCCATGAACTTCAGGGTAATAGATTGGTTCTATTCCAGTTAATGCAGTTTCTGCTCCAGCGAATATTGGAATATTAAGATTCCCCAAATACTTGATATAATTTAAGTTCCTCAAAACTTTACTTCTTTCTACATTCCCATAATCCGCTACGATTCCAACAATCTCAACTTCTTTACTGAACAGTAAAAATAACAATGCTATTGTATCATCAATTCCAAAGTCCCCAAACAAGAGTACTTTTTTTATCCAAATCAAACACCCCGATGCTAGGAGATCAAGTATATTTAAATACTTCAACGATATGAGTACACCTTGAAAATTATGCATTGAGGAATTTTATTTTGATATTTCTTAAAGTTTATAGCGTATTGTAGTAATTAAATGTTAGTAAGTCTTCTTCTTATGGAAAACAAGAAAAAAAGGGCCGGTATGTATAGGAAAACAAAGTAAAAACTTATTTCGTTTGTTAGATTCCCTAAGGTATCTACCATTGCACGATTCTCAATACAGATCGAGACAATGTATATGAATATCATAAGACAGGGTAAAGATAGTTTAGGTCTCATTTTATACATTTTCTTTAATAATCGTGTACATGACCAAATCGGAATGCAAACAGTAGGGAGGATCACTAAAAACCAAGTGAAAATGAAGATATACTCAAACCTTTCTATAAAGGGTAATTCAATGATTTTTGTCATCGAAATTGTTGGCCAAAGTGTCTCCTGTAACTGTCCCTGGCTATAGTACACTAATGTAACGAGTGTGATTACTACATATAAAAACGTTGTATATAAAAGAGCGATATGAGCCCACTTTTTTGATTTTTCTGGATTCTTAATATAAGGAAGATAGACCACCAAAGTTTCAAAACCAACAAATACTAGGCTTGTTGATTTTGAAGACTTTAATATATCTATAAAAGAATGATTAAGTATTGGTAGTAGGTTATCTAGGTGTGCATACCTGAGTGGAAAATAAAGAGTGAAAAATAAAATACTTGGCAGTACTACACCAAAAAACGCTAACCCGGTTAATATACGAAATCCTCCAGACACAAAGTAATAAATAATAAACCCAATAAATAAGCCCAGCTCCCAAGTACTTATCCATGGAAATATCCAAAGTTGGATAATTTCTATATAGGTTCTAAATACCACAACAGACAATAGAAGAAAATACAATACGAGACCAGTTGAAATTACTTTACCAAGAATTCTACCCAAACAAAGGTCATGAATAGCTAAAATATCATAGGAGGGTAACAACATCTTATAAATCATCCATACAATAAGATGTGTGCTTAAACCCATAATAATAACAGATATCCATGCGTCTTGTTCCGTATATTGGGCGACAACCCTTTGAAAGTTCAACATACCAATACCAGTTTGAGAAGCATGGATAAGGAAAAAAACATAAAAGGTTGATACTAAATATTTTTCATCTATCTTCGTGACATTCACTTTCCTACCCCCGATTGTAGTAAATTAACATGTGCGTTAACTTTGAATTTAATGTCGGGATAAATCCTATAAAATTCTTTCTCGTTCCAATTTCGATCTCTTCCTCTAAATAAGTCTCCAAAACCAAAGGGGTCTGTATTTTTGGACTGTAAGCTGATAATTAAATCTTTCGTTTTTTTGGAAACCCTTTTTTCTATTTGGTTCTGAATAGATTTCATTCTTTTGGGGTTACTCAGGTTAATATCTTCAGGTGCATCTTTAATTATGCAACTCAGTCTTAATGTAACATTAACTTTTGGTTGTTTGGATGTTTGATTACTTATTGTGAATTTTGATTTACCATTCACCGTTCGAATATCTAACATCCTTTTTTCACCGCTAGCTGAATAGGGGAACTCAAAATTCCCATTTTTCTTTTTACTTTTTAATAATTTGAAGAATATCGAGTCCTTTTGGCTAACTTTCATTTTCATTTTATCCTGTTTAAAAATAGCTAATCCATCCAATTCAACTATCTTATGCTTGTTTATCTTAATAAAAGGTATATAGATATCTTGTCCGGTTCCGTAATACTGATAAAAAACTGAATGGAGGTTTGTTGGAGGTGTATTGTTGTTTTCCTCATTCTGCTTTATTAGATTAGATAGATAAAATGGGGATTTATCAACTGATACAGACAAAATCTGATCAGCCTTATCTTTTGATATGACCAAATAAGTATTACTTCCAATGATAGGGTCTCTCTTAAGGGTAGTAATTAAATCTCCGATTCCTTTTTGAGCTAATCGTTCATTTATTACAATTATCCTTGTTTGACCAACCTCTATAGGAGAAGCGGCTTGGTTGTTAAAAGAAGTTAATATACCGGTATTAGTACTAGCAATACCATGAACAACATCTGGTCCCTTATGGCCTGGTACATCAAAACTTGGATAAGTTGCGCTTCCAAGAATTTTTCCGTCTTCTAAATCAAATCCCATATTATCGATAACTATAATTTCATCTATAACCTTGTCGCGTGTACATCCTGTTGATGGGAATAACAAAAGTATAATCAGAAAGCACACACAAAAATTAGTTTTATTCATCGTCAAATTCATCCTTACCCTCGTTAACCTGATACCTACGTTCCTTTTTGGGGCGTAAGAAACTAGGTCTTGTAGTTGTATATCGAAATGGAGATCTAATAAAGCCATCCCTGAGGTCAGTATTTCTAAAAGGGTATATTGGAGCTAAGTATGGTGTGCCAAATGATTTTAATCGCATTAAATGACCCAGCATCAATGTAAAACCAGCAATTATTCCGAATCCGCCCCACCCGGCTGCTAATAATACCAATGGAAATCTTAGTAGCCTAATCGTATTTGCCATTTTAAAAATGGGCGTGGTAAAAGAGGCTAAAGCTGAAAGTGCAACAATAATCAGAAGGATATTGCTTGACAATGCTGCTTCTACTGAAGCTTGTCCTATAACGATCCCACCAACAATCCCTAACGTTTGACCTACCTTAGTAGGTAATCTGGCCCCAGCCTCACGTAGTAATTCAATTGTTATTTCTAGAAATATCACCTCTAAAAAGGGAGGAAATGGTACATTTGCTCGAGACTCAATGATTGGACCGAGAAGATCCTTTGGAATAATAACGTAATGATGTGTGAGAACGGCGACATATAAAGGTGTAGCAATGATCGAAAAAAATACTCCAAAAAAACGGATGATTCGAAAAAAAGACCCCACAATCCAAGGTAAGTAGTAATCCTCTGGAGAGATAAAGAAATCAAAAATAGTGGAGGGACCTGTAATGACATAGGGAGAGCCATCACAGATAATAATCACTTGGCCTAAAAGTAAGGTATACGTCACCCTATCTACTCTTTCTGTGGATAAGAATAAAGGAAAAGGGGTATTCGTATGATCTGAGATCGTTTGGTCTATCAGAGCACTTTCGACAAAATCAAGATCCAGGTCACGTAGTCTTTGCCTAACAGTATTTACATGTTCTGAGTTTGTTATATCTTCTATATATCCAATAACAACCCGAGTGGTAGTCATGGAACCCATTGTCAACTCTTCAAATATTAATTTTGAGCCTGAAAATTGTTGTCTTAATAATTTCATATTCGTTTCGATATCTTCAATGAAGCCAAGTTTTGGTCCCACAACACTAAATTCATTCTCTGTATCGTTGTTTTCTCTAAGCCCACGTCTGCTGTTCTTTACATTAACAAGAGCAAAATTTGTTTTATTACTTTTTAACCGAATTAAAATGTGACCTTTGCGAATCTTTTCTCCCGCTTGTTCAGGGTTTTCTGAACATAGGTGAACTTCACTAATTGGTATATATTTAATTACATCATTTAGGTTCTCAAAAGGTGAATGCTCTTGTAGTGGGAGTAATAGAAAATGATTAAGTGTTTCTTCATCGATTAATGTGCTGAAAAAGAATAATTCAATATTAGGTTTATCTAAATGAAGTGTTTTGAAATCACTAGATTTTGATGCTTGTATCAAAAATTCATCTATATTTTTTATTAGTTTATTCTTATGATTTTGTTTTCTAAACAAAGAAAAACCACTCCAAGAAAAGCAATAATAATTTAGTTTTTGAGGGAAATAGAATATCATCATTATTTAATTTTAATCGAACAGTCGTTTATTATTTTCTTAGTGCCTATATTTCATTCTAAAAAGCACTATATTAAAGTAATTTACCTTTATGTTATCTTTTGTAAGTTTCTAAATTATATACTCGCTTCGACATTAATCGGTAAGTCTAAACCTAACCGTAATGTAAACCTTGATGAAATAGATTTCGTAGAATAAATCCAGACCGAAACTTAAAAAATGTTGAAAACAAATTTATGAAGCTATCTAAGAAAGAACGTGTAGAACGACTTATTCAAGCAGAGCAATATATTGCTGACAACAATAAAATATGGGTAGCTAATCATTTTGAAATGTTTAAATAGGTGATATCCTATCATGTATCACCTCTATACTTTATTCAACAATCGGGCCATTTAGTTAAAGAAGGAAAAGAACTGTAGAATGGTTTCTACAGTTCTGAATAAATGTCCAAGGACAATAAAGTTTATACAAAAACAGACAAGAATCAAAGGGCATCTGTTTTTTAAAAAAGAACTCTCTTTCCAACCTGTCTGAAATCATTAATTAATCCACTGCACAATATCCTTCATGTCTTTTCTTCCTCTAGGGAATTCAGGCTCATTTGCTCGGTATCCAAATGCGACCATAGCCGAAACAGCTAAGTGACCATCCTCTAGTAAATTTTCTTCCGCAAGGAGTTTTTCTACCTTATCGATATAAAATCCTTCTATTGGACAAGAGTCAATTCCTAGTAACGCTCCTACAGTCATCATATTGGCAAAGGGAAGAAAGGTTTGTCTTTTAGCCCAATCCAACGCTTTTTGCTCATTTTCAAACACATTTTGTTGGTTTACTTGGAAATTTCTTATACCCTTTATCATTTGATCAGATATTTCATCTGGAACACCCATAACATTAAGCACTTGATTTTTTACATATTCTGAGTCGTACCTTGTATCCTCGCTTGTTCTTGAAAGAATGATAACGAAATGGCTCGCAGTTGGCAGATGACCTTGTGCGCCTGGAGAAATTTCTTTTAGCTTTTCTCTGAATTCCTGATTTTGGACAACGAGGAATTTCCAAGGTTCAATCCCACATGAGCTTGGTGAAAGTCGGGCCGCTTCTAAGATTACATTAAAGTCTTCCTCTGATATTTTTTTTGTTGGATCAAAGGTTTTTATAGCACGTCTAAAATTAAACGCATCAAGAATTTCTTGTCTTTTTATCACTTTTTGTGTCATATTCAAACACTTCCTTCTTAGTTGTTTTAGATAAGCTAGCCTTTATTAGCAGTCCCATCGATAAGAAAAAAATCGTAGGATTATTTTTCCCTTATTTTTGAAGAGATTGACCTACTCATCCAGTTGTCAAATATTAAAAATGTAGAATCCAACATCTTTTGTTTAAACAATGGATGTTGTATACTCGATTCTAAAATAGAATTCATTTATTCTCAATCATCAGTTTTGGTGTTTTATCGCCTAAACAACAAACAAATTAAATTGTTGTCTATTCATAGAAAAGAGAGGGATAAATATGGAAGAGATGAAAGTAGATCCACGTATTATACGGACAAGAAAATTGTTAATGGATGCCTTTATAAAAATAGCTCAAAAAAAGGAGTTCAAAGACATTACAATAAAGGACATTACGGAGGAAGCAACCGTAAATCGTGCCACTTTTTATTCTCATTTTCAAGATAAATACGACGTAATGGATGCCTCCATTACAGAGGATATATTAGAAAGCATTGTGAAACACTTGAATCATTACGATAGGTTAAATGAAGAGACTATTGTAAAAATCTTTTTTACATTAACTAAGTTTCATACAAAAAAACGTACAGAATATAGCTCACAATGTAGAAGAAGTATGGAATCCTTTTATTCAATAATTGAACAAAAAATAAAAAAAGAACTGGGAGAATTATTTTATTCCCTATTTTTGAAACAACAACTTAACTTGGATTTGGAAGCCTTAAAAATTGGTACTACTGTGTTGAGTTGGGGAATTTACGGAGCATCTGTGGATTGGGAAAATAATAGTTCTCTTTCAGCAGAACAATATATAAAAAAAGCCTTACCTTTTATAGTGACGGAAATAAATAATTTTAAAGGATGATTATTGACCATTTTTTTTCACAATATCCATTTATCTTACTAAGCTGAAAGAAATTGTTGAGTTTTGGGACCACAATGGATTTGGTTTTTCAAACGTGAATGCCAAACAACAGTTATTATCTTGGTTAAATGATTCTATCTTTTTACAGCCGAAAGATGTGATTTTAAAAGCGATGACTATTGCTTGTGCCAATAACAAGCGAAGACTAAGCTATGTGGTTGGGATCTTGAAAAACTGGAAAAATGAATCTTTACTGCCCATAGAAGAAATTGATTCGTATCATGAGAACCAAAAGCCTGTACCCAAGCATAGCCAATCAACCGAATCGTTTCCTACCGGAAGAGTAATTCCAAGTGGATTTGAACTTGACCTTACGGCAGGTGAAGCGTGTTGAGTATTGCGAAAAAAAGCGTTTATAGGGAGTTCGATGAAGGCGGAGCTTATTTGTTTAGCGCAGCTAAATCGCTCGGTGAATCAAGAGCCAATAATCGGCCGATGATGTCTGATATTCGGGAATCAGGCAGTGTTGAGCAGGACGCCGATGTCATTTTATTCTTGTTTCGTGAGTCGTATTTGTATTTATTAACAAAAAATGCGGTTTATGGCAGTATGTTTTTTGAATGTAAAAAAGCCGAAAATATGTAAGCGGCGAATAAAAACTTGCATATTTTCGGCTGATTAATTTTATTCCTTAGTAGGTTAAAGCCCTCGATTATTTAGGAACGTTGTTTTTCATAAATATCCATTTAAGTCAAGCTTGGATGAAACTTTCCTGCAAGACGTTTTGCAAAAATGGGGTCGGTTCACCTATACTGTATAGCTGCAAATAATGCATAGCTCTGGTGCAGGCTGTGTAGAAAACTCTGCGAAGACTCTCATCGCCGTATACTTGCTCCGATGCATCATAAATGATGACAGCGTCGAATTCGATGCCTTTGGACAAATACGACGGTATGACAACAACTCCTTGTTCATATTCAATCGAGCCGTTCTTCAAGAGCTTAATATCATCGATGTTGGACAAGGCTTCGTATGCACTCTTACTTTCCTCAGCTGATTTGCATATTATGGCAATACTATTATAACGAAGACTTCGCAAAGCCGCGACTTTGGATGTGATGCAGCGGTGCAGTTCTGTGTGATCGAGCAATTGTGTCAGCACGGGTCGCTCGCCGTCGCGTTCGAAAGGGATTATCTGTTCGCTGTTAGGTACTAGTCTGCGTGTAAATTCGATAATCGGTTTTGTGGATCGGTAGCTGCGTGTCATGTTGATCACTTCGGTTTCAACCTGCCCGTATAAGCCAGTAAGTGCGTGAAAATCAACCATTTCGCCGGCATGAGCGAATATCGCCTGATTAAAGTCACCTAGCACAGTCATCCTTGCCGAAGGAAACAAACGCTTTAGAAACTCGAATTGAAATGGTGAATAATCCTGCGCCTCGTCAACAACTACGTGCTTTATCGAGCTGTTCGTCTGAAAGCCTAGAATCATCTCTTTCATAAGTAAGAACGGAGTAGCATCTTCGTAAGAAAGTTTGCCTTCATCTAGCATTTCCACCGTCGCTTGACAAATCTCCGCCCATTCTGAGGGTATTTCTCCCTCTAACCATTGTTTGATCTGGAGGGGATCAGCAAAAAGCTGCTTGTAAATTCCCTTAATGTCGACGAAACGAAACGCTCGGACTCGTTTTCGTAAAAGCTTCAAATTCTGTTGAACAATCAATCGGGCCAGTGCTTTAGGCTCGATCTCATAATCGGCAATTGATTCTCCTTTAAAGCCTCTTTTTTCCGCTAAATAGGTATGTGCCTTATGGTAGTCCTCGTTGCTAAGCAGCTCGATTTCCTCCTGTACCCATGGCTTAGTCCATTCGGCCTTTTCGGCTTCTTTTATTTGCTTCATTAGCCAATCCTTTAACTTTTCAAGTCTGTTATGGAATCGGAGTGAGGTGTCGCTGCTATAAAACCTGTCTGCAATTTGTTGAGCGGTAACGATCGGCTTTCCTCTAAAGATAATGCCCTTGAATACTATTCCAGATAACTCCAGCGACTTCCTATACGAATTGATCGCCTCAAAAAAAAGAGTAGATGCTTTGAATCGGATGCCCGTAACCCTTGACCTGTACGAAGGGGTATTCGCTGTGGTTAAAACATATTCCAATTGATCGTAGGGATTTTCAACTTGAAACTCTTTACTCAGCCGATGGTCCAAGTATTCCTGAAATGTGACCTGTTGCATATTTTCTTCGCCGAGTTCCGGCAGCACATTGGACACGTAACTGTTAAACATTGAATTAGGCGAAAATAGAATAATTTGATCAGCATTCAGACTATCACGATATTTGTAGAGCAAATAAGCAATCCGCTGCAGAGCGGCCGATGTTTTGCCGCTGCCAGCTGCACCGTGAACTATGAGCAGCCTTCCGCGGTCATGACGGATGATCCGATTTTGCTCCTGTTGAATGGTAGCTACTATATTGTGCATATGTTTGTCAGTACCTTTGCCAAGAACCTGCTGTAAAATCTCGTCTCCAATGGTAAGACTCGTATCGAACATGGATTGAAGAACGCCGCCGCGGATAAGATACTGCCACTTATTCTCCAATATGCCTTGGATTGTGCCTCCAGGTGTTGAATATTTAGCGGGACCGGGCTGGTAATCGTAGTAGACACTCGAAACCGGCGCCCTCCAGTCGTAGACAAGGAAATTATCTCCACTTTCATCTGTAAGCGTGGAGATTCCAATATAGACATGTTCCTGAGTTGAGATTCCTTCTTCAATGAAATCAATTCGGCCGAAGTAAGGAACCTCCTGCATACGGTGCAGCGTTGACAATCTCTTGGATGCATGTCTATGGGTGCTTTGGCTTATGGACAGAGCTTGAGCCTCTTGTCTCAAGCCGATGATGGTCTCAAGAAAATCGTCGAAGGTATCAATATTCACCTTGATTTCATCCCAAAAGTGTTTGCGGATATGAACTACTTCGTTCTGGCGCTGGGTAGTTTCTTCCTCCAATCTGCTGATTTGCTCCTTAATAATTTCCATTACACTTTTGACTCGTTTTTGCTCCTGCTGAAACTCTGAATTCATAGCAAGCACTCCTTAAAAAAATAAATTTAGGGGTTGACTAAAGAAAGGATTATGTTGTATAATTATAGTAGGGGTAATATATGAAAATATAAATATATAATGTGTATCTATATAAATTTACCACAAGATTTCTTTTTTTTCAATGTATTGGACTTGATTTATGAGTGATTATTTCTATTTTCTTATAAAGAATCTGCACGATTAAGTTTTAAGCTTTGCTGTTTCTTCATCAATTAAACTATCCTTACATTCAGTATAAAAAAGAGTAGTATTTAACGTTTTCAACGTAAATACTACTCTTTTTCTTTTTCCATATGGGGCAAATTAGTCTTTGCAGCTAATAAAAAAATCGAAAGGTTACTAATGTTCAAAAAATTGTAATATTTAAGATGATTCTGATGTTCATACCTTAGGTATAATAGAAACAAAGAAAGGCGGAGGAATAAATGAGAAAACGTAAACTTAGCTTTAAGGAATTGGTGATGGATAATAAACAGGAAATCAAAAGTGACCTTAAAGCAATGGAAAGAATTGAGACGAAAATTGATGATAAACATTCGGAAAAGTTGAAATATGCATGAGTACTATTTAGTAGAGCAACCCGCGAAGGTTGCTCTTTTTTCATACTAGGGCAAGAATTTCTTTATCACTTATAGGCTCCTTTTTATTAAATGGGGAATCGTATTAAACACATGCTTAAGTTGGAAGGAGACATTCGATGCCAGAACTTCCTGAGATGGAAAACTATAAAATCCTTTTAAACCAAAAAATTGCCGGTCAGATTATAACTGATGTACAAATAAATCGGGAAAAATCAATTAATTTAAACCCAGACCTGTTTATGAAAACAGTTCAGCATCAAAAAATAATTACTATCAAAAGACGGGGAAAACTTTTACTTTTTCACCTGCAAAATGGCCAAATTCTTTTACTTCATTTAATGCTTGGTGGCTGGATGTACTATGGAACAGAAGAAGACAAGCCGAAACGAACCATCCAGGTACGATTATCCTTTGGTGAACATCACCTGTACTTTATCGGCCTGCGGCTCGGATATTTGCACCTCTATAATTCAACACATACAGAGGAGCATTTATCACACTTAGGGCCAGAGCCCTTAAGCAACGATTTTTCCATCAATGAATTTAAGGAAAGAATCAATCATAAGCATGGCAGATTAAAAACAACTTTATTGGATCAAGAGTTTATTGCAGGAATCGGAAATTACTATTCTGCAGAAATCTGCTACGGTGCCGGAATTATGCCAACTAAGGACATTGATGATTTAGAAGAACCAAAGCGAGAGAAGTTATATCAATCAATACAATCAATTCTACAAAAAGGTATCCAAAATGGCGGTTACATGGATAATCCACTCTTTAAAGATGATACATTAACAGGTGGTTTTAATGAGTTATGTCAGGTGTACGACCGTGAAGGTGAAAAATGCAAAAGATGTGGAACAATCATTCAGATGGAAACGATATCATCAAGGAAAACCTTTTACTGTCCTAACTGTCAAAAATAGATTACAGAATCTCGTCGCGTGCGACGGGATTTTTTTTGTAAATAGGCTGTCCGCAACGCCCGTGGAAAGCGAAGTGCCCTTCGCTGCAATCAACAGA
Source organism: Neobacillus sp. 204 (assembly GCF_046562815.1). NCBI lineage: Bacteria > Bacillati > Bacillota > Bacilli > Caryophanales > Bacillaceae > Neobacillus > Neobacillus sp. 204. Next base: position 58,710 of record NZ_JBJORY010000016.1, read on the forward strand.
CAATTTTAACGCAGTCTTTCAATAAATAAATTTGATATTTTGTCAAAAAAAATAAAACTTATTGTTTCAGTTTATGTCTTAATGTAATATACTATATATAAATAAGTATAACACATTAACGATAAATCTAATGAATATAACATATTTAATATGACTAAGGGGGTGGTAATGATTAAATTATCTAGACGCCAGGATGAAATCCTCGAAATTGTTAAGCAAAACGGTCCGATAACTGGAAAAGAAATCGCTGAGAAACTTTCATTAACGAGAGCCGCACTGAGACCAGACCTCGCTATTTTAACAATGTCAGGTAACTTAGACGCAAGGCCGCGGGTGGGTTACTTTTTTAATGATAGTTTTGAAGCAAAGCAGCAAGCTAAGAAATTTATTCACCAGAAAGTATCCGATTATAAGGCTCATCCGATTGTCGTTGAAAAATCAACATCCGTCTATGATGCAATTGTTCAGCTTTTCTTAGAGGATGTGGGGACACTCTATGCGGTTGATTCGAAAGGGCATCTAGCTGGGGTTGTATCCCGAAAGGATTTGCTCAGAGCATCACTAGGAAATCAGAACCTTAATGAATTGCCTGTTAGTGTCATCATGACGAGAATGCCAAATATTATTACGATTAATCCTGAAGAAACCTTGCTTGAAGCAGCCAAAAAGATGATTCATAATCACATTGATTCCTTACCTGTTGTGAAGGAAGTGGAAGAGCAAAAAAGTACATATTTGCTGGTAGGCCGCATCACTAAAACAACAATCACGCGAGCATATTTAGAAATCATGGAAAACAAATCAAACTAAGGAGAGTGGCTGCCATTTTGGTACAGAAAGAAGTTGTCTATGTTGTATCGGACTCAGTAGGAGAAACAGCTGAGTTTGTTGTAAAAGCAGTGGCAACACAATTTAATGGCGGGCAGGTTGAGATTCGTCGTAATTCCTATGTGGATGACTTTGAAGATATTGAAGATATCATATTGTTGGCGAAAAAAGGTCCTGCAATTATTGCCTATACGATTGTAATTCCCGCATTAAAAACGTATTTAGATCGCCGGGCAGAAGAAGAAGGGATCTTAGCAGTAGATCTTTTAAGCCCGTTGATGAATGCGTTCGAAACAAGCTTTCATAAGCAGCCACACCATCGTCCAGGATTAATGAGGAAATTGGATGAAGAATATTTTCGAAAAATTGAAGCAATCGAATTTGCCGTAAAATATGATGATGGGCGTGACCCACGAGGAATCACGAAAGCAGATATTGTTTTAGTCGGTGTTTCCCGTACATCTAAAACACCTTTATCTATGTACTTAGCACATAAACGCTTTAAAGTGGCTAATGTTCCGCTGGTTCCAGAGGTGGCACCGCCAGAGGAATTGTTTAAAATACCTCGCAAGAATTGTATTGGATTAATTATATCACCAGATAAATTAAACGAAATTCGTAAAGAACGTCTAAAGGCAATGGGCTTAGCCTCACAGGCCAACTATGCAAGCTTTAAGCGTATACTTGATGAACTGGATCATGCTGAAAAAGTGATGAAGCGCGTTGGCTGCCCTGTCATCGATGTCTCAAATAAAGCAATAGAAGAAACAGCCGGATTAATTTTAGACGTGTTAAAAAAGGAGAGGGGTTTATAAAAATGGAAAAATTCGTTTATTTATTTCATGAAGGAAATGGAAATATGAAAGGTTTACTTGGCGGAAAAGGGGCCAACCTAGCGGAGATGACAAGGATTGGTTTACCAGTTCCTTATGGTTTTACGATCTCTACACAGGCTTGTAATGCATTCTATGAAGCTAGCAAAACAATTCCTACCATTGTTGAGGCCCAAACGTTGGAAGCCCTCGCTCGTCTGGAGGAGAAAATGGGGAAAAAGCTGGGTGACCCCAAAAATCCTTTGCTTGTTTCCGTTCGTTCCGGTTCTGTATTCTCAATGCCAGGCATGATGGATACGATCTTGAATCTTGGAATGAATGACAAAACTGTGATCGGAATGGCAGACTTAACGACTAATCCGCGCTTTGCTTATGATTCATACCGACGCTTCATCCAAATGTTTAGTAATGTTGTCCTTAACATCGACACCTACTATTTCGAACAATTATTAGAAGAAATTCGTGAGGAAAAAGGGTATTCTTCAGACCCGGAAATGAGTGCGGAAGACTGGAAAGAAGTCATTATTGGTTATAAAGGTATTGTCAAAAAGCATACAAGAAAGGATTTCCCGCAGGATCCGAAAGAGCAGCTATTCCTTGCCATTCATGCTGTCTTTAATTCTTGGAATAATCAGCGGGCAATTGTCTACCGCCGCCTTAATAAAATTGCCGACCATTTAGGAACGGCTGTAAATATTCAAAGTATGGTGTTCGGTAACATGGGGAACGATTCAGGGACGGGTGTTGCCTTCACTAGAAACCCATCGACAGGTGAGCATGTTCTTTACGGTGAATACTTAATCAATGCCCAAGGGGAAGATGTGGTTGCAGGGATTCGTACTCCACAGCCTATCGCAACGTTAAAAGACGAAATGCCTGTAGTGTTTAAGCAATTTACGGATACTTGCAAAAAACTAGAGCAGCACTATGAAGAAATGCAAGATATCGAATTCACAGTTGAACGCGGCAAACTTTTTATCCTGCAAACCCGTCATGGCAAAAGAACCGCACAAGCGGCCATACGCATTGCGGTTGAAATGGTCGAGGAAGGAATCATTGATAAAAAGACAGCCTTGCTGCGTGTCGACCCTGACCAACTAAATCAACTCTTACATCGCCGGATTGACGACAAATTTGAGAAAAGAGTGTTAGCTAAAGGCTTACCTGCTTCACCTGGAGCAGCGACAGGTCAAGTTGTTTTTGATGCCGATGAAGCCGAGCAATTAAGCAATGATGGTAAAAAAGTAATCCTTGTTCGTCCGGAAACAACACCAGATGATATTCATGGAATCGTTGCATCTCAAGCCATTTTGACAAGCCGTGGCGGGATGACGAGCCATGCAGCCGTTGTTGCACGTGGAATGGGGAAAGCATGTATCTGTGGGTGCGAAGCTTTAAAGATCGACTTGAATGCTAAACAATTTACAATTGGCGAAACTGTAATAAGTTATGGCGAGATCATTACCATCGATGGATCCACCGGTGAAATAATGCTGGGTGAAATTCCCATGATCGACCCAGAGCTATCGGATGAATTCCAGTTGTTATTAGCATGGGCAGACCAAGAACGTAAACTAGGGGTTCGTGCCAATGCGGATAATCCTGAAGATGCAAAAAAAGCCTTCGAATTCGGGGCAGGCGGGATTGGATTGTGCCGTACGGAACATATGTTCATGGACTTGAAACGGATTCCAATTGTCCAAAAAATGATTCTTGCTGATAATTATAAGGAGCGGATGGTAGCGTTGAACCAGCTTTTACCAATGCAACAAGGAGATTTTGAGGGCATCTTCGAAGAAATGCAAGGGTTACCTGTCACCATCCGTTTACTAGATCCGCCGTTGCATGAATTTTTACCAGATAAAGAGGAACTGTTAGTAGAAGTGACGAAGCTTCAAATTTTAGATCCACAATCACCAGAACTGAAGAAAAAAGAGCAATTACTGAAAAAGGTTCGTCAATTAGATGAGTTTAATCCGATGCTTGGCCACCGTGGCTGTCGTCTCGGAATGATTTATCCAGAGATTTATGAAATGCAAGCGAAAGCCATTTTCTACGCTGCCGCTACTCTCGCTGAAAAAGGGATCGAAGTACAGCCAGAAATTATGATTCCTTTAGTTGGTCATGTGAATGAGTTAAAGGATATGCGTAAATTGGTGATGGATGCGGCATTACTAGTCCAAGAAGAAACGGGCAAGATCTTCACGTACACGATTGGAACCATGATTGAAATACCTCGTGCCGCTTTGACTGCGGACAAAATTGCCGAGGAAGCAGATTTCTTCTCCTTTGGTACCAATGATTTAACACAAACTACATTTGGCTATAGCCGTGACGATGCGGAAGGAAAGTTCTTGCAAGCCTATATCGAAAATAAAGTACTCCCGGAAAATCCATTTGCCGTCCTCGATCAAGAAGGCGTAGGAAAGCTCGTGGAAATGGGTGTTAAATTAGGCCGAGGAACAAAGCCTTCCTTAAAAACAGGAATTTGCGGTGAGCATGGCGGTGAAAAGACCTCGATTGATTTCTGTTACAGAACCGGCTTGGATTATGTCAGCTGTTCCCCATACCGTGTACCGCTCGCACGATTGGCAGCAGCTCAAGCAACGATTCGCCATGAACAAAATAAAGCAGAAGTTTATACAACAGCATAACTAATAAAGAGGATGTGGTTAGCACATCCTCTTTATTTTCCCAATTGTAATTGTCAACCTAAATGTGATTAGTCCGCTATTTTCTGCTTATACTATAAAAAAATAGGAAAAGGGGACTCATAACAATGGGCGCTATTGAACGAAGCGGGTATCGGTTTGTACCAGAATTTAGTGTCATCCAACAAAATGGGGCTATTCATGTATACAATCAGGATCATTTTATTGAAGAAATTAAATTTCAGTTTTCTGGAAAGTTTCCTGAACTGGATCAAATTGAAGATTTGGTTGATCAATATTGCAATCAACATCAACTATAAAGCCGAATAATTGTTCGGTTTTTTGTTTTTTGATAAAATGGATCTTAACAAACCATTTTCTAGAAAAGGAGGGAATAAGATGAACAAAATAACGATAATCTACCCTCAAGCAATTGAACATACAAAAATGAAAGTATATGAAGATATTAACCATTATTTCGAAACAAAGGATACACTGCCATCCTTTGATCAATACTTAGCTGACCGGAGCCATTATGTCGAGCAAATTTGGATCAATGTTTGGTTGAATAAGTCGACTAATGATGTTCCCAGAAATGAAAAGAAACAATTTTTAAGTGAAAAAGGCTTTGAGGTTCAGGGAATAGACCGAAAGTTAATCAATAAGTTGTTTAGAGACGAAATGCGAATGTATCATCCATTCGATGCAATGGGGTGGATTCAGGAAACATTTTCAGGAAAAATAGAAGAGTGGGAGAAACTGTATCAGGATGCAAAAGTCAATTTCCTCAAGCGAGAGGAACAAAAACAACTTGATGAACAGAAGCAGGTAATTAGAAGTGAAATTGAGGATACCGCCGTTGGGATTTTGGAAGAACAATATGAATGGTTCTATTTATCTGTTCGTTCCTTCGTGGCAAAACAATTAGTTGCTGACTTACAAAATAATGTAAAATTTCAGTCCGTGGATACCTTTGCGTTGGAAGAAAAATTAATTGATGAAGGTCATTTTAATCCTTCAGCCTATACCACGGTTGCCAGCTTTTTTGAAGAACTGACAGGTGATATCCATAAAACGATGAACTGGGGCAGAAGTTTTTATGAATATCAAACTTATTTCTTCGTTTATGAAAGCTTAATTGGTGATTATTTATCAGAACTTATTCCGGAAAAAATTTTAGAACAGCTATCGGATGAACTTAAAGCTGACTTCCTTGAAACCTTTCATGAAAAATTATCCGCTTCCTTCGTAAAAGGCAGCATTGCACAGGTTCTATACGATGTCGAAAGTTATTTTATTGAGGATATCCAAGCGGAGTATCTGTCTGATTTAATCAGTCTGGCTGAAATTCCTTTTGATGAAAAGGTACACAAGGAAATTTTTGAAAAAGACCTCCAAGAGCGGGAGCGAAAAGAAAAAGAAGCTGAAGAAGAATTAAGGCGGAAACGAGAAGCAGAAGAGCGGATGATGAAGGACATCTTTGCTACGGAATACGATCCTTCGCTTAAGCGACAGATCCGTTATGTTCTTCATATCGGTGAAACCAATACGGGGAAAACGCATCATGCGCTTGAAAGGATGAAAGAGGCCTATAGTGGCTTATATTTAGCGCCGCTTCGACTATTGGCCCTGGAAGTTTTTGATAAATTGAATGCCGACGGGACGCCATGCTCCTTAAAAACGGGAGAAGAAGAAAAAATGACGCCTGGGGCCAATCATACGTCCTGTACCGTAGAAATGTTTCATGAAAAAGAGTTTTATGAAGTAATCGTCATTGATGAAGCGCAAATGATTACGGATAAAGACCGGGGTTTTTCATGGTATAAAGCGATTACGAAAGCTAATGCGGAAGAAGTACATATCATTGGAAGCCGAAATTCAAAAACGATGCTGTTGCAGCTTTTGGGCGACTCAGATATTGAAATTCATGAGTATAGTCGAGATACCCCACTTGAGGTAGAAACGAAGGAGTTTCATATTAAACACATTAAAAAAGGGGATGCATTAATTTGTTTTTCTCGTCGGCGTGTGCTTGAAACCGCCTCACGATTGCAAAATGATGGCCATACTGTCAGCATGATCTACGGTAGCATGCCGCCAGAAACACGGAAAAAACAAATTCAGCAATTTAATACAGGAAAAACAAAAGTTATTGTTGCGACAGATGCCATTGGAATGGGGTTAAACCTGCCGATCCGCCGGATTGTTTTTTTAGAAAATGATAAGTTCGATGGAACACGACGTCGTTTGCTGACATCTCAAGAAGTGAAGCAAATTGCCGGTCGTGCGGGGCGAAAAGGAATATACAATATTGGCAAAGTGGCTTTTACAAGTGATATCAAAAAAATGCGCAATTTGCTTTTGCAGGAAGATGAGCCTGTCCATACCTTTGCGATTGCACCAACCAATTCTGTTTTTGAACGCTTTCAACGCTATTATCACGACTTAGGAACATTTTTTGAACTATGGGGGAAATTCGATAGTCCAAAAGGAACAAAGAAGGCCTCGCTCGCAGAGGAAAAGTCGCTTTATCAAATGATCGCGGGGACGGAAATTGAAGCAAGGCTATCCTTAATGGATCTTTATGGCTTTTTACATCTGCCGTTTTCAAAAAATGAGCCCATCTTAACCAGGCAATGGGAGGATACCATGTATGCGATTATCCAAGGTCGTGAGCTCCCAGAACCAATTGTTAAAGATCGCAGCTTGGAGGAATTAGAACTAAGTTACAAGGCAATCGGGCTCCATCTCTTATTCCTATATCGATTAGGTGAGCGAACCACAGCCATCTATTGGGAACGTTTAAGAGAAGAGGTCAGCGATAAAGTACAAGATCGCCTGAAAACAGATATTAAAAAGTTTGTAAAAAAATGCAAAAACTGCGGCAAGAAACTACCCTGGGACCATTCGTTTCCAACCTGTGAAGCCTGCTATGCAGCGAAGACGAGACGATATCGTTATGGGGATGAACATATATAATAAGTAGAAAAGGCCTATTGGGGCCTTTTTTTAGTAGAGATTATTAAAAATCATGATGAATGGCTCATTTCTATGTGTAATAACTTATTATCTTATGCCCATATGATAATAAAGAAGGAGTGTGAGAAAATGGCTGTTCATATTGTTGCTGCTGGTGAAAATTTGTGGGCGATTTCCACGAAGTATGGAGTTTCGATCAAAACGATTGTCGAGTTGAACGGGTTGCCATCAGCAAATAAACTCACCCCTGGGCTTGCTTTATATATTCCTGATACCCTGCCGCCACTCCACTTTTATCGAATTAAAGCAGGCGATCATATCTGGAATTTAGCCCAGCAATTCAACACTAATCCGGCAGCCATTCTTGCTGCTAATCCAGGAATTGATCCAAAGCGGCTAATGATTGGCCAAACGATCAATGTGCCATCTCCCATGAAATCGGATCTAGCGACACTAGGATTTTTAGTACCTTCCTCCGAAGCTGCAAATCTGGCAACTTTGAATAATCTCGCGAAGCAACTTACTTATTTATCAGTGGTCGCTTATTCTTTTACAGAGGAAGGGTATGCATTTAATATGTTCAAGGATGCGGCATTAGTAGCAAGAAGCAATCAATTAAAGGTTGTCCCATTAATGATGATCAGGAATTTGGCGGGAGAAGACTTTAGTGCAGAGTTGGCTGGAAGGGTGCTTGAAAATCCAACTTATCGCGCCAATCTAGTGGCGAGTATTGTGAATTTAACGAGGCAGCGTGGGTTTGGAGGCGTTAGCATCGACTTTGAATTTATTCCCCCTGCACGACGGAATGACTTCATTTTGTTTCTTATCGCATTAAAAAAAAGTTTAGGTGATTTGATTTTACAAGTAAATGTTCACGCAAAAACAGCTGATATTCCGACGAACCGGATTATTGGAGCCTACGATTATGCCGGCATTAGCAATGTAGTTGATCTAGTTGCCGTGATGACAATGGATTATGGATACCCAGGGGGACCGCCTGAACCGATTGCCCCGATTACCTGGGTGGAGCAAGTCATTCAATATTCGCTCACGCAGATTAATCCTCGTAAACTACAAATCGCGTTGGCGTTGTATGGGTATGACAAGGTGGTGGGGACGAATCAAACACGTGCTCTATCAGTAAATGGAGCACAAAATCAAGCCATTTCTATAGGCAGTTCGATTGAATTCGATCCATCCGCGAAATCGCCGTGGTATCGGTATTGGTCAAGTGGGAAGGAACATGTGGTTTGGTTTGAAGATATCCGCAGTTATATCGAAAAATATAAGTTAATGGATATTTATCAATTAGCAGGCACGACTTTTTGGCAAATTAGTTTGCCGGCACCACAGAATTGGGCTTTTCTTAGTAAGAATTTTAATGTAGTGAAAAGAATGGTGTAAATTTACACTGAATTTGGTGGCGGATTTTTGCTTTTGTGCCATTTTAGGGTGGTTTTGTGCCATTTTGGTATAGTTTTGTATAATTTTTACTGCCTTTTGTACGAAAATTGAGGTGTTTTGTACATTTTTCAAAGGGTTTTGTAAAATTAGACATATTTTGGAAATCTGACGGTTGTCCAATCAAAAGATCATCGATGATATTATTTGCTTTTTTCGGACAAACTCTAAGGAAAAAGGAAAGGCTGGAACCAAAGTGTGAGTTACAGATTTAAAAATTATATTCTTATTTTAATAATGATGATTGCAGCATTCATCCCTTCGATAAAAGTAAATGCCATGTACGGCCACGAAAAAATCGCCCTGCTGATGAATCAACTTATCAATAAGGAACCGGCCTTAAGAGGGGCTATTGTTGGGATTAGTATCCGTTCTGCTGTCAATGGGAAAATCATTTATTCTCATCAAGGTGATGTCCGCTTACGACCCGCTTCCAACATGAAACTATTAACGGCTGCAGCAGCCCTTAATACTCTTGGAGAAAACTACACCTTTACGACGGAAGTACATACAGATGGCGCGGTGAAAAAGAAAACCCTAAACGGAAATCTTTATTTAAAAGGGAAGGGCGACCCAACTTTATTGAAAGCTGATTTTGATAAGATGGCTGAAGAAATCCAAAAGCACGGCATCAAAAAAATAAAGGGAAATCTCGTCGGCGATGATTCCTGGTTTGATGATGTCCGCTATTCGCTTGACCTGCCCTGGAGTGACGAAACGACCCATTATGGGGCACAGATTTCTGCGCTAACTGCATCACCCACTCAGGACTTCGATGCGGGATCTGTCAAGGTGGTCGTACAACCTGGAACCAGAAAAGGCTCGAGGCCAACCGTGAAAATGACCCCAAAAACCAATTATCTAAAAATAATCAACCATGCCGTCACCGGTCCGGAAGATGGTAAAAAGAATCTCACGATTGAGCGAGAACATGCAAAAAACACCATCACCATCGAAGGAACAATCCCAATCAAGGCAAAACCGGAAAGGGACTGGATTGGTGTCTGGGACCCAACACAGTATGCCGTATCCCTATTACAGCAATCATTAAAAGAACATGAGATAACCGTTACGGGAAAACTAAAAACAGGAGTGGTGCCTGACACCGCAAAACTGGTAACGACCCATCAATCGATGCCATTATCTGAACTCTTAGTGCCATTTATGAAACTGAGTAATAACGTCCATGCGGAAATTTTAATTAAGGAAATGGGCAAGGTTGATAAAGGGAAAGGGAGTTGGGAAAACGGGTTGAAAGTAGTAAATACTGAATTAGCCAAATTCGGGGTTAATCCTAAAACGTTGGTTCTCCGGGATGGTTCAGGCGTTTCCCATGTCGACTTAATTCCTGCCAATCAACTAACACAACTTCTATTTGCCGTACAAAAGGAAAAGTGGTTTTCAAGCTACCTTCATTCCTTACCGGTTTCCGGGGCAAGTGAGAAAATGATAGGCGGTACCTTAAGAAATCGCTTGAAAGAACCTGTGGTCCGGGGAAAAGTAAACGCTAAAACAGGGACCATCTCAACAGTGAGTACCATATCAGGCTATGTCAAAACCAAAAGTGGGCAAACCTTAATTTTTTCCATTTTATTAAATAACTTACTGGAAGATTCAAAGGGGAAAAAAGTAGAAGATCAAATGCTAACTATATTAGCCAATCAATAATCTCCAGATTGAATATAAATTAGAACATCAACAAATCCTATCTGTAAAAAAGTATGGATGGGGACAGAAATAATGATCTTTGGCAGTCATGTAAGCATAAGGAACGGATATTTAGGAGCGGCAAAAAAAGCGGTTGCAAATCATGCATCCGCTTTTCAATATTTTCCGAAAAACCCGAGAAGCCTTTCAAACAAGGATTTCGACAAACAAGATGCAAAAAACTGCAATGAATTTTGTCAAAAACATCACCTGCAATCAATTGCTCATACTCCTTATTCCACAAGTTTAACACCATCTGAAGACAAACAAGAATTAACGATCGCCTCCCTTCTCAATGATTTAGAAATTGCCAATGCCTGTGGGTCCATTGGGGTCGTCGTCCATTATGGAAGCCAAATTAGCCAAACCGATCCTCTAGCAAGTTATCATTTAATGCTAGCGATGTTAAATGAGGTCCTTAGGCAGTGGGATGGAGACTGTTTGATTCTTTTGGAGAATAATGCTGGTACAAAAGGGGCGTTAGGAACAACGTTGGAGGAACTGGTCCAAATTAGAAACTTATGTGATTATCCTGAAAAAATTGGCTTTTGTCTCGATACCTGCCATGCCTTTGCGAGCGGGCTTTGGACAGGAGGAAACACCGCTGAACTGATAGAAAAAGGAGAAAGTTTAGGCTACTTTGCCGAGTTAAAGGCCATTCATTTAAATAACTCGAAATACCCGACAGGATCAAAGAAAGACCGGCACGCAAATATTTTCTACCGAAATGGCCATATCCACGAAGATCAATTAAAGGAATTTATCACATCTCCTGTTTTCATAGGAATTCCATTAGTCCTAGAAACTCCCGACGATGAAGGGATGACTCACAAAGAGGAAATCGAACTGCTCAAGCAAAAGTGGGAAAAATAATTTCTTGAAAATTTGAACTATTGATTTTACTATTATAATAATGAAAAAGAGTTATACCATGGGAGAGCCAAATGAATATGAATAAAAAACAAGGACGACTTTTATCCGAACGTTTTGAGGTAGCCTTCAACCAAGTACATGATGCATTGCGTGATATCGTTCAAATAAATGATGATAGATTCGTCGTTCTCGTAAAGGTTGGTGCCAAAAAATATCAAATGATTGAAACTTATAAAAAGGACTTAGAGCAATATGCCAGACTTCGGAACGCGATTGTTCACGAGAAAATGGAAATTGGCTTTTATATCGCCGAGCCTAATGCAAAGGTCGTTTCTCATATTGAAAAAATCGCCAATGTTTTTAGCCGTCCCAATTATGCACTTTCGATAGCTACGAAAAAAGTGGTGTTCTTTGACTATCCCGACAGCATTATAAAAGTAACCGATGCAATTAAAAAGTACGGATATTCTAAATTTCCAGTTTATAAAAACAAAAAATGTATGGGCTTACTTACATCGAGTTCGATTGTGAAATGGATGGCGCAAAATATGGAGAGAGGTCTTGTCAATCTTGCTGATATTCATGTATCAGATATCATGAATTATGAGAAAGATTATCCAATTGAAATCGTCTCAAAAGAGATTAATATATTTGAGGTTGAAAATATTTTTGAAAAAGCACATAAGAAAAAGCGGAAAATAGAAGGTGTAATCATCACTGAAAATGGAAAAGCGGACGAGGCCCCTCTTGGCATGATTACGGCTTGGGATCTGATTCAAATTGATTACACGGTAGAGTGATCTTCTTACAATTTAAAATCAATAAATTCAATCAAAATCGGAAAAACTGTAATAGATGGAATCCTCACAGAAAGGGTAGGGTGAATCTATGCGGAATTATCGGTTTATCATCCATGATCAATATCAAGCGAACAGCATTGCGGAAGATCTAAGAGTACAATTGGACATAAATCGGTTTAATGATGTCAATATTTTGCCGGTCGACAATCGAAATGAAGTACTTGTCCAAGTTTTTGAATCCAATGGGGCAGCGGAAGAAACGGTTGAAACCTTTATGCAAGATTATCAAAAAGGGATCGTCATTGAATAAACCAGTAAAGTTCTCCTCCCGTGGAGAACTTTTATTTTGGCTCTTTTCTAAAAGTTTGTTGCTCTTTGGATTCGCTGATAAAACTCTTAAATCCGCTGATAAATGTATAAATTCGCTGATAAAATGCTATTTTCCGCTGATAAAACTATAAAATGCGCTGATATATCATTATTAACCCTGACAAGGTGTAATTTTACACCTGAATTGAACTGTTTAGGATTTTAAACTTTAAAAAAACAACAATATTTGCGAAAACAGTCTTTATTTTTAAAAAAATAACGAGCACACCTGCAGGCATGCTCGTAGTATTAGCTTAAAATTCAAATTCGCTTAATTGATCCATATGGGAAGCGATCATTGCGATGATGGTCGTTGCTTCTTCTTTGCTAAAAATGAAATGGGATTCGTCTTTGATTAATTCATCGTCAGTGGTCCAAATCCGATTGACACGTTTGAGGACACCGTCACCAGTGGCTTGAACCAACCCAAATTGATAGGTTACTTCGACTTCATCTTCATGTTTGAAGGCCGTTACCTCCGGTGTGGACCAGTCAACATCAATTTCCTCAAAGATATCATCACTGTTGACTTGTTCTGCTTCGTAATATTCTTCCTCATCCTCATCCGCATCTTCCACATAAACGGTTTCGATTCCATCCTCATCTTCTTCTTCATAGACCTCAGAAGTTTGAAGATAGACCCCATCATCTGTAAAGTGATCATCGCCGTTCATGTAATCATGCAGACTGGCGTGAACTTCCTCGACAATGTCTTCTATGTCTGAAAGGATGACCTTTGCAGTATGCCCGGTGTCAACATCGAAGGTATCGATGTAAAATTCCTCGTTTTGAGGATCAAAGAACAACGAGCAGAAATAATCACGCTCTAGTTCTTCGGTATCAACATCTGCGGTATCGACATAAAACTCAATCCTCGGATGTTTGGCAGCTCTTTCAATTGTCATTTGACCAACCTGATCATATTCTTCACAAATAGATTCCAGGTGTTCTTGCAGTTCTCCACATACTCTGTCAAACCATTCTAACGACATCAAACATCCCATCCTTTCAATGTTAATCAAGGTTATTATTACCAGATTTAAAAAATATATGACAGGAAAGAGAGATTAGAAAGAATTGAAGAAATATTAGATAGAACATCAGGACAAACGATAATGCAAAAGGCTATTTTACAAGTACTTTGGTATGTTCATATTCTTCTTCCGCTACTTTTTTAACTCTTTCACAAAACTGAACGACGATCTTGTCACTTGCGCAGAATAAAAATAACTTCAGAAAGTATTTTAGCGGTCGGTTCGTGCAGGTGTAATTAAATAGTGTTTTCTCCTCGCTGATTGCAAATAATTCATATAAAGCGGTAATCTCAAACATTTTGGCAAGCGTGAAGCCAATTTTTAATTTCTTTTTATTGGGAGTATTTTCAAATTCTAATGTTTCAACATCATACTCTTCTATCCGTTTTCCTTCTTTATATTTCTGACGATAGATGCTCCCAACACCTTCATTTGTCACTTTTACCGGTTGGTGATCTACTACTTGTGGCATTATTTTTTGCATATCCTCTAATGTACCATCAAATAGTCCCCAAACTAAATCGATGGGAGCATTGATTTTAATTTCCTTTATCCATTGTTTCATACAGCACCTCATTTATATATTTTTTTAATTGATATAAAAACAATTTCAACATCTTGGGTAAACTTCCTTCTTCCATCTTAAAGGGATCAATAGAATAGGAATTAAATTTACCAGTAATAAAGTAAAAAATACACCTTTTTAAAAATTGGAATTTTTAAATAAATATTATCCGTGGAGCATGTTAATATGTAAATGGTCCAGTATTTTTTTGTTTTTTAGTATTTGACACTAATATCAATAATTTATACAATATTTAGTATATTCTAATTATTTAAGTTAGACGGGGTTTAATATATGAATAAAACGGATATGAATGCTGTGAATTCCCTGTGTAAACTTCATACTGATTTATCAGATAAAGACATACAAAAAATTAAGGAAGTTGCTAAAAATCTAGGGTTAATCGCTGATTTAAATCAAGCAAATGTCTTTATTGATTGCCCGACGAGAGAAAAAAAGTATGCGATTGTTGTAGCGGAAGCTGAACCTGCAACAACAAAATCTGTATATAAATATCCTGTGGCTGGAAAGTTTGCCTATGAGACATTTGAACCTGCAGTATTTTATGTGTTCCGAACAAGTAAGCCGATATTTCTAAATCATGCTTTAACCCAAGAAGGGAAAAAAGTAGAGCAAAGTGTTGTACCAATTGTCGGAACTAATAACCGAACTATTGGTGCCTTAATAATGGAGAAGGATAATAGTGATAAGCTTCAAGATCAAAACAAACTCCAAGTACTTACAGCAGCAAACGAAACTTTAAGTGAGCTGTTACTAGGAATGGCAGAAAATAGTCCTTATATTCCTGAAGTGATTGAGGAGTCCTTGTTTATAATTGATGCTGAGCATAAAATTCAATATTCTAATCCTGCCGCGATGAATCTTGTCTTAGAAATGTGTGCACGAGAATGCAAAATTGCCACTCTTTTTTTCGACTATTTTCCTAGTTTAGAAGGAATCTGTCAGCTTCCAGATGAATTAGTTATTCAGGAAGTAACGATTAAAAAAAAGGTTTTTCAAATAAAAAAGATTAGTCTCGTAAAAAATGACAAAAACAGCGGTTCCTTCATTATTTTTCGTGATTTAACCGAACTGCGTGAAAAGGAACGAGAACTAACAGTTAAAACAGTTGCCATTAGAGAAATTCACCACCGAGTCAAAAACAACCTTCAAACAGTTGCTAGTTTATTAAGGCTGCAGATCCGAAGAGGAATTCCCGAAGAGAGTAAGGTCCATTTTGTTGAAAGCTTAAACCGGATTTTGAGCATTGCTTCCGTTTACGAAATTATTTTATCGAGTTCTAGTATCGATGATGTAGAAATATTTAGTTTGATTGAAAAAATAGGAAATATGCTTGTCTTTAATCAGGATCATGATCATAAAAATATAACCATTGAATACACAGGACCCAAACTTCTTGTCAAGTCAAACTTCGCCGTGTCAATCGCTCTCGTCATTAACGAATTAATACAAAATTGTGTGAAACATGCTTTTAATGGATTAAATGAAGGGAAGATAATGGTGATTATCCAAGAAAATCCTTCTTTGATCACTGTTCAAGTTCGAGATAACGGTATTGGTTTTTCGTCACCAACGACCTCGTCATTCGGGCTCGATATTGTAAAAATGATGATAGAACATGATTTATCAGGTCAATTTAACATAGTTGGAATTCAGAACGGGACCATTGCAACGGTTGAATTCCCCTTAGAAAGGGAGTAATAAGATTGAGAAAGAGAATTATGATAGTCGAAGATGAGTCAATCGTTCGATTAGATATTTCACTTATGTTAAAAGATGCTGGATATGATGTTGTTGCTGAAGCGGGAGATGGAGAAAAAGCGATTGAATTAGCGTATAGTCTGAAACCAGATTTAATTATCATGGATATAAAAATGCCTAAATTAAATGGTTTAAAAGCGAGTGAAATTATCTCTAATAAATTTAATATCCCAATTTTACTATTAACCGCCTACAGCCAAAAGGAATACATCGAGAAGGCCAAACAGGCCAATATTCTCGGATACCTAGTGAAACCCATTGCAGAAACTAGTTTAATCCCAGCAGTTGAAATTGCTCTTAAGCAAGCTGAGAACACCAGTTATTACAAAGAAAAGGTTGAGGAAATAAATAGGGAACTTCAAAATCGTAAGTTGATTGAAAAAGCAAAAGGGATCATCATGAAACAATGGAATTTACCAGAGGATGCTGCTTACCATAAGATGAGAAACTTAAGTATGAACAAACAGCTTTCCTTAGAAAAAGTAGCTAAATACATTATTTTGAAGTTTCCCAGCTAGTATTGTTTGTAACAAGTAAATAAACATAAGCAAAGGTGCTTAATAGGTTTTATTTTTATCTAAAATAAAGTCTATTAAGCATTTCTTGTTTAATGATGGTATTGGAGAGGTGTTTAATGTGAGTGAGGAGAAAAAGCGCTTTATTCAAGAATTTGTCCCTGGAAAACAAGTTACTTTAAGTCATATAATTGCAAATCCCGACCCAGGTATGTTTGAAAAATTAGGTATCCAAGAAGCAGGAGCATTGGGGATTTTAACATTGACACCAAGTGAGACGGTAATCATTGCAGGTGATTTAGCGACTAAGTCTGCAAATGTATGTTTAGGCTTTCTGGACCGCTTTACGGGCAGCTTGGTTATTGTTGGGAATGTATCAGAAGTTGAAATGGCCATGAGGGAAATCAATCGGTTTCTTTCAGACGTTTTAAATTATACTCCCTCACAAATTACGAAGTCCTAAATTTGAAGAAAGGAGGAAGAGGCGATAGTGATGAAGAACAGAGCGATGTTAATTGGTGCGATAGGTGCGGGTAAATCTACTTTAACCAACGCTCTTCTTGGTCGCGAGGTGAAAGCTGTAAAAACACAATCACTGCTATATTATGATTGGATTGTAGATACACCGGGCGAATACAGTGAAAATCCATTATTTTATAAGAGTATCATGGCAACCGCCCTTGAAGTCACCCATGTCTTATATTTACAAGACGCTACTCAGAGAAAGATGATTTTTCCGCCCGGATTAAGCACTGGAATTAATAAGCTGCCTATCGGTGTAATCACTAAAAGTGATTCAGACAAGGCAGATGTTGATCTTGCGATCACCCTTTTAAAGAGAGCGCTGGTAAATCGAGGGCCCATCGTAATAACATCTTCCTTGAAAAAGGAAGGAATAGAGGAAATTATAGGATTAGTTAGGATGAACTCATTGCAGGAAATGAAGACCTATGTTGAAAATCATCCATCACCCCATATTATTTTTAATTAGGGGTCTTTACAATATTCAGAAAATAATTTATATTATGATTAAACAAATGAATATTCAGGCAAAGGCGCCTCTTTTAAACTATCTAACCATGGATGGTTTAAAAGAGGCGCCTTTGTTTTTGGGGAGATGGAAATGGAGTATAGAGACCCAAAAAAAGAGGTCATGATTAGTGCTGGAATTGATATCGGCACAAGTACAACAAAATTAGTAATTAGCAAATTTATACTGATGAATATGGCTGGCGGGGCACATGTACCTAGGATTGAGATTGTTGATAAACAGGTTATCCATCGCAGCCCGATTTATCGAACACCGCTGCTTTCACCAACAACGATTGACATTGAAAAAATTGAACGGATCGTAGAAGAAGAATATAAAAAGATTGGAATTACACCTAAAGATATTAAGACTGGTGCCGTGATTATCACCGGTGAAACTGCCTCCAAGACAAATGCAGAAGTAATGATCCATCAACTTTCCAACCATGCAGGTGAATTTCTCGTAGCTACGGCAGGCCCTGATTTAGAAGCGATCATTGCGGCAAAAGGTTCTGGAGCCTATGAATATTCGAAATTAACTGGGAAAGTAATTGCAAACATTGATATTGGAGGCGGGACGGCTAATGTCGCTGTATATAAGTCAGGAAGGCTTTGTGGCACGTGTACCCTGCATATTGGCGGAAGGCTCATTGAATATAAAGAGGCAATCATTGAGAGCATCTCTCCAGCTGTAAAGGAACTCCTCAAGCAATGGGGTTCCCCGGTCAAAGAAGGACAGTCAGCCTCTATAAAAGGGATAAAACCGATTACCGATTTTATGTCTGAAGTGATTGTGAGGTTGCTGAAAAAGTCACTTACCTTAGAAGATCAAATCCTTTTAGTTGGTCATGAGCCGAACTGGCAAGAAGAAGTGGATGCCATAATGTTTTCAGGTGGTATAAGTGAATGCATATATAAGCACGATCAACTGTCATCTAATCCAACACAATACAATGATATCGGGTTGATTTTAGCAGAATCACTTAAGGAAAACAGACTGTTAGCCAAGTGGCCTTGGATTGAGCCAGTGGAAACAGTACAGGCAACGGTATTAGGAGCTGGGATGCAAACCACAGATATCAGCGGTGCGACCATTGAAGTTGACAATAGTAATCTGCCAATTAAAAATCTGCCTGTCTATCAGCTTCGGTTTGGTCGTGATTATGAAATGGCAGTGAATAACTTGTCCAACAAGCTTAGCGAGGCTGTCGAGCTGCATGACCCAAAAAAGGAAGGACAAAATTTTGCTCTTTACTTATCGGGACTGCCTTATTTACGGTTTCGGGAAATTGACGAGCTGGCAGATGCCATTTTACTTGGGTTAAAGCAAAAAACAAAACAATCACAGCCATTAGTCATTGTCTTAGACAGAGACTATGCCAAAGTACTCGGGCAGACCATTAATCGGAAGGACCCTTCACAATCAGTCATATGTATCGACCAAATCAACGTTGAAAATGGTGACTATTTAGATATTGGCCAGATCCTTGAAACCAAGGTTGTTCCTGTGATTATAAAAACTCTAACATTTCAGAATAAAGAAAGGAGGACATAAGGTGAAATTAAAAACTAATTATTTAGGAACGGTCTACCAATATTCTTCCTTAAAAGACCTGTTTGCTAAAGCAAATGAAGAGAAATCTGGAGACCGGTTAGCAGGGATTGCCGCAGAAACTGTACAACAGCGAATTGCGGCTAAGGAAGTATTAAGCTATTTGCAGCTGCATGAAATAAGGGAAAATCCATTGCTTTCTCCAGAAGAGGATGAAGTCTCACGCATTATTGAAAGCCAGATCAATGAACCAATCTATCAATCCATTAAAAATTGGTCCGTCTCAGAACTTCGAGAATACATCCTGGATGATACAACAACTGGGGAAGATTTAAAACGTATCAGCAGGGGCCTAAATAGTGAAATGATTGCTGCTGTTGCCAAAATCATGTCCAATTTAGACTTGGTGCATGGCGCCAATAAAATTGAAATAATATCCAAGTGCAATATAACCATTGGTCAAAAGGGTGTACTGGCATCCCGATTGCAGCCTAATCACCCAACAGACAGTGTAGAGGGTATGATGGCTTCAATGAAAGAAGGATTATCCTATGGAATCGGAGATGCAGTCATTGGCATTAACCCTGTGGATGATTCAGTAGAAAGTGTAAAAAGACTATTACATGCAACACACGACTTCATTCAACAATGGGAAATACCGACACAAAATTGTGTGCTTGCCCATGTAACTGCTCAAATGAAAGCACTTCAGCAGGGGGCGCCTGCCGATATGATCTTTCAAAGTATTGCTGGGACTGAAGCAGCTAATCGTTCCTTTGGGATTACAGCATCGATTTTAGAAGAAGCGAATGAAATGGCAAAAGTATATGGGACTGGAACTGGGCCGCAGCGATTATACTTTGAAACCGGCCAGGGTTCTGAATTGTCCGCTGAAGCCCATTTCGATATTGACCAAATGACGTTAGAATCGCGAAATTATGGTTTTGCTCGTTATTATGACCCTTATATCGTCAACACGGTTGTAGGCTTTATCGGGCCGGAATATTTGTACAACAACAAGCAGGTGATTCGAGCCGGACTTGAAGATCATTTTATGGGGAAAATGCACGGTATCCCGATGGGGGTAGACATTTGCTATACCAATCATATTAAAGCCGATCAAAACGATATCGAAGACTTAGGTGTTCTGCTGACTGCTGCTGGGGTTAATTTTATCATTGCTGCACCAATGGGTGATGATTGCATGTTAAATTACCAGTCCTTAAGTTACCATGATGTAGCGACATTAAGACAAACGATGAATAAACGACCCGCTCCATTATTTGAAGTGTGGCTTGAGAAAATGGGGATTTTTGAAAATGGAAAATTGAGCAATAGAGCAGGAGATCCAACCATTTTTTCAGGGGGCAGGAGGTGCATAGAATGAATCCTGAATTAGTAGAACAAATTACTAAATTAGTTTATGAAAAGTTACAATCTCAAACAGAAGTTATCGAAGAGTTGCAACATGATGGAGAGGTAAAGTTTTGGAATCATACAACAAATCGTGAACCTCAATTCTCAGTTTCACCAGGAGGGGAAGTTAGAAAACAGGCTGTTGAAACTAACCAAATACCAATTGTTGAATCCGATGGAATAAGTGAACGAACAGGTGAAGCGGTTGGCATTGAAAATCCATTTAACAAAGAAGAGCTGGATGAACTGATCAGCCAAACACCAGCAAGAATTGGCGTAGGCAGAGCGGGTTTAAGACCTAAAACACATACTTGGCTAAAATTCCGCTATGACCATGCAGCGGCTGTTGATGCAGTGTATGGAGATGTAAACCAAGCTTTATTAGATAGATTAGCATTATTTAAGGTGAACACTAAAGTAGTTGACAAAGAAGTGTATGTACGCCGTCCTGATTTTGGCCGCAAGCTATCGGATGAAGCGAAACAACTGATCACACAAAAATGTAAAAAGGCCCCGACCGTGCAAATAATTGTATCAGATGGATTAAGTTCAAAAGCAGTAGAAGAAAATTTAGAGGATGTCTATTTATCTCTTAATCAATCACTTCAAAGTTTAGGACTGGATTCTGGTACCCCTTTTTTCATTGAAAAAGGCAGAGTGGCTGTCATGGATGATGTAGGAGAACTGTTGAAACCAAAGGTGATTGTTTATCTAATTGGAGAACGTCCAGGATTAGTAAGTGCGGAATCCCTAAGTGCTTATTTATGCTATGAGCCGAGACTAGGTACGATAGAGGCGGATCGAATGGTTATCTCAAACATTCATAAAGGTGGTATTCCACCGGTTGAAGCTGGGGCATATATCGGAACGGTGATTCAAAAAATCCTAAAATATCAAGCTAGCGGGGTTTCGTTAGTTCAAAAAGAGCAGTAAGGGAGGGGAGAAAGTGACTCTGGAACGGATATATGCAGAAATACTTGCGGTCCGGTTGATCCCAAATGTTGATTTAGCACTAGCTACCCAGTTTCAACTTGAACCACATCATCGGAGCCTGGCTATTTTTACATCGACCATCGATGATGTCGGCTATACCGCCCTTGATGAAGCCACGAAAAGAGCAGATGTCGAGGTAGTTTATGCACGGTCCTTTTATGCTGGCGCAGCCAACGCTTCTGGACCGTTATCAGGTGAAATGATCGGGATTTTGGCTGGCCCAACCCCTGATGAAGTAAAAAGCGGAGTGGATGCGGTTCTTCAAACAGTTGAAAATGATGCTTATTTCGAAGCCTTAGACGAGCATAAGAGTCATGCTTTATATGCACACGTTGTAGCAAGGACAGGTTCATATTTATCGAAAGAAGCTGGAATCAAGCCTGGTCAGGCATTAGCCTATTTAATCGCACCGCCGCTGGAAGCAGTATTTGGAATCGATGCGGCATTAAAGGCTGCAGAAGTGGAATTAGTTAAGTTTTTTGGCCCGCCCTCGGAAACAAACTTTGGCGGGGGGCTGCTTACAGGTTCACAATCTGCCTGCCAAGCGGCAGCAGATGCCTTCCGCGATATAATTATTGAAATCGCCAGAAATCCTCGACAATACTAATAAAATTTTAAAAGAAAGGAGCGGGTGCCTGGTGCAGTTTGATCATGATCTCCAATCCATTCAGGAGATGAGGAACGCCCTTCAAAAAGCAAAAGAAGCACAGCAAAAATATTTGGTGTTCACTCAACAACAAGTTGATGAAATTGTGAAGCGGGTGGCAGAAGCCGCATTTGCAAAATCACTGGAATTAGCCCAATTAGCGGTAGAAGAAACCGGAATGGGTGTTGTTGAACACAAACAGATGAAAAATGAAGTTGGTTCAATCGCGGTCTATGATTCAATAAAGGATGAGAGGACGGTTGGGATTATCAACGAAGACCGCGTAAAAAAAATTATTGAAGTGGCTGCACCCTATGGGGTTATCGCGGGAATCGTACCGATAACTAATCCGACATCGACCGCTATTTTTAAAACGATAATTGCATTGAAAACAAGAAATGGAATTGTCTTTAGCCCGCATCCAAGAGCAGTTAAATGTACCATTGCTGCATTAAACATTTGCCTAGAGGCTGCAATTGAGGCAGGAGCACCTGAGGGAATTGTTGGATGGATCTCCAATCCTACGATGGCTGCATCAACTGAATTAATGAAACATTCGGATATTGATTTAATCCTAGCGACAGGCGGGAAAGATTTAGTCCGCGCAGCCTACAGTTCAGGAAAACCTGCTTATGGGGTTGGACCAGGCAATGTTCCTGTTTATATAGAAAAATCGGCCAATATTTCCCAAGCAGTTAAAATGATTGCCGATAGTAAATCATTTGATAATGGAACGATTTGCGCGACAGAACAATCAATAATTGTCGATCGAAATGTCCAGCAGATCACAATCAGGGAACTGAAGCAAAATGGTGCTTATTTCTTATCTAAAGAGGAAAAGGTGGTTGTTGAAAAGGTTATTTCTCCGGTGACAGGAAAACTGAATCCAAATATTGTCGGTCAAAGTGCACGGAAAATTGCTGAATTAGCTGGAATATCTGTCCCTTTTGAAACAAGGATACTTATTGCTGAAGAAACAAGGATTGGAAAGGACGTTCCATTTTCAATCGAAAAGCTATCACCAATTTTCGCGCTTTACACTGCTGACGGAGTAGACCACGCAAAAGAAATATGCTTGAAATTATTAAATCTGGGCGGAAGAGGACATAGTCTATCCCTTCATACGAATGACGATTCAATAGCTCGTGATTTCGCACTGGAAATGCCCGTTTCAAGACTATTAGTGAACACGCTCTCCTCGATTGGAGCTGTCGGTGCCACCACCGGATTATTACCATCGATGACACTAGGCTGTGGATCATTCGGCGGCAATATCACGTCTGACAATGTTTCAGCAAGACATCTAATAAATATTAAACGACTGGCGTATGGGACTAAAGAGGTTACTATACCGAAACCAGAAAAAGAAATCATAACGCCTAAAGGAAAGACCAATGAAAATGTGTCTGAGATTGTCGAACAGGTATTAAAACAAGTAAATCTCTTGGGTCAAGTAGATCCAAAAGCTATCTCTGAAATGGTTACTCAAGTAATAAAAAAATATCAATTGAACTGATAGGAGGAATGAAGAATGGCAAGAGAATTAACTGCTTTAGGAATGATTGAAACAAAAGGATTGGTGGCATCAGTAGAAGCAGCGGATGCAATGGTTAAAGCAGCAAACGTGCACCTAGTTGGTAAAGTTCATGTCGGCGGAGGACTAGTAACGGTTTTAGTTCGCGGAGATGTTGGGGCAGTAAAGGCAGCAACTGATGCGGGCGCAGCAGCAGCACAGCGTGTCGGCGAGCTTTTATCAGTCCATGTCATTCCACGCCCACACAATGAATTAGAAAGCATCTTACCTAAATTAGAGGCAGAACTATAATAATCAGTTCATCCTAAGGAGCAAAAACGATGAACGAACATGCCATACAAAAAATTGTCGAAGAGGTCGTTCAGCAACTTTATAAAAAACACTTAAAGTCTAGCAATATCCCAATCGCTGTATCTGCTCGACACTGCCATTTAAGTCAAGGTGATTTGGAAGTACTTTTTGGCAAAGGTTATCAATTAACGAAAAAAGCAGATTTATCACAGCCCGGCCAATTTGCTGCCAATGAAACGGTGACGATTGTTGGACCAAGAGGCAGCATTGAAAAAGTGCGAATTCTTGGTCCTGCCCGCTCATTAACGCAAGTAGAGGTAAGCAAAACTGATTCGATCAGGCTTGGGCTGAACACGCCAATCAGAGAATCAGGAAATATTGAAGGTTCTGCGCCGATAACACTCGTAGGTCCATTAGGAAGTATTTTTAAGAATGAAGGTCTAATCATTGCCCAGGCACATATCCATATGAGTCCAAATGATGCCCAAGTATACGGTGTTCAGAATGGGGAATATGTGCAAATAAAAACGGGGAATGAGCGCCCCGTTTCATTTGATAAGGTACTCATCAGGGTTTCTCAGAGATATAAGTTGGAGATGCACATAGATACAGATGAAGCTAACGCTGGACTTATTACCAGTGGTCAAACAGGATGTCTAGTAAAATATGAAGGGATACGCGGGGGAAAGGTCGATGATTGGGATAAGTATACCCAAGAGCCGCCGCGACCTGACACTATTACCAATCAGGATAGAGCTGTTTTTGAGAATAAGCTTTTGTCAGAAAGAGAAGTACGAAATTGGAAGGAAAACACGATCCTTATTTATAAACGCACGATCGTTACTCCTTTAGCTCGTGATACCGCAAGAGAGTTGGGGAAAACAATCCGGATAATTGACCAATGATGGGGGATGATTTACTTGCAAGTAGGAACAGTGGTTGGGAATGTATGGGCAACTAGGAAAGAGGATCATTTAACGGGCTTAAAATTTTTATTTGTCCAACCAGAACTTCCAAATGGTACCCCGATTAATGTACCTTTTATTGCTGTCGATCGTATTGGTTCGGGAGTTGGTGACAAGGTAATGGTCACAATAGGTAGTGCAGCGGCAAATATGGAAACAGACTCCAAGCTGCCTATTGATGCGTTGATTATAGGAATTATCGATTCTATTGATGTTGAACGAGGAGGTGCTTAGTTTGTCAAAAGCGTTAGGAATGATTGAAACTAGGGGATTAATTGCATCTATTGTGGCAGCCGATGCAATGGTAAAAGCAGCCGATGTCCGATTAATAAAAAAAGAAAAAGTAGATGCTGGTTTGGTCGCCATACTAGTTGAAGGAGATGTAGGTGCCGTTCAGGCAGCTGTGGATGCAGGTAAATATGCTGCCCAAAGTGTGGGCGTATTGGTTTCTTCTCATGTAATACCTCGTCCTGATGAAGGAGTAGGTGTCATTCTTACAAACGGACCGAAAAAAGCTGAGGCAAACAAGGAAGTACTCCCTTTTGAGAATCGTAATGAATAAATAATTTTATATGATCTGTAAATGGGAGGAGAGATCATGGTTTTTAAGCGGAGGAAAATTGCTGTCATTGGAGCTGGCTTTACTGGTGCAACAGTTGCACTCATGCTAGCGCAAAAAGAACTTGGGGATGTAGTACTAGTAGACTTACCCTCTCAAAGCGACCCAGTAAAAGGAAAAGCACTTGATATGTTAGAGGCAAGTCCAATCCAAGGATTTCATGCAAAGATTGTGGGTACGTCGAATTATCAGGATATCCAGGATGCTGATCTTGTGTTAATTACTGCAGGAATTCCTCGGAAACCTGGAATGAGCAGAGATGATTTAGTTTCAACCAATGCAAAAATTATCGAACAGGTCTCTGAAAATATAAAGAAATATGCACCATCTAGTTATATCATTGTCTTAAGTAATCCAGTGGATGCGCTGACGTATGTATGCTACAAAACCACAGGCTTTCCAAAGAATCGTGTAATTGGTCAATCAGGTGTTTTAGATACAGCCCGATTTAATACCTTTGTCGCTCAGGAATTAAATGTATCGATAGAAGACATATCAGGCTTTGTCCTTGGGGGGCATGGTGATAATATGGTTCCATTGGTAAGGTTTTCCTATGCAGGTGGAATTCCCATTGATAAAATCCTCCCTCCTGATCGAATTGAAGCCATCGTGGAAAGAACTCGTAAAGGCGGCGGCGAGATTGTGAGTCTATTAGGTAATGGAAGTGCGTATTATGCCCCTGCTGCATCTATGGTTCAAATGGCTGAGGCTATTCTTAAAGATAAGAAACGAATATTGCCTTCAATTGCCTTCTTAGAAGGGGAGTATGGTTATCATGATTTATACCTAGGTGTGCCTGCCATTCTTGGCGGTGATGGAATCGAAAGTATTATTGAAATTCCATTAACAAATGAGGAAAAAGCCGCACTGGATAAGTCAGCTCAATCAGTCTGGAATGTAATCACTAAATTAAGCTAGTATTAACAAGTAGTCCCTAAGATATTAATATATTTTTGGGACTGCTTATTGAAGCTATCTATTTTAAAACGAATATTATATAAACCTTCAGAATAATATAGTGATAACTTGACCTTTTTAGGTCTTTTTTACCAATTATTAAATATTTGCAATAACAATAACAACTAAGAGAAAGGAGGGTTTGCAAATGGAGGTATTAATTGGCTTTGCTTTGGTAATCATCACACTTGCAGTCGGAACAGCCATTGGCCTAAAAGCAAACAAAAATGTAAGGATCTTTAAGGAGGAAGAACATGAGATTTTCGTGGGCAGAGAAGACAAAATCTAAGCATGAAAGGGGGAAAAGGGATGAAAAATAAGGATCAACAAATGCTTGCAGATAAAAAGCAGCTAAACCGCTATGGATATGCCCAGGAATTGCTGCGTGACATGGGTGGTTTTTCAAACTTTGCGATCTCATTTTCTATCATTTCTATTTTAACAGGTGCTGTTTCACTATATGGACATGGCTTGCTTTACGGAGGGCCTGGAATGATGGGATTTGGCTGGACAATAGTCGCCTTTTTTGTCCTTCTCATTGCGGCCTCGCTATCGGAGTTAGCTTCAGCCATTCCGACAGCCGGTGCCTTATATCATTGGGCTGCCGCTTTAAAAGGAACAAGAATTGGCTGGTACACTGCTTGGATTAATTTAATTGGCCAAATCGGTATTGTAGCCGGAATTGATTACTCTGTTGCCCTATTCGCCGACCCACTTCTAGCATCTATCTTCAACTACTCTTCTACTGATACAACCATTCTAATCGTTTTTGGAGTTGTCCTCCTTTTACACGGTATCCTTAACCATGTTGGAATAAAAATTGTCGCTAAGCTAAATGACTTTTCGGCTTGGTACCATATGATCGTTGTTGCTATTTTAGTAGTAAGCCTTGCCTTTTTTACAAGGGATGGCCTGCAGCCAATTGATTATCTATTTCAAGTTGGAACAACCTTTTCTGACAAACCGTATTTTCTTGCCTTTTTAATCGGATTATTGCAAGCACAATGGACATTTACTGGCTATGATGCATCTGCCCATACCATCGAGGAAACAGTTCACCCAAGGGTTCGTGCACCGTGGGGGATTTTCAATTCAGTTGCATTTTCCTTTGTATTTGGGTTTATCATGCTCTCTTTTGTTACACTTTCGATTCATGATGCTAACGGTGCGGTCAACTCTGATAATGCCTTCATTTATGTTATCAGCCAAGCATTAGGTGGAACGTTTGGAAATATTGTTCTCTGGCTTGTGACATTCGCTATGTTCTTCTGTGGCCTTTCTTCGATCACATCGTTTTCGCGAATGATGTACGCATTTTCACGGGATAAAGGGATGCCTTTCAGCAGACATTGGGCAGAAATTAGCCGCAAATATCGGACACCGGCAAAAGCGATCTGGCTATCTGTTATTCTATCGTTTGTGTTGGCCTTAATCGATTACATTACAAAGCTAATTAAACCAGATGTAGGCTATTCAACGATTGCATTTTTAACAGCAGTAAGCGTTGTTGGCTTATATGTGGCATACGGAATCCCTATTTTCCTTAAATTGAGAGCGGAAACCAAAGGGATATTTTTACCAAAGCATTATGGGCCTTGGAGTTTAGGCAAGTGGAGCAAACCTATTAACATCATTAGTTTAATTTGGATTGTTTTTATATGCATCATCATGGTCATCCCGCCGAACCAAATGGCTGCATATGCAATTGGAGGGATGTTTATCATCCTCATCCTAATGGATTTAGGCTATTACAAGAAGCACTTCAAAGGTCCGCAGGCAGCCCTTGAAAAATCGGTAGAAGAAATTAAAAGACTGGAAGATGAGTTTGATCATGAGAAGGAATAAGGAATGAATTGAGTTGAAATTGAAAAGATATAATAAGGCCTGTGATTCCAAAATCACAGGCTTTTAGTTTAGCGGTATGATAAATTTTGAATAAGCAATATTCAATGGAATTCAAATAACATGTGATACTATATAAATTAATCGATAAAAATGAGGTGTCGACATGAAAATTGAAGTTTGGTCTGATTATGTATGTCCGTTTTGTTATATAGGGAAACGCCGATTAGAATTGGCGTTAGAACAATTTCCTTTCAAGGATCAAGTAGAAGTGGAATTTAAAAGCTTTGAGCTTGATCCTAACTCTCCCCAAAAGATTGATCAAAGCATCCATGAAGTTTTGGCACATAAATATGGAATGAGTGTGGACCAAGCGAAACAAGCGAATCAAGGGGTGGGGCAGCAGGCAGCCACGGTAGGGTTGACGTTTAATTTCGATGAAATGAAGCCGACTAATACGTTTGATGCTCATCGTTTGGCCAAATTTGCTAAAGCACAAGGGAAAGAAGCGCTTGTCTCAGAAAAACTTCTTCATGCCTATTTTACAGAGTCCAAACATATTGGGGATTTCGAAACGCTAGCTGACATTGCTGATTCGGTAGGCTTGGATCGTCAAGAAGTATTGAATATCCTAAATGATAAAAATGCGTTTGCGACGGATGTCCGCCAAGATGAGTCTCTTGCTGGGCAGTATGGGGTGCGTGGTGTACCGTACTTTGTCATTAATCAAAAGTATGCAATTTCAGGTGCCCAACCGACAGAGACGTTTATGGGAGCATTGCATAAAGTCTGGGAGGAAGAGTCTCCGGTACCAGTGCTGCAAGACCTTTCAACCGAGGAAGATATGAGTTGTGCAGATGGAAGTTGTGCTATTCCTGAAAAAAAGTAGATGTATTTCCATAAATAATGATGGGAAAGGAAACTTAGTTTCCTTTCCCATTTGCTTTATAAAACATAATTAGCGTTTGCGGACTTTTAAATTCCACATGTTTCCGTCTTGCCAACAACGATTGATAATAGTATTGCCCCCAGAATCTCTACGCCATCCTGTCCATCTGCAGCTTCGTGAAGTTCTTCTTCTGGAAGTTCTTCTTCTGGAAGTTCTTCTTCTGGAAGTATTTCTTCTGGAAGTATTTCTTCTGGAAGTATTTCTTCTGGAAGTATTTCTTCTGGAAGTATTTCTTCTGGAAGTATTTCTTCTGGAAGTATTTCTTCTGGAAGTATTTCTTCTAGAAGTATTTCTTCTAGAAGTATTACGGCGTGATGTATTACGAACTCTAGATGTATTACGTCTAGATGTGTTCATGCGTGATGTCATCTGCTGTCTTGAAGTTCTTCGTCTGGATGTTCTTCTTCTTGTTGTGCGGCCCTCTTGACTAGGATCACGGAACATAAAGCCCCAAAAATCACCTTGTCTTACTTCATCCGCTGCTCTTTGAATATCTTCAGCTGAAAAATCGCTCATGTTAACTTAGCACCTCCTTAAGCTTGAAAAGGGAGTACAAACAATTAATTTGTCCATTTACTCTCTCTTCTTCTACTAAATTACGTGTGTACAGGTACATTTGAATGAGAAAAAAGCCTATGAGCTAAAAAAAAGCTGTCCATGCGGGACCTCCAACCTTTGACTCTCATACGAATATAGGAAGGAGGAATAATAAAATGGACGAGGCAGTAATTTTACCGCAATACAAACTCTTTATTAAGCCAATGGACTTGCGGGAGCTGAGAAGGGATATTTGGATTGATGAACCGCTCCCAGCACAGTTAACAATTGATGGGAAACGGCTCGATATTGATATTGCCTATCGAGGATCCCATATTCGCGATTTTCCGAAAAAGTCTTACCAAGTTTCCTTCTATAAACCTAAATCATTCAGAGGTTCTAAACATATTCATTTGAACGCCGAATTTAAGGATCCTTCCTTGGTAAGAAACAAACTGTCATTTGATTTTTTTGCCGAGCTTGGCGTTTTATCGCCGCAATCTCGCCATATATTCCTAGTTCAAAATGGAAAAGCAGAAGGGGTCTATTTGGAGATTGAAGCAGTAGATGAGAATTTCATTAAAAGAAGGAACTTACCGAACGGAAGTATATATTATGCCGTCGATGGAGATGCGAACTTTTCACTGATGAGTGATTTAGACAAGGAAACTAAAAAATCACTCAAATTAGGTTATGAAAGAAAAGTTGGCGGGCCGGAAGATGAATATTACTTACAAGAATTTATCTTTAACATAAATACATTGTCAAATAGCGAATTTGAAAAGGATATTCAGAAATTTGTCGATGTTGATAAATATCTCCGCTGGGTTGCCGGTGTTATTTTCACATCAAACTATGATGGTTTCGTTCATAACTATGCCCTTTATCGGAATGGTGAATCACGCCTTTTTGAGATTATCCCGTGGGATTATGATGCAACATGGGGCAGGGATGTAAATGGGAAAATAATGGAACCAGATTATGTACCAATTGAAGGATTTAATACGTTAACTGCACGGCTTTTATATGTAGATACCTTTCGTAAGCAATATAGAACGCTCCTTGAAGAAATAATGGAACAGCAATTTACGGTAGAGCATATGATTCCGAAGGTGGAAAAACTCACCCAATTGATTCGTCCGTCTGTCAATCAGGATCCGTATAAAAAACAGAATATGGATATATTTGACCAAGAGATATCAGTCATAACGAATTATATAGAGAAGAGAAGAACGTATTTAAATAGGAAAATAGTGAAGCTAGAATGAAAAAGGGTGTCAGGCGCTATCATCTGAAAAAATCACTAACTTATCCTTTTTAAACATAAGCTGATGGTAAAGGAAAACTAGAAAAATAAATGATTCATAGGGGGGATAGAATGCTGCGAAAGGTGATAATGGTTACGGATAATGAAGAAAGTGTAAAAAATGCAATAAGAGAAATCTTAAGATCGAAGAATAAAGGACATGAATATGCACTGGATTTAACAAGAATTCAGGATAAAGAACGAAAAACAGCAATCATGAAAAGGTTAACGAGATTATAAGGGACCTGGATTTCCAATCCAATGTACAAAGAGCCCGTAAGTCGCTTAATACAAATACAATACACTTGAACATATGCGAAAGGCATATGTTTTTTTGTTTTGTTATCAATGTGAAATAAGCAGGAATCCAATTCGAAACAGACAAATTTTCCCTGAAATTCACCCATTTATTTACTTTGTCCATATCCACTTTTTCATATCTTCATATAATTACAAGAATACTATTTTAACTGGAGTTGAGGTGTTTTAATGAGTGAGAATGTGCTAGTGATTGCCGCTCATCCTGATGATGAGATTCTTGGGAGCGGCGGTACAATCAAGAAGTTAGTTAATCATGGCTATAGGGTAATTACAGTGATTGCCGCTAAGGGGCGTAAGAAAGAAGAGCATCATATTCAACAGTTCATGCTAGAAGCAAACAGACAATTAGGAGTGGATGAGGTCCTATTTTTGGAATTCCCCAATCTATTATTGGAAACTATCCCTCTTGTTGAAATTAACAAATCGATCGAAGACCTGTTAGACAAGTATAATCCTGCAATGATTTTCACCCATCATTATGGTGATACCAACCGCGACCACCAAATATTGTTTCAGGCGGTTTTAACAGCTGCTCGTCCGTTACCTGGGAAAAAACCAGTTGAGATTCTTTGTTTTGAAACAGTATCTTCCAGTGAGTGGAGTCAGCATACAAATGATAAGGAATTCAAACCCAATTATTTTGTAGATATTACGGATACTATCGACGACAAAATTAGATCACTTCACCATTATGATGTAGAAATGAGACCATTCCCACATCCGCGTTCGTATGATGGCGTGAAATATTTAGCCCGAGTCCGAGGTATGACAGTTGGAGTCGAATACGCGGAAGCTTTTGAAATAATTAGGAGGGTATGGAAATGATAGATGAACCCTTTGTACCGACCCTTTTTCCTTACCTAATCTCTGCTATGGATCAATATTATGGGGTCAAGCAACCATTTAAAGAAGTACATGTGATAAAAAGGAAGCAACTCCCTTCAGCAGCACTCAAAAACAAAAAAATGAAGATCTTAATCACAACGTTTTGGGAGTATCCATTTATTGGTGGTCTGCAGAACTATATCACTTCACTCAAGACCGGCTTGGAAAACTTAGGACATAATGTCCATGTAATAGCACCAAATCATTTTCCTTCAAATGAAATGGAAGCATTACGCAATAGATATTCTGAGGAATTCACTCAATTTTTTAATAATCGATATGGCAGCTGTAATGGGAAAATCCTCCACAATATCAGCAAACTATACAGTTTCTATATGATGCTAAAAAATATTGATCTGGAGCAATACGATATTATACACGCACAAGATCGATATACTGCTAATGTAATAGGGATCCTAAACCAATCCTTTCAAAAACCGCTTCTTTTTACACCTCACGGATTTATGACTCAAAACAGATTAAAGTTTAACTTAATGGAAAAAGGTTCAATTGAGGAAATCTATTTTTCGGCTATTGACAGACAAGCGATTAAAAATGCGAATCAATTAATCGTTCTGTGTGATGTCTTTCGTCCGATTCTAGAAAATATAGGCGCAGAGAAAAATAAAATGACCACTGTTTATACTGGGATTGATTTTGGAGGAGGGAAATATCAGAAGAAGGATAGGAAAAAAACGGTCATTACCTGTATCGCTCGCCTTCGCCCTCGGAAAGGACATAAGTATTTATTTAAAGCTTTATCTCTTATAAAAGACAAGCTGAAAAATGTCGAAGTTCGCATTGTAGGCGATGGAGAGATGAGAAAGGATCTAGAGAAGCGGGTTAGCGACTTGAAATTAAAAAACGTTTCCTTTTTAGGAAGCAGAGACGACGTACCTAAATTGTTAAGTGAATCAGACATTTTTGTGCTGCCAACCACGAGTGATACACTGCCAATCTCCATTATCGAGGCAATGTTCACCAAACAGGCAATTCTAACAACTAATTGTGGGGGCATCCCGGAAATCATTAAAAATAACTATTCAGGATTGATAGTCGAACCAGCTAATCCAAAGCAACTCGCAGAAAAGTTATTGGTGTTATTGCGAAATAAATCATTAAGGACAGAATTAGCCGGTAATGCATATGGATTTGCCCAACAGCATTTAACCGTAAGTAAAATGGTTCAAAAAATTGAAGAAACCTATCAATCATTATGATGAAAGGAGGAAAAAGCATGCGACATGATGTTCCTGCTGTTGTTCTTGACCTAAGTGCAACCGGGATAGGTATTGTAAGGAGTATAGCGAAAAAAGGGATAAAGGTATATGCGTTTGATACAAGAGGGAAATATGAAATTGGCAAAACTCGGTTTGCCACCTGTGGAATTTGTCCGAATCCAGTGAGTGAGGGACCTGCATTAATTCTATTTCTAACAAGACTGGCACAAAGAACTGGACAAAAGCCAATCTTGTATGCCGGTTCAGATGACTTTGTTCAATTTATTTCAAAAAACAGGTTTGTCCTTTCGCACTATTATCGGTTTCTATTACCAAAACACACACTGGTTGAAGCCGTATTAGATAAAAGATTAACGTATGAATTGGCCATGAAATCAAATGTGCCCTGTCCCAAAACATACGCTATAAATAATGAAGAGGAGTTCGAACAAATTATCAATCAAATTACCTTCCCTTGCATATTAAAACCCGTTTATTCTTCGCATTTCCGCTCAAATATCGATCATCGTCTTTATAAGAAAGCTATTGTAGTAGAACAACCTTCACAATTGAGAGAAGAGTACTTTTTTTATCGACCATTCGGTGAACTAATGATTCAGGAGGTCATTCCTGGTAATGAGGATTGTATTTATTCCGTCAAAACATTTTTTGACGAACAGATGAATTTAATTGGCTTGTGGATGAACCAAAAATTACATCAATTTCCTCCTCATTTCGGATCTTCTGCTCTTGCCCTGAGTATTAGGGACGAGGAAGTCATTCAACTCGCTACAACCTTCCTTAAAGATATTGGATTTAAGGGCTTAGCCATTGCCGAGTTTAAACGAGATCCAAGAGATGGAAAACTGAAATTTATCGAAATCAATCCAAGAATAGGGTTAACTCAAGCGTTATCGATGGCATGTGGGGTTAATCTAGCTTACTTGTATTATTTATCCCTTACTGGGCAAAATCCATCACCAGTGACAGAGCAGAAAGAAGGGGTCAAGTGGGTTTACTTTGTCCGTGATTTGCTGTCCTTTCGCCAAAAACAAAAAACTGGGGAAATGAGCTTCGTCGAGTGGATCAAGAGCTTATCAGGAAAAAAGGTTGAAGCGCTTTTTGCTTGGAATGACCCCATGCCATTTGTACGTAGTTTTGTATCCCATGTGCGAAATTTATGGAGAAGACAGTAAGAAATGATAATAAAGGGAGGGAACTTTCTATTTGAATACTTTAGAAGAAATCATTAATTGTTGGAAGCAATTTGATTGGGAAGAGAAATTAAAAAATGTCCTGGGTAAAAAAGTAAAATTGGTCGAGGAAAGAATAGAATGCCTAAAAAATACTCGTGAAAAGACAAGTATATGGAAATTGGTTCTGACAGATGGGAAGGGGAACTTTCCCATCGTCCTTAAAATATACAAACTGCCACTGAAAGAAAATCATATATTGGAAATTAATATGTATCAAAAAGCCTATAACATTTATCACGAGTTTATGCCGCAATTGTATTGGCTTGAACCCAAAGTAAATGGTAATGAGACATGGATGTTTACCGAATGTATGCAGCCCCTAAGAGGACAAATTAAATTAACACCCGATCATTTAAAACGAATTATACCTACGGTGGCAAAATTTCATGCCCTTACCTTTGATAATAAATTTTTCCAGTATGTGGGTCTATTTGACTCCACACTTCCTCATTTTGATTCTGATGAGAAGGTTAAGGAACGCACGAAAGGTATCAAAAAGGCAAAGGATAACCTGGATCTGGCGATGAAAGATCCAAAATTAAGAGAATTGGTGGAACCAAGGTATAAAATTATCAAAAAAATATTAAAAAAAGGTCCCGTTTTTTTTCCTGAAATTACAGAATCCGGTCAATGTCTCATCCATGGTGACCTCCATGTTCACAATATTTGCTGCGAAAATGCAAATAATGAGAAAGAGGATTGGAAAGTATCTTTGATTGATTGGGAGTCTGCGAAGCATTATCCCTGCTGGTATGATCTCGTGGTTCTAGTCGAATTATTAATTGATTTTCGATCGGATTGGCAGGAGAGGGAAGAAGAGATCCGAAGTCAATGTGTGCAGGTTTATTGTCAAGAAATGCTGAAGTATGGAATAACCTTCAGTGAAGATCCACTGAACCTTTTAAAAAAGGCATATTTACAGAGAACACTTGAAAAAAAGCTTTCTAGTCATTTACAAAAGGTGTTGGATGGAGGAAAGAGCAACCTTCTAAAAAGATACCTTGAGAAAATTGAGGTCTGGGGTAAAGAACTGGGGTTATATTAGTACAGCACATAAAGTCAAAATTCTATAAAGGAGTACTATGAATGGAAAAGAATGGACAATCTTCTCTAAGATTTAGAAACGATGGATGTGAATTTGGATGAAGGTCCTTGTTACAGGGGGAGCTGGATTTATAGGTTCACATGTTGTCGAGTTATTAATAAAGTCCGGTTATGAGGCGCTAGTAGTAGATAATTTCCGGTCTGGAAAAAGAGAATTTATACCTCCCAATGTCCGATTCATTGATGTAGATATTACTTCTCCACAAATCGAGGCTGTTTTTTCTAGAGAAAAACCGGATGTTGTGATTCATTTGGCGGCACAAGTGGATGTCGCTTACTCGATACAAAATCCAGTCGAGGATGCGAACCAAAATATTCTTGGCACGATTCGCTTATTAGCGTGCTGTCATAAGTACAACGTAAAAAAATTCATATTTTCTTCGTCTTGTGCCGTATACGGGGAAAAGAATGACTGCAGTATTAAGGAAACATTCTCCATTCAACCTCAATCTTTTTATGGAATCAGCAAATATACTTCAGAAATGTACATCCAGACCTTTAGTCGACTTTTTCATCTTCCATACACGATCCTAAGATATGCCAATGTTTATGGACCGCGCCAATCTTCAAAAGGAGAAGGAGGAGTCATCTCGATATTTTTTAAGAAGATGCTAAATGGTGAAGTACCATATATATATGGTGATGGAGAACAGACGAGGGATTTTGTGTATGTGAAAGATGTCGCGAATGCCAATCTATTATCCATTGAAAGAGGGACAAACGGAATTTTCAATATCGGCACTAATTCTAAGACAAGCATAAACGAACTATTTCAGATAATTAAATCATTTACTTCTAGTAATATATCACCCATCCCTTTGTCTGAACGGGATGGGGATATTCGTCATAGTCGGTTGGATAATTCCAATGCGTTAAATTTATTGTCTTGGAATCCGGTCTATGATTTGCAAACGGGATTAAACGAAACATTAAAGTATTATAAAGAGTCAGTAAATCCGGGGTCATTAAAGGACTAAAGAATTAGAAGGAGATTAGATATGAAAGATTTTAATAATATTGTAGCCAAAAATAAAGGGAGGATAACCCTTCAAGACTTGAGCGGCTATACAATGATTGGGAAAGGTGCAGATGGATCCGTCTTCAAATTGACAACTAAGAAGTGCGTTAAAGTATATGTTAATGAAGACAATCAAAAAAAGGAATTAAATGCATTACAAAAAGGACAATCAAGTTCTGTTATTCCCCGTCTCTATGAATATGGTTCAAATTATATCGTGATGGAGTTTGTAAATGGAGGTAATCTTAAAGCCTATTTAAAAAAGGAGAAACAACTTCCCGAATCCATCGTCAAAAAGATTTTATTCATGTTTGAAGAATTAAAAAAGGTTGGATTTGCTAGACTTGACACAGAGGTCCGACACATTTTTTTTAACGAGCTCGAAGAAATAAAAGTGATCGACCACAAGAGGGCGTTTACGACAGTAAGGTCTGTGCCGACTAAATTATTCACTGGATTAAAAAAACTTGGTTATTTGGAAGAGTTTTTAGCCCATGTGAAGAAGATAAACCCATCCTTATATAAGGAATGGAAAAACATTAGCCTAGAATAAAAAGGCTGTGATTAAAATTGAAGAGGTTATGGGGCAGTGGTTTATTTGGGATTTCACTGTCCTTTTATTTGTTCGTTTATGTTGGATTAAGAAATCGTTAACTATTATTATTCCTACTATAAAATATTTAGCTAGTGTTTTGATTAATCCTTTAACTGGATTGGAAATAATTTCACATTGAATAGCGATGTCATTCCTGTTAAGATAAGATTCATTGACAGCAAAAATGAGTGATTAATAGAAATTCGCTATTGTTGTTTTTTTAGTCAATTTGGAAAAAACTGCACCTTGAACTTATTGTAACTTACATGTTATGATAGGAAAGTTCTCTTCGAACAAGTTAAACATTATGAGTTGAAAATAAGTATTGACTTGTCTGTGAGAATTATAGTATAATATTTTTTGTCGCTTCTTTCGGAAGTGAGCTTGTTCTTTGAAAACTAAACAAACAAAATCGTGCAAACAAACAATTATTATTAGTTTCATTAAGAAGCTAAGCCAACGTAACAAATGAGCTAATCAACTTTCTTGGAGAGTTTGATCCTGGCTCAGGACGAACGCTGGCGGCGTGCCTAATACATGCAAGTCGAGCGAACCAACAGGAGCTTGCTCCTGTTGGTTAGCGGCGGACGGGTGAGTAACACGTGGGCAACCTGCCTGTAAG
>NZ_JBJORY010000017.1:0-85615 GCF_046562815.1 Neobacillus sp. 204
ACATTTAAGGACAACCTGAAAAGGTTGTCCTTTTTGTATTTAGATAGATAATGATCGATCTTTGATTATTATATAAAGGTGCTCATATAAAATCTTATTGAGGGGGCCATTTGTGCCCGAAGAAGAGGAGAAAGTTCCTGAACGGTAACAAAAGAGGCTCTTTAATGCCTGAAGAGGAGGAAAAAGTCCCTGAACGGTAACAAAAGAGGCTCTTTAATGCCCGAAGATGAGGAGAAAGTCCCTGAACGGTAACAAAAGAGGCCCTTTAATGCCCGAAGAAGAGGAAAAAGTTCCTGAACGGTAACAAAAGAGGCTCTTTAATGCCCGAAGATGAGAAAAGAAGCCTTTAGCGGTAACAAAAGAGGATCTATAATGCTCGTACAAGGTACAAAGACCTTAAACAGAAACAAAAGATGGTTTTAAATGTACAAACAAGAGTAAAGAGGCCTCCACCGATGCCAACCAGCCGTAAAATTCACCGCTACCAAGAAAAATTCTTTAGGACCCTCTATTCATTACACAATATAGGTGGCCGGCAAATCACAGTCAACCCAAATACGTTGTCTTTTTTTGTTCTTAATCAACTACTCCCCAACACAGCAATACATTTTTAACTTTTCCTAGGTTTCACAATGGCGAGATTTGGAGAAAATCATTAGTAGTGAATCGTTGCATCTACATAAAAAATTCAGTATAATTTAGTCAAATATAGTCAAAGTCAGAGAATGGGGGTGGGAAGATGAGAAACATCTCTGATATTATTGAAAAATATCTCAAACAAGTATTGGAATTAAGTGAAAAAGACCTTGTTGAAATTAAACGAAGTGAAGTCGCTGATAAATTCCAATGCGTTCCATCACAAATAAATTATGTAATTAATACCCGTTTCACCATTGAAAGAGGATATATTGTTGAAAGTAAACGCGGCGGTGGTGGATATATACGGATCATGAAGGTCCAATCCCATGACCTTGCCCATTTAATTGATCAATCGCTTGCACTTATTCAAAGCAGAATTAGTCAAACAAGTGCTGAAGATGTCATTTTCAGACTTGTTCAAGAAGAAATTGTCTCACAGCGGGAAGCGAAAATTATGTTAAGTGTTATTGATCGTTCCGTTCTTTATATTGATCTTCCATACCGAGATGAATTAAGAGCAAGAATGCTAAAGGCTATGTTAACATCTTTAAAATATAAATAAATTTTTTCGCTTGAGAGGTGAAAGTATGATTTGCCAGGAATGCAACCAAAGACCTGCAGCCCTCCATTTTACAAAAATCATTAATGGTGAAAAAACGGAAGTTCATCTTTGTGAAAAGTGTGCTCAGGAAAAAGGAGAAATGTTTATTTTTAATGGGGAATCTGGATTCGCTTTTAATAATTTATTAGCAGGATTATTAAATATAGACCCTACCTTTCAAAAGCCTAGTCAAAGTCCATTTCATCAGGAGGAAATCCTTCAATGCGACACTTGCTCGATGACATTTCCGCAGTTTTTAAAAGTCGGCCGCTTCGGTTGTTCTCATTGCTATGAAGCTTTTAAAGA
Source organism: Neobacillus sp. 204 (assembly GCF_046562815.1). Lineage (NCBI taxonomy): Bacteria > Bacillati > Bacillota > Bacilli > Caryophanales > Bacillaceae > Neobacillus > Neobacillus sp. 204. The sequence continues at coordinate 1,547 of NZ_JBJORY010000017.1, forward strand.
ACAACTGAACCCCGTGTTAAAGAGACTTCACAGCGGAAACTGGACACATAATGGGAAAATACCAAAGAGAATTGGTGGAGGCATCCATCTTCGAAAACAAATTGATGAATTAAAGAGTACTCTAAAAGAGTCAATTGCCAATGAAGAATTTGAAAAGGCAGCTGAGATTCGTGATGAGATACGTCATTTAGAGAGAAAATTAGCAACTAGCCACGAGGGAGGGGAATAACGTGTCGCTTGAACGGTTTTTAAATCAAGCTGTCAGCTCCTGGATGAGTTCGGAAGGACCTGATTCAGATATTGTCCTCAGTTCCCGAATTCGTTTGGCTCGTAACTTTGATGCTTATAAATTTCCAACGCTTTTTTCACATGAAGAAGCAAAAATGATCATTGAAAAAACGGAGGAAATCATTAATCAGTCCTCTATTCAAAAGTTTGGCCAACTGGAGTTACTGAAAATTGATGAACTTCAGCCCCTGCAAAAAAGGGTATTAGTGGAAAAACATTTAATCAGCCCAAATCTTGCAGAGGACTCACCCTATGGGGCTGTTCTATTAACCGAAAATGAAGAAGTTAGTATTATGATTAATGAAGAGGATCATATCCGTATTCAATGTTTGTTTCCTGGTTTGCAATTATCTGAAGCCTTAGACGCTGCAAATGAAATTGATGATTGGCTTGAGAGTAATATTCAATACGCATTTGATGAAAAACACGGTTATTTAACCAGCTGCCCTACTAATGTTGGAACAGGTCTCCGTGCTTCTGTCATGATGCACTTGCCAGGGTTGATTTTAACGCAGCAAATTAATCGAATTATTCCTGCAATTAATCAATTAGGTCTAGTTGTTAGAGGAATTTACGGTGAAGGCAGCGAAGCATTAGGAAATATCTTTCAAATTTCTAATCAAATAACCCTTGGAAAATCGGAAGAAGATATTTGCCGTGATCTTAAGGGGGTTGTTAGCCAGTTAATTTCACAAGAAAGGTCAGCACGTGAAGCATTACGGAAAACTTCAAACATACAATTAGAAGACAGGGTGTTCCGATCACTAGGTGTGTTATCTAATAGCCGAATTATTGAAACGAAAGAAGCAGCAAGGTGTTTATCTGATGTTCGGCTTGGAATAGATATGGGTTATATTGAAAATATGCCTAAGACGATATTGAATGAATTAATGATCTTGACCCAGCCAGGTTTCTTACAGCAATATGCTGGGGGTTCATTAAGACCACATGAAAGAGATATCCGACGGGCAGCATTAATTAGGGAACGAATAAAAATGGAGCAAGAAAAATAGGTGAGGAGGAAGAGAATATGATGTTCGGCCGTTTTACTGAAAGAGCGCAGAAAGTTCTAGCATTAGCACAAGAGGAAGCGATTCGTCTTGGACATAACAATATTGGAACAGAGCACATTTTATTAGGATTAACTCGTGAAGGAGAAGGAATTGCAGCAAAGGCACTTTATGGCCTTGGCTTAGGTTCTGAAAAAATCCAAAAAGAAGTAGAAAACTTAATTGGCAAAGGACAGGAAGCTTCTCAAACCATCCACTATACTCCAAGGGCTAAAAAAGTCATTGAACTATCGATGGATGAGGCCCGTAAATTAGGACATTCCTATGTTGGGACCGAGCATATTCTCCTTGGCTTAATCCGTGAAGGGGAAGGGGTTGCCGCACGAGTACTTAACAATCTTGGGGTAAGTTTAAATAAGGCGAGGCAGCAAGTGCTTCAACTATTAGGAAGCAATGAGTCTGGTGGGCATCAAGGCGGGGCATCTGCTAGTGCGAACACCCCAACGCTTGATAGTCTTGCCCGGGATCTAACCTCTATTGCCCGTGAAGGAAGCCTTGACCCTGTGATTGGACGCGGGAAGGAAATTCAACGTGTCATTGAAGTATTAAGCCGTCGGACAAAAAATAACCCTGTATTAATCGGTGAGCCTGGTGTAGGTAAAACAGCAATTGCAGAGGGTCTGGCCCAACAAATTGTTAATAACGAAGTGCCGGAAATTCTTCGTGATAAACGAGTGATGACTCTCGATATGGGAACAGTCGTCGCCGGTACGAAATATCGAGGCGAATTTGAAGACCGTTTGAAAAAAGTAATGGATGAAATTCGCCAAGCAGGCAATATTATTCTTTTCATTGATGAGTTGCATACCTTAATTGGCGCAGGCGGCGCTGAGGGAGCGATTGATGCTTCTAATATCTTAAAGCCGTCACTTGCGCGCGGAGAACTCCAATGTATTGGAGCGACGACACTCGATGAATATCGTAAATATATCGAAAAAGATGCAGCGCTAGAACGTCGCTTCCAGCCAATTCGTGTCGATGAGCCAACCATGGAAGAATCGATTCAGATCTTAGAAGGACTACGCGACCGTTACGAGGCACATCACCGTGTATCGATTACTGATGAAGCGATTCAAGCAGCTGTCAAACTATCAGACCGCTATATCTCTGACCGTTTCCTGCCAGATAAGGCAATTGATTTAATCGATGAAGCAGGTTCTAAGGTACGTCTCCGCTCCTTTACCACTCCGCCTAATTTGAAAGAATTAGAAGTGAAACTGGAAGAAGTTCGCAAGGAAAAAGATTCTGCTGTTCAGAGTCAAGAATTTGAAAAAGCTGCTTCCTTAAGGGATACTGAACAGCGTTTACGTGAACAACTGGAGGAAACGAAGAAGAATTGGAAGGAAAAACAAGGGAAAGAAAATAATGAAGTAACCGTGGAAGATATCGCAAGTGTTGTTTCCAGCTGGACCGGAGTTCCTGTTTCCAAGCTTGCCCAAACTGAGATGACAAAGCTCCTTAATTTAGAGGAAGTTCTTCATTCTCGTGTGATAGGCCAGGAAGAGGCGGTTAAAGCCGTTTCTAAGGCTGTCCGTCGTGCCCGAGCAGGGTTAAAGGATCCAAAACGACCAATTGGTTCCTTCGTCTTCCTTGGACCTACAGGTGTAGGAAAAACTGAATTAGCACGAGCCCTTGCAGAGGCTATGTTTGGTGATGAGGATGCGATGATTCGGATTGATATGTCTGAGTACATGGAGAAACACTCGACCTCGCGTCTGGTTGGTTCACCACCAGGATATGTCGGCTATGAGGAAGGCGGCCAATTAACAGAAAAGGTTCGCAGAAAGCCATATTCAGTTGTATTACTAGATGAAATTGAAAAGGCACATCCGGATGTATTTAATATCCTTCTGCAAGTCCTTGAAGATGGACGGTTAACTGATTCCAAAGGTAGAACGGTTGACTTCCGTAATACAGTTCTGATTATGACGTCCAATGTTGGTGCTGAAGCACTAAAACGCAACAAGTATGTGGGCTTTAATATTCAGGATGGTGAGCAGGATTATAAAGATATGAAGGGGAAAGTGATGGGCGAATTAAAGAAAGCCTTCCGTCCTGAATTTTTGAACCGTATCGATGAAATTATTGTTTTCCATGCGTTAGAGAGAAAGCATCTTGAAGAAATTGTTACTTTGTTATCAGAGCAGTTAGTGAAACGCTTAAAAGAACAAAATATATCTTTAGAACTAACCGCTGCAGCAAAGGAGAAAATTTCTCAGGAAGGCTATGACCCTGAGTATGGAGCACGACCATTACGCCGTGCGATTCAAAAGCATATTGAAGACAGACTTTCTGAAGAACTATTAAAGGGAACCTTATTAACAGGACAGCATGCAATCATTGATGTTGATAATGGAGAATTTATTGTTCGAATGGCTGAGAAAACAAGTTTAGTAAAATAGAACTTGGTAGAAATACCTATGGAGAGGTACACGTAAATAAAGTATATTCGTGTACCTCTTTTTCTATCGATTTTTTGAAATGAAAAAGTAAAATAGGTGTGGTAACCTTTAAATAGTTAGCAAATTTTGGCTCTAGCACCCGGCGTATTCCGCTATATGGTGCTTGTGCCTTTCTTATGTGGCAAGAGAGGATCGAAGATTATGGCAAAACGAAAGACTAAGTTTATGTGTCAGGAATGCGGATATGAATCACCAAAGTGGATGGGAAAATGTCCTGGCTGCGGTGAATGGAATAAGATGGTTGAGGAAGTTGAAGTAACTGGTGCCACGAGAAGAGGGGCCTTTGCTCATTCTCAAAGTGGAACAGGGCTTCTAGCGAAACCAATGCCAATTAATTCCATTGAAATGGAAAATGAACCACGGATTCTTACTGATTTAAACGAATTAAACCGTGTCCTTGGCGGCGGTGTGGTTAAGGGCTCATTAGTGTTAATTGGTGGAGACCCAGGAATTGGGAAGTCAACGCTTCTCTTACAAGTTTCATCGCAACTCGCGAATAAAGGAAATCAGGTTTTATACATATCGGGTGAAGAATCGTTGCGGCAAACCAAACTTCGTGCAGAGCGATTAGGTATCTCTTCTGAAAATCTCCTCGTATACTCTGAAACAAATCTTGAGGAAATTAACCGGACCATCGATGGTACGAGTCCAAGCTTTGTCATCATCGATTCGATCCAAACGGTCTTTCACCCAGATGTAACAAGCGCGCCAGGGAGTGTCTCACAGGTTCGTGAGTGTACCTCGGAATTAATGAGAATTGGGAAGACCAAAGGGATTGCGATCTTTATTGTTGGACACGTAACAAAAGAAGGGTCCATTGCGGGTCCAAGGCTGTTAGAACATATGGTGGATACCGTCCTTTATTTTGAAGGAGAAAGACACCATACCTATCGAATCCTGAGAGCCGTTAAAAATCGATTTGGTTCGACCAATGAAATGGGAATTTTTGAGATGAAAGAATTGGGCCTTGAAGAGGTAGCCAATCCTTCTGAAATATTCTTAGAGGAGCGTTCGCGGGGTGCAGCAGGCTCCACGGTAGTGGCATCGATGGAAGGGACAAGACCGGTCCTTGTGGAAATTCAAGCCTTAATTTCCCCAACCAGTTTTGGAAACCCACGAAGAATGGCCACAGGTATTGATCATAACCGTGTGCCACTTTTGATGGCAGTTTTAGAAAAGCGGGTCGGGATGCTCCTTCAGAACCAGGATGCCTATCTAAAAGTGGCTGGTGGCGTGAAATTGGATGAGCCAGCGATTGATTTAGCCGTTGCTGTCAGTATTGCTTCAAGTTTCAGAGATAAGCCGACAAGACCGACTGATTGTATCATTGGGGAAGTCGGGTTAACCGGTGAAGTAAGAAGGGTGTCAAGGATTGAGCAGCGTGTCCAAGAAGCTGCCAAACTTGGTTTTGAGCGCGTCATTCTACCTGCTAATAATCTTGGCGGCTGGAAAGGACCGACGGGAGTCGAACTTATTGGTGTTTCGAATGTAAGTGAAGCATTAAAAGCAGCGTTGGGAGGGTAGCAGATGGAAAGTAAAAAGTTAGGAGAGCATACAGTAAGTGAAGTATTACAGTTCCTTGCACCTGGTACACCCATTCGTGAGGGCATCGACAATGTACTTCGTGCCAACACAGGAGGCCTTATTGTCATAGGTTTTAACGAAAAAGTAAAAAGTATCGTTGATGGTGGGTTTGAAATTAATTGTCCGTTTTCGCCAAGCTTTTTATATGAATTGGCCAAAATGGACGGCGCTATTATCCTTAATGAATTAGGGAATAAAATTTTGTTTGCTAATGCCCAGCTAGCCCCTGACTCAGATATCCCCTCTACAGAAACAGGAATGCGGCACCGCACCGCTGAAAGAACAGCAAAACAAACAAAAGCACTAGTCATCGCGATCTCCCAAAGGAGAAATGTTATTACCCTGTATCAAGGGAATTTCCGTTATGCCTTAAAAGATATTGCGGTTATTTTAACAAAGGCCAATCAAGCCATTCAGACGCTTGAAAAGTATAAGACTGTCCTAGAACAAAGTATTACCAATCTGAGTATTCTGGAGTTCGAAGAGTCCGTAACCTATAACGACTTTTTACTAGTTCTCCATCGGTTTGAAATGGTCCTAAAGATCAAAAACGAGCTGCTAACCTATTTACATGAATTAGGGACTGAAGGCCGTCTCATTCGTTTACAACTGAATGAAATCTTAACCGATTTGGAAGTGGAGACGATGCTCATTATCAAAGATTATGCCTTTGATAGAGACGTCAAGGCCAGAGACGTGCTCAACCGGATGCAGGCAATGACTACGAATGGAACGATAGAGGATATGGTGTTATTAAAACTAATGGGGTATCTTGGTTATGTTCATCTTGATGAGAATAAAAATCCGCGCGGTTACCGCATTCTTAATAAAATTCCCAGACTTCCATCTATCATTATTGAAAATTTAATTAGCAGTTTTGGTGAACTCGCCAAAATCATCTCAGCATCTGTCGAAGAGCTCGATGATGTCGAAGGGATTGGGGAAGTTCGTGCCAAAAAGATTAAGGAAGGCTTTAAATTAATTAAAGAGCGGTTATACACTGACCGTCATCTCTAATTTAAAATAGTAAAAAAAATCCAATTGTTTGACACAGAAATATTCCAATGCTACCCTATGGGGAGAAATCATCTACCCATGATAATTCACAGCAACAATCATTTAAAAAGAACATTTATGGGAAAAAATAATCAGTAAATTAAGGTTTCATTTTTATGAATATGTTTATAATGAGTAGAGGAGGTGAAGGAATGTTAAAACGTATTGTGCAGGCTTGCTTCCTCATTATGGGTGGTACGCTTGGTATATTGTTATTACCGGAATTGTTCAATTTACTTCATATTAATGACATTCCCTTAATTAACAACTCGTATATCACTGCTGTTTTAGGTGCTATCATTTTTTATCTTATTACCTTTTGGGCAGTAGATCATGTCTTTAATTTTATTAAATGGGCTGAAGATTCTTTAGTAAAAGTACCTGTTACTGATGTCCTTTTTGGTAGTGTGGGTCTTATATTTGGGTTGTTGGTGGCCTTTTTAATCGGTTTTGCCCTTAATGCGATTCAAGTCCCGATTTTAAACGCCGTAGTGCCAATCTTGCTGACCATTTTATTTGGCTATCTTGGATTCCAGGTAGGTTTTAAGAAAAGGGATGAACTGCTAGGTCTTTTTGGGAACCGCAGTAATAAGAAAAAAACCAGTGACGACGAGAGTGAAAAAGAAGCGAATCATCCGTTGAAAATATTAGATACCAGTGTGATTATTGATGGACGCATTGCTGATATTTGTCAGACTGGATTTTTAGAAGGTACGATTGTCATTCCACAGTTTGTCCTCGAGGAGTTACAGCATATTGCTGATTCATCTGATGTTTTAAAACGGAATCGTGGTCGGAGAGGTTTGGATATTTTAAATCGAATTCAAAAGGAACTTGCTATTAAGGTTGAAATCTATGAAGGTGATTTTGAGGAAATTAGTGAAGTGGATTCAAAACTTGTCAAATTAGCAAAAATCACAAATGGTATCTTGGTCACCAATGATTTTAATTTGAATAAAGTTTGTGAATTGCAGAATGTTTCTGTGCTAAACATCAATGATTTAGCGAACGCCGTCAAACCTGTCGTTCTTCCAGGGGAGGAATTAACAGTGCAAGTGATTAAGGACGGGAAAGAATATCATCAGGGCGTTGCTTACTTAGATGACGGAACTATGATCGTTGTCGAGGAAGGAAGAGAATATATCGGGAAACGAATTGAGGTTCTCGTCACAAGTGTTCTCCAAACATCGGCAGGAAGAATGATATTTGCCAAACCAAAACTATTAGAAAAAGCATTATAGATGAAAAAGCGGAAGCACCTTCGGAACAAGCACAGCTTGTTCCGGCGCGGCTTCGCTCCTAAGCATAATCTTGTGGAGCTAGATTGAATAGAGTGGGGTTTTTATATGACTTACCAAGTCATTCTCCCGGCAGCTGGTCAGGGAAAAAGAATGGGAGCAGGAAAAAATAAGCTTTTATTAGAGGTTAACGGTGTACCTGTACTAATCCATACAATAAGGGTGTTTGAACAGGATGAAGCCTGCAGTAAAATTATTGTAGCGATCCACCCACAAGATGAATGGGAATTTAAGGCCTTATTCACAAAGTATAATCTTGCCAAAGCAATCCACTTAGTGCCCGGTGGAAAGGAACGTCAGGATAGCATTTATAATGCGCTGAATACAGTGGAAACAGACGGGATTATTCTTGTACATGATGCGGCACGACCGTTTATCAGTAAAGAACATATTTACCGTTTAACAAAAATGGCTGAGGAAACAGGGGCGGCCATTTTAGGGGTACCGGTAAAGGACACTATCAAGAGGGTACAAGATGGTGTGGTAGTTGAAACTGTCGAACGTTCAAGCTTGTGGGCTGTTCAAACCCCACAGGCTTTTCGCATTTCGCTTCTGACGGAAGCCTATGATAGGGCAGAAAAGGATCACTTCCTAGGAACAGATGATGCTAGTTTAGTGGAGAGGCTCGGCTATCCAGTTATGGTGGTCGAAGGCGACTACGATAATATCAAATTAACCACACCAGAAGATTTATATTTTGCTGAAGCGATATTGAATAAAAGGAGTTTTTCATAATGTTTCGTATTGGTCAAGGATTTGATGTCCATCAACTAACCGAAGGGCGTCCATTGATTATAGGAGGTATCACCATTCCTTATGAATTAGGTTTGCTGGGTCATTCAGATGCAGATGTTTTATTACATACGGTTTCTGATGCCTGCCTTGGAGCAATTGGGGAAGGGGATATTGGTAAACACTTTCCGGATACAGATCCTAATTTTAAAGATGCTGATTCCGCGAAGTTAATGGAACATGTGTGGCAATTGGTGAAAGATAAGGGGTATGAGCTGGTTAATGCTGATTGTACGATTATTGCTCAAAAGCCGAAAATGGCACCTTATATTGAGCAAATGCGCGTGAGAATTGCTGAATTATTAGAGGCGACACCTGAACAAATCAATGTAAAGGCAACCACCACGGAGAAGCTGGGATTCACTGGCAGAGGAGAGGGTATTGCCTCCCAAGCAGTTGTTTTGTTGAGAAAGGTTCATGAATAGTCTTTACCTGAAATCCTAGACAGTGATAGAATATTCAGTTGAAACCATTAATTATTAACTATGGAGGCATTGATATGTCAAACGAAGTTCGTGTAAGATATGCTCCAAGTCCAACGGGACATTTACATATTGGAAACGCCCGTACGGCATTATTTAATTACTTATTTGCACGTAATCAAGGCGGGAAATTTATTATTCGTATTGAAGATACTGATAAAAAGCGGAATATTGCAGGCGGAGAGGAAAGCCAGTTAAAATATTTAAAATGGCTTGGTATGGATTGGGATGAAAGTGTCGACGTCGGCGGTGAATACGGTCCATATCGTCAGTCTGAACGAAATGATATTTATAAAACCTACTATAATCAATTATTAGCGGAGGGCCATGCCTATAAGTGTTATTGTACTGAGGCTGAAATTGAAGCGGAGCGGGAGGCTCAGACTGAAAGGGGCGAAACGCCGCATTATTCGGGGAAATGCCGCCATTTAACAGATGAACAACGCCGGCATTTAGAAAGTGAAGGCCGTGAGCCAAGCATTCGTATCATCGTACCGGAAGGAAAAACCTACACGTTTGATGATATGGTAAAGGGAAGCGTTTCGTTTGAGTCCGAAGGGATGGGCGATTGGGTCATCATTAAAAAGGATGGCACGCCAACCTATAACTTTGCGGTAACGATTGATGATTATTTAATGAAAATCTCTCATGTGCTTCGTGGCGATGATCATATTTCTAACACACCAAAACAACTAATGGTCTATGAAGCGTTAGGCTGGGAACCGCCGATTTTTGGCCATATGACGTTGATTGTCAATGAAAGCCGTAAAAAGTTAAGTAAGCGGGATGAATCCATCATCCAGTTCATTGAGCAATATGAAGAATTAGGCTATTTGCCAGAAGCATTATTTAACTTTATTACTCTCCTCGGCTGGTCACCAGCAGGAGAAGAAGAGATATACTCTAAGAACGAGTTTATTGAAATATTTGATGCACATCGTTTATCTAAATCGCCAGCTTTATTTGATAAGCAGAAACTGCTGTGGATGAACAACCAATATACGAAAAAGATTGATATTAACCGTGCGGTGGGGCTAACTTTGCCACACTTAATAAAAGCCGGCCGCTTAAGTGAAAGCCTGACTGATGAGCAGCATCAATGGGTTCAAGGACTAGTAGAACTTTTACTGGAAAAAATGAGCTATGGTGCTGAAATCGTAGAATTATCCGAAATGTTCTTTAAAGATGAAGTGGACTATGAAGAGGATGCGAAGGAAATTCTAACAGGAGAAACGGTTCCAGAAGTATTAAAGGCATTTTCTCATGAACTTGACCAGTTAGAAAATTTCAAGGCTGATGGAATAAAGGCTGCCATGAAAGCAGTCCAAAAGTCGACAGGTCAAAAAGGAAAAAACCTATTTATGCCAATTCGCTCAGCTGTAACAGGGCAAACCCATGGCCCAGACCTGCCACAGGCTATTGAACTTTTAGGGAAAAATAAAGTTCAATCGCGAATTAATAAAATTATTAGTTAACAATGAGGAAGAAATGTAATATAGTAGAGTAAACAATTAGATAGTTACTAAAGTGTTGAAGAGGATAAGTAAAAAAAGGATGCTTGAAAGAGAAAACCATCACCGGCTGAAAGTGGTTAAAGCCTCTCGTTTTTTGAAATGCACCTCTGAGCCCTGTTTCGAAAAAAGTCAACTTCGAGTAGAAATGGGCGGAACCTATCCGTTAACAGGTAGAGTGAGACCAAAATGTAAGCTGAAGTTACCATGTAAGCTTTTCGGTCTAATCAGAGTGGAACCGCGCGTTAGGCGCCTCTGTCGTAATGACAGAGGCGTTTTTTAGTTCTCAAAAAAGACGCTTATGCTTTATAAAAAGGGGGAGAATGGTAATGTTCAAGAAGTTGAGGGAGGATGTAGAGGTTGTTTTTGAGCAAGATCCTGCTGCCAGAAGTTATTTAGAAGTCATCTTAACCTATTCAGGCTTGCATGCCATTTGGTCACATCGACTCGCGCATGCACTCTTTAATCGGAAATTATTTTTTCTAGCCAGGTTTGTTTCACAAGTAAGCCGATTTTTCACAGGTATTGAAATCCATCCTGGGGCAAAAATAGGCAGAAGATTTTTTATTGACCATGGCATGGGTGTTGTAATTGGGGAAACGTGTGAAATTGGGGATAATGTAACTATATATCAAGGGGTAACACTTGGTGGAACGGGGAAAGAAAAAGGGAAAAGGCATCCGACAATCAAGGATAATGTCCTAATTGCTACTGGGGCTAAGGTGCTCGGTTCAATCACCGTTGGAGAAAACTCCAAAATTGGCGGTGGTTCAGTTGTCTTGAAAGAAGTTCCTCCTAACTCAACAGTAGTAGGAATTCCAGGCCGAGTGGTTATCCAAGATGGAAGAAGAATCACAAGAGATTTAAACCATTGTGACTTACCAGACCCTGTTGCCGACCGCTTAAGAGAAATGCAAACCGACTTGGATCGGTTAATGTATGAACTCGAAGAATTAAAAGGAGAAAGGATAAAAATCAATGGCCATTCAACTTTATAATACACTTACTCGTAAAAAAGAAGCCTTCGTACCGCTCGAAGAGGGAAAGGTAAAAATGTATGTTTGCGGTCCGACTGTCTATAATTATATTCATATCGGTAATGCCCGACCGGCTATCGTTTTTGATACAGTCCGACGCTATTTAGAATATCGCGGCTATGATGTTAAGTATGTTTCCAATTTTACCGATGTTGATGACAAATTAATACGAGCTGCCAATCAACTAGGAGAAGAAGTACCAACAATTGCTGACAGATTTATCAATGCCTATTATGAAGATGTTACAGCCTTAGGCTGCCAAAAGGCGGATGTTCATCCGCGGGTAATGGAAAACATGGATATTATTATCGATTTCATTAGCCAGTTAATCGACAAAGGCTTCGCTTATGAATCGGCCGGAGATGTTTATTTTCGGACAAGAAAATTCGATGATTATGGAAAGTTATCACATCAATCAATTGATGATTTGCAGGTAGGTGCAAGAATTGAAGTCGGTGATAGGAAACAAGATGACTTAGACTTTGCCCTTTGGAAAGCGGCAAAGGAAGGGGAAATCTTCTGGGAAAGCCCATGGGGACTTGGCCGTCCAGGATGGCATATTGAGTGCTCGGCAATGGCCAAAAAGTATTTAGGTGAAACGATTGATATTCATGCGGGTGGACAGGATTTAACTTTCCCACATCATGAAAATGAAATTGCTCAGTCAGAAGCACTGTCAGGGAAATTATTCTCTCGTTACTGGATGCATAATGGCTATATCAATATCGACAATGAAAAAATGTCAAAGTCGCTAGGAAACTTTGTTTTAGTTCATGACATAATCAAGATGCATGATCCACAAGTGTTACGATTTTTCATGTTATCGGTTCATTATCGCAATCCAATTAATTACAACGAGGAATTACTGGAAAGTACGAGGGCAGCATTTGAACGTTTAACTACTTCCTATCAAAACTTAAAACATCGTAAAGAAGCGAGTACGGATTTAACAGATAATAATCAAGAATGGCTAGATAAAATTTCAGCATCAAAAGAACAGTTTATTGAGGCTATGGATGATGATTTTAACACAGCAAAAGCTATTTCTGTTTTATTTGACCTTTCGAAGCTGGCTAATTATTATCTGTTAGAAAAAAATACTGCTGTAGCTGTAATCGATGCCTTTACCAAACAGTTTGAAGACTTATTCCATGTTTTAGGGCTGACCATTGAAAAAGAAGAAATGTTAGACGAAGAAATTGATGCATTGATTGAAAAGCGAATTCAGGCTCGGAAAGATCGCAATTTCCAATTGTCTGACCAAATCAGAGATCAACTCAAGGAAATGAATATTATTTTAGAAGATACCCCGCAAGGTACAAGGTGGAAAAGAGGCTAATTCATGCTTGAATATGAAAATACAGTCGATGCTAAACAATTGAATAGTCTTGCACTGGCCTATATGGGTGACGCTATTTATGAAACGTATGTAAGGCGCCACCTCCTATACAGTGGGAAGGTAAGACCCAACCATTTACACCGGACGGGTACTACTTACGTTTCGGCGAAGGCACAGTGCAAAATTCTTTTTCAAATGATGGATCATCAGCTGCTGGATGAAGAAGAATTAGCGGTGATTATGCGCGGTCGAAATGCAAAGTCAGGTTCTGTGCCTAAAAATACAGATGTTCAAACCTATCACTACAGTACAGCGTTCGAGGCATTAATGGGCTATTTATATTTAACAGGTAAAATAGAGCGATTAGAAGAATTGATTCATACAGCATTTAAATATGTGGATGAGAGAAAGGAGGAACGCTAGGATGGAACAAGAATATATTGTTGGCAAAAATCCAGTCATTGAAGCGCTGAAATCAGAAAGGGATATTAATAAGATCTTAATTGCTGAAGGTTCACAACGTGGCCAAATGCAGCAAATTACTCAGTTAGCCAAAGAAGCAAATGTAATTGTTCAATTTGTTCCCAAGAAAAAAATCGATCAAATCTCCAGTGAAAATCACCAGGGAGTTCTGGCCTATGTAGCCGCTTATCAATATGCGGAAATCGATGATTTGTTTGCTGCAGCAGAAAAGAAAAACGAATCACCTTTCTTTTTATTGCTCGATGAAATTGAAGACCCTCATAATCTTGGGTCAATCATGAGGACGGCGGATTCCGTCGGAGCACATGGTATCATTATACCGAAGCGACGAGCAGTCGGTTTAACGGCAACCGTAGCTAAAGCCTCAACAGGTGCGATTGAATATATCCCGGTTGTACGCGTAACTAATATGGCGAGAACAATTGATGAATTAAAGGAACGGGGTATTTGGATCGCTGGAACGGATGCAAAAGGGAAAGATGACTACCGCAGGTTAGATGGGACGATGCCGCTGGGATTAGTCATTGGCAGTGAGGGAAAAGGAATGGGACGATTAATCCGCGATAAATGTGATTTCCTCATTCATTTGCCGATGATTGGGAAAGTGACTTCGTTAAATGCCTCTGTTGCTGCATCGTTACTCATGTATGAGGTATATCGAAAACGACACCCGCTTGAGAGGTAGCATATGGATATCCTGCTTGTCGATGGATATAACATTATTGGAGCCTGGCCGGAGCTAAGGGACTTAAAGGACCGGGATTTACCAGCAGCAAGAGATCGTCTTGTAGAAAGAATGGCGGAATATCAAGCCTATTCCGGATATCGTGTGATTGTTGTATTTGATGCCTATTATGTGCAAGGAACAGAGAAGAAATATAAAAACCATCAAGTAGAGGTTATCTTTACAAAAGAAAATGAAACGGCAGATGAGCGGATTGAAAAAATGGCAATCAGCCTAAGTAATCGGAGAACGCAAATTCATGTAGCAACATCCGATTATACGGAGCAATGGGCAATCTTTGGACAAGGTGCCTTAAGGAAATCCGCTCGGGAGCTGCTTATTGAGATGTCTTCCATCGAAAGAGGCATCGAACAGAAAGTGAAGAAGATTCAAGAAAGAAAACCTGTCTCAAAAATAAACATGAGTGATGAAATGGCAGAAATTTTCGAAAAGTGGCGCAGAGGCCAAAAGTGAGCATGGACACTGAAAACATTGTCAGGTATACTATTACTAACTATGCTTGTTCGGTGGAGGCGATCTACTTTGAGTACGGACTTCGTAACAAAGGTCAACCAGCAGTTCCTTATAAGGGAAGACGAAGAAATTGTTGATTTGGTGCACCACGGAGATACTGAGGCATTGGATTATTTAATCCACAAGTATCGTAATTTTGTACGTGCAAAAGCAAGGTCCTATTTTTTAATTGGTGCTGATAAGGAGGATATTGTTCAAGAGGGTATGATTGGATTGTACAAAGCCATTCGTGACTTTCGGGAGGACAAGCTTACCTCTTTTAAGGCATTTGCCGAGCTTTGCATTACCCGTCAGATTATTACAGCCATTAAAACCGCTACACGGCAAAAGCATATCCCGTTAAATTCTTATGTTTCTTTGGACAAGCCGATTTATGATGAGGAATCCGACCGAACATTGATGGATGTTTTGTCAGGGACCAAGGTTCTTGATCCAGAGGAACTAATTATTAATCAAGAAGAATTTGACCACATCGAATTTAAAATGACTGAATTATTAAGCGACTTAGAAAGAAAGGTCTTGGCTCTCTACTTAGATGGTCAATCCTATCAAGAAATTTCGGAGGAGCTTAACCGCCATGTGAAATCAATTGATAATGCTCTGCAGCGAGTGAAAAGAAAGCTAGAACGCTATCTTGAACTTCGCGAATTTTCACTTTGACACAGACTTTTATGGCATATATTTAAACCGTTTTCAAAGGTTGTTGACAATAATTAGGGCACATGTTACATTTTTAAGGATATAATAGAAACTTGGGTAAGGGTGTCGAATATGAGTAAAAAGGTAATCCTTTCCTGTGCTGAATGCGGTTCTCGTAATTATTCGACAATCAGCAACCAGTCACAAACAGAGAGATTAGAATTAAAAAAATTCTGTAAAACTTGCACGACCCATACCATTCATCGAGAAACAAAATAGTCATCATATATTCTTATAGTTCTTAATTTTGGGGGTTACTTAACATGCAGCGCATAACGAAGTTCTTCAGTGATATAATCCGTGAGATGAGAAAAGTTAGCTGGCCAAAACGCGGAGAACTAACTCGCTCAACACTTACTGTCCTATCAACCGTTGTTTTTTTCGCAGCGTTCTTTGCTGTTCTTGATTTAGGGATTTCAAAATTGATTCGCTTAATTCTTGAATAATAAATCAACTTTCATGGTATAATGGTGATTAATAAAGGAATTTTTATCTAAAAGCCCGTATTACGGGTTTTTTATTTGTTTAAAAAGTAGTCTATGACTAATTAATAGGGAGGGACGGACGTACTAGTCCTCTTAAATGGAAAAAAATTGGTATGTATTACATACTTACTCAGGTTATGAAAATAAAGTAAAAGCAAATTTAGAAAAACGGGTCGAATCGATGGGAATGCAAGATAAGATTTTCCGTGTGGTTGTCCCTGAAGAAGAAGAAACAGAGATTAAAAACGGCAAGAAAAAAGTTGTCAAGCGCAAAGTGTTCCCTGGTTATGTATTAGTTGAAATTGTGATGACGGATGATTCTTGGTATGTGGTACGAAATACTCCTGGTGTAACAGGATTTGTTGGTTCATCAGGATCAGGTTCTAAACCGACTCCATTACTACCGGAAGAGGTTGTCGTTATTCTAAAACGGATGGGTGTGACGGAAACTCGCGTCGATATCAATTATGAAATTGGCGAAACCGTTCGCGTCAAAGAAGGTCCATTTGCGAACTTTACTGGCTCTGTGGAAGAGATGGATAAAGACAAGGCGAAGCTGAAAGTTCTTGTTAATATGTTCGGTCGCGACACCCCTGTAGAGCTTGATTTTACACAGATTGAAAAACTTTAATGTAAAAAAACTTGAAATCATTTTTAAAAAGTGGTAATATTTCATAGGTCAGTATGTCTCCATTGTGAGACTAGACTTATGTCAAGTTCTTTATGATTAATAGATAAAGACAGATGCCTGAGTGGGAGGGTTCCTAAAACCCTATTACCACATCACGGACTTTAAGGAGGTGTGTCTCGTGGCTAAAAAAGTAATTAAAGTCGTTAAATTACAAATTCCTGCTGGAAAAGCAAACCCAGCGCCACCAGTTGGTCCTGCACTAGGTCAAGCCGGTGTTAACATCATGGGATTCTGTAAAGAATTTAACGCTCGTACAGCAGATCAAGCTGGTTTGATCATTCCTGTTGAAATCACGGTATTTGAAGACCGTTCATTTACATTTATTACGAAAACTCCTCCTGCTGCCGTTCTTTTGAAAGTAGCAGCTGGAATCCAGTCAGGTTCTGGTGAACCTAACCGTAATAAAGTAGCAACAGTTAAGCGTAACACAGTACGCGAGATTGCGGAACAGAAAATGCCTGACCTTAACGCAGCTAGCGTTGAAGCAGCAATGCGCATGGTCGAAGGTACTGCACGCAGCATGGGTATCGTCATCGAAGACTAATCCATGTAACTGATTGTTTTTTGTAAAATGAAAGGGTTGCGACGTTTTAAAACACTCGCAACCTTTTTCGTGGGCTAGCTGCGGCGCCTAGGGGCTCGGGGTCATAAGCCAATCCGACCTGAAGATTAAAAAACAATCTTCAAGCCGGCTCGTCTTATGCCTGTCGCCCCTGTGCAAGGCGCCTCCGCTTTTTGCCGTGGGAGAATTATTCGCTAAAACCACATTCTAGGAGGAAATAAAAATGGCTAAAAAAGGTAAGAAGTATTTAGAAGCTTCAAAGCTTGTAGATAGCTTAAAGGCATATCCAATTGCTGAAGCGATTGATCTTGCAAAACAAACAAACTTCGCTAAATTTGATGCAACTGTAGAAGTGGCATTTCGTTTAGGCGTTGACCCTAAGAAAGCTGACCAACAAATCCGTGGCGCAGTAGTGCTTCCAAACGGAACTGGTAAAACGCAACGCGTTCTAGTTTTCGCTAAAGGGGAAAAAGTAAAAGAAGCAGAAGCAGCTGGCGCTGATTATGTAGGCGATGCTGAGTACATCAACAAAATCCAACAAGGTTGGTTTGAATTTGATGTAATCGTTGCAACTCCTGACATGATGGGTGAAGTTGGTAAACTTGGTCGTGTATTAGGACCTAAAGGCTTAATGCCAAATCCTAAAACAGGTACAGTTACATTTGATGTAACACGTGCGATCAATGAAATTAAAGCAGGTAAAGTTGAATACCGCGTTGACAAGTCTGGTAACATCCACGTGCCAATCGGTAAAGCTTCTTTCGAAAACGAAAAGCTTGTTGAAAACTTCAACACTATTTTTGAAACTATGCTAAAAGTGAAGCCTTCTGCAGCAAAAGGTACTTACATGAAGAACGTAACAGTTGCTTCAACAATGGGACCTGGTGTTAAAGTTGATCCTTCATCAGTAGCAGTTAAATAAATTTTACCAATTGACAATCTAAATTAGATTTTATATAATCTATTTTGTTGTTTAAAATAATAACATTTGTACTGTAGACAGCAGGTGCGCCAAGTGCGCTTAATTCCCTGCCGAGGTAATGCGATATAAATAGCTGAGTGATCAACTATTATGCTGCCTCCATGTCAACGATCGATGTGGAGGCTTTAATTTGCCTGGTATAAATGTAGATATTCTACAGGAGGTGTAAAGATGAGCAGTGCAATCGAATTAAAGCAACAAATCGTTAGCGAAATTGCTGATAAATTAAAGAACAGTGTATCAACAGTTGTTGTTGATTACCGTGGTCTTTCAGTTGCAGAAGTAACTGAACTTCGTAAACAGCTTCGTGAAGCTGGTGTGGAATTCAAAGTTTACAAAAACTCAATGACACGCCGTGCTGCTGAAGCAACTGGTCTTGCTGGATTAAACGCTGCATTAACAGGTCCAAACGCAATCGCGTTCAGTACTGAAGATGTAGTAGCACCAGCTAAAATCTTGAACGACTTTGCGAAAAAGCATGAAGCACTTGAACTTAAAGCAGGTGTAATTGAAGGGAACGTTGCAACAGCTGAAGAAGTTAAAGCTCTTGCAGACCTACCATCACGCGAAGGTTTACTATCTATGTTACTCAGCGTACTACAAGCTCCAATCCGCAATCTTGCTCTTGTTACAAAAGCAGTTGCAGAACAAAAAGAAGAACAAGGCGCGTAAGTTAATCTTATCGTCACACTAATAAATTTGAACGAAAACTAAGGAGGAAATTAATCATGACTAAAGAACAAATCATTGAAGCAGTTAAATCTATGACTGTTTTAGAACTTAACGATCTAGTAAAAGCAATCGAAGAAGAATTCGGCGTAACTGCTGCTGCTCCTGTAGCAATGGTAGGCGGAGCTGGTGCTGCTGCTGTTGAAGAGCAAACTGAATTTGATGTAATCCTAGCTAGCGCTGGCGATCAAAAAATCAAGGTTATCAAAGTTGTTCGTGAAATCACTGGTCTTGGACTTAAAGAAGCAAAAGATCTTGTTGACAACACTCCAAAGGCTGTTAAAGAAGGCGTTTCTAAAGAAGAAGCTGAAGAAGTTAAAGCTAAACTTGCTGAAGTTGGAGCAAACGTTGAAGTTAAGTAATAATCAAAAAAACGAGCTCGCTGTATAAGCGGGCTTTTTTTGACTTAATAGAATTTTAAGTTTCCTTTCCTCGGTTATCTTCAATTATTAAAATTCCTCGGAGGTGAGTCAGTTGTCTGAACACTACTATTCTCGAACACAAAAGGTCGAGAGCGACCCGAAATTTTGGGACTACACCTTGAAAAATAACACTTTTCGTTTTAAAACGGATAATGGTGTGTTTTCAAAAAGAGAAGTAGATTTCGGCTCACGTTTATTAATTGAGTCTTTTGAAATGCCAAATGCAGAAGGATTACTCCTGGACGTAGGCTGCGGCTATGGTCCAATCGGTCTATCGCTTGCGAAATATTATCATGATCGTATGATACATATGGTTGATGTTAATGGAAGGGCTATTGAATTGGCAAAGGAAAATGCAGAAATTAATCGGATTCAAAATGTTAAAATATATGAGAGCGATCGGTTGTTGAATGTGAAAGAAAACACATTTGCCGCCATTTTAACAAATCCGCCGATTAGAGCAGGGAAGAAAACTGTTCATGATATTTTTGAACAAAGTTTCGAGCATCTTGCTTCAGAAGGGGAGCTCTGGGTTGTCATTCAAAAGAAACAAGGTGCTCCATCCGCTATTGAAAAATTAAATAATTTATTTAACCACGTCGAAACTATTGACAAATCCAAAGGTTATTTTGTCATAAAGGCTAAAAAAAGTTGACTTGAAAATGTCACTATGATAGCATTATAAAATGCCATCATAATAATTTCCGAATTATTCCTATAAATACTTGGATATCTTGTATAAAAAAGGGATATTAAGGAAATGATGACAAAATAATAGTCAAAATGTGAAAATGTGGTTTTTAGTTAAAAACCCTTTTTCTTTTTGTTTACTGGAAAGGAAGTAAATTTCTGCTCCATAAACGTTTATAGATTTTAATAATAACGCTTGATTTGAGGGGTGAATCAGTTGACAGGTCAACTAGTTCAGTATGGACGACACCGCCAACGAAGAAGTTACGCACGAATCAGTGAAGTTTTAGAATTACCAAATCTTATTGAAATCCAAACCTCTTCCTATCAATGGTTTCTTGATGAGGGTTTGCGTGAAATGTTCCAGGATATTTCACCAATCGAGGACTTTACTGGTAACCTATCACTAGAATTTATTGATTACAGTCTTGGCGATCCAAAGTATTCAGTAGAGGAATCAAAAGAACGGGACGTTACATATTCTGCTCCATTGCGTGTAAAAGTACGTCTTGTAAACAAAGAAACAGGCGAAGTAAAAGATCAAGATGTATTTATGGGTGATTTCCCATTAATGACTGAAACAGGTACGTTCGTCATTAACGGGGCAGAACGTGTTATTGTTTCACAATTAGTACGCTCTCCGAGTGTTTACTATAGTGGAAAGTTCGATAAAAATGGAAAGAGGGGCTTCTCAGCTACCGTCATTCCGAACCGCGGCGCTTGGCTAGAATATGAAACAGACGCTAAAGATGTCGTTTATGTGAGAATAGATCGTACTCGGAAACTGCCCGTTACGGTTCTTTTGCGTGCGCTTGGTTTCGGCTCTGATCAAGAAATCATTGAATTGATTGGGGATAACGAATACATCCGTAATACACTTGAGAAAGACAATACGGAAGGTGTCGAAAAGGCCCTTTTAGAAATTTATGAGCGTCTACGTCCAGGTGAACCGCCTACCGTTGAAAACGCAAAGAGCTTATTGGTGTCACGTTTCTTTGATCCAAAGCGCTATGATCTTGCAAATGTAGGCCGCTATAAAATTAATAAAAAGCTTCATATTAAAAATCGTTTGTTCAACCAACGATTAGCAGAATCCCTTGCGGATCCTGAAACAGGGGAAATTATTGCCGAAAAAGGAACTATTCTCGATAGGAGAAACCTTGATAGAATTATACCTGCTCTTGAAAAGAATATTAATTTCAAAGGCTTTAATCCTTACGGTGGCGTAGTAGATGAAGAAATCACCCTTCAGGACATTAAAATTTATGCTCCTGGTGATGAAAGTGAAAAAGTAATTAATGTTTTAAGTAATGCCTATGTGGCTGAGCCAATTAAGAATATTACACCGGCTGACATCATTGCATCGATTAGCTACTTCTTTAATTTATTGCATGGAGTAGGCGATACGGATGATATCGACCACTTAGGTAACAGACGTCTTCGTTCTGTTGGTGAATTGCTTCAGAATCAATTCCGTATTGGGTTATCCCGTATGGAGCGTGTGGTTCGTGAAAGAATGTCCATCCAAGACACTGCAACGATCACACCGCAGCAATTGATTAATATTCGTCCAGTCATTGCTTCAATTAAAGAGTTCTTTGGAAGCTCGCAATTATCACAGTTCATGGACCAAACCAACCCGCTTGCTGAATTAACACACAAGCGTCGTCTTTCTGCATTAGGACCTGGTGGTTTAACGCGTGAACGTGCAGGGATGGAAGTTCGTGACGTTCACTATTCCCACTATGGCCGGATGTGTCCAATTGAAACACCTGAAGGACCAAACATTGGTTTGATCAACTCGCTTTCATCATATGCGAAAGTCAATCGATTTGGCTTTATCGAAACACCTTATCGTCGGGTTGACCCGGATACTGGTAAAGTAACTGCCCGTATTGATTACTTAACTGCTGACGAAGAAGATAACTATGTAGTTGCCCAAGCGAACTCTCGCTTAGATGACGATGGTTCCTTCTTAGATGATGAAGTTGTTGCTCGTTTCCGTGGTGAAAACACGGTTGTCAAACGTGAACGCATTGACTATATGGATGTATCACCGAAGCAGGTTGTATCTGCGGCAACAGCGTGTATCCCGTTCCTTGAAAATGATGACTCCAACCGTGCCCTAATGGGTGCGAACATGCAGCGTCAAGCCGTACCGCTTATGCAGCCAGAAGCACCGCGTGTGGGAACAGGTATGGAATATGTATCTGGTAAAGACTCAGGTGCAGCGGTTATCTGTAAGCACGAAGGTATTGTTGAACACGTGGAAGCGCGTGAGGTATGGGTACGTCGCATTAATGTGGTTGATGGTCAAGAGGTTAAAGGAAACCTTGATAAATACCGTATGTTAAAATTCATCCGTTCCAACCAAGGAACATGTTATAACCAACGTCCAATTGTTGCCGTAGGTAACCGCGTGACAAAAGGGGAAATTCTTGCTGATGGTCCATCAATGGAATTAGGAGAATTAGCCTTAGGCCGTAACGTCCTTGTAGCTTTCATGACATGGGACGGCTATAACTATGAAGATGCGATTATTATGAATCAACGTCTTGTTAAAGACGATGTATACACATCCATTCATATTGAAGAATATGAGTCAGAATCCCGTGATACAAAGCTCGGACCTGAAGAGATTACCCGTGATATTCCAAACGTTGGGGAAGATGCTCTTCGTAACTTGGATGAGCGTGGAATCATTCGTACCGGTGCTGAAGTCAAAGATGGCGACTTGTTAGTTGGTAAAGTAACACCTAAAGGAGTTACAGAATTAACGGCGGAAGAACGTCTTTTACATGCGATCTTTGGTGAAAAAGCACGTGAAGTCCGTGATACGTCTCTTCGAGTGCCACATGGCGGCGGCGGGATTGTCCTCGATGTTAAAGTCTTTAATCGTGAAGATGGTGATGAACTTCCACCAGGAGTTAATCAACTTGTCCGCGTCTACATCGTTCAGAAACGTAAGATTTCTGAAGGAGATAAAATGGCGGGACGTCACGGTAACAAAGGGGTTATCTCACGGATTTTACCGGAAGAAGATATGCCGTATTTACCAGATGGCACACCAGTCGATATCATGTTAAATCCACTAGGGGTACCATCACGGATGAATATTGGACAGGTGCTGGAACTTCATCTTGGAATGGCAGCCCGCTACCTAGGCATTCATGTTGCTTCTCCAGTATTTGACGGAGCGCGTGAGGAAGATGTTTGGGGAACGATTGAAGAAGCTGGTATGGCTCGTGATGCGAAAACTGTCCTTTATGACGGCCGTTCCGGGGAACCATTTGATAACCGTGTGTCTGTAGGTGTCATGTATATGATTAAACTTGCACACATGGTTGATGATAAACTCCATGCCCGTTCAACTGGACCATACTCATTAGTAACGCAGCAGCCACTGGGCGGTAAAGCTCAATTCGGTGGACAGCGTTTTGGTGAGATGGAGGTTTGGGCACTTGAAGCATACGGTGCAGCATACACACTTCAAGAAATCCTTACTGTTAAATCAGATGACGTTGTTGGTCGTGTAAAAACGTATGAAGCCATCGTTAAAGGTGAAAACGTTCCGGAGCCAGGTGTTCCAGAATCATTTAAAGTATTAATTAAAGAACTTCAGAGTCTTGGGATGGATGTAAAAATTCTTTCAGGTGACGAAGAAGAAATAGAAATGCGCGATACGGAAGATGATGATGAGTTACAACAAGTCGACACGTTAAACATTGTTCCTGAACAAGCATTTGAATCAGAAAAAGTCGGTTCAAAAGAGTAAATATATTTGAGTTGGAGCGCACCCTGCGCTCCCGCTTTTGTACGCAATAGGGTAAAACCTGGAGATATCAAAAGGGAGGTAGGCCCCTTGCTGGATGTTAATAATTTTGAGTTTATGAAGATTGGTCTTGCTTCACCGGATAAAATCCGTTCATGGTCCTTCGGAGAAGTCAAAAAACCAGAAACGATTAACTATCGTACATTAAAGCCTGAAAAGGATGGCTTATTCTGTGAACGAATTTTCGGTCCAACGAAGGATTGGGAATGTCATTGCGGAAAGTATAAGCGTGTCCGTTATAAAGGTGTGGTTTGTGACCGATGTGGTGTGGAAGTTACACGAGCTAAAGTTCGTCGTGAACGTATGGGGCATATTGAGCTTGCTGCGCCAGTTTCACATATATGGTACTTTAAAGGGATCCCAAGCCGAATGGGACTTGTTTTAGACATGTCTCCAAGAGCTTTAGAGGAGATCATCTACTTTGCTTCTTACGTAGTGACGGAATCAGGAGACACAGCTCTTGATAAGAAACAGCTACTATCTGAAAAAGAATATCGTGCATATCGTGAAAAGTACGGAAACAAATTCCAAGCTGCCATGGGTGCAGAAGCTATTAAAAAACTTCTTTTCGATATCGATTTAGACAAAGAAGTAGACGGTTTAAAAGAAGAATTAAAAAGCGCGCAAGGTCAGCGTCGTACTCGTGCGATCAAACGTCTTGAAGTGTTAGAAGCATTCCGTGGATCTGGAAATGAACCATCTTGGATGATTCTTGATGTTCTTCCTGTTATCCCTCCGGAACTTCGTCCAATGGTTCAATTGGATGGTGGAAGATTTGCAACATCAGACTTAAATGATCTTTATCGTCGTGTTATTAACCGTAATAACCGCTTAAAGCGTTTATTAGATTTAGGTGCACCAAGCATTATTGTGCAGAATGAAAAACGGATGCTTCAAGAAGCTGTCGATGCCTTGATTGACAACGGTCGCCGTGGACGTCCTGTTACAGGACCAGGTAACCGTCCGTTGAAATCACTTTCTCATATGTTAAAAGGAAAGCAAGGTCGTTTCCGTCAAAACTTACTTGGAAAGCGTGTTGACTATTCAGGACGTTCGGTTATCGTTGTAGGACCAAACTTGAAGATGTATCAATGCGGACTTCCGAAAGAAATGGCGCTAGAGCTATTTAAGCCTTTCATTATGAAGGAATTGGTTGAAAAAGGATTAGCACATAATATTAAATCGGCTAAACGCAAAATAGAAAGAGTTTCACCAGATGTTTGGGATGTACTCGAAGATGTCATTAAAGAGCATCCAGTATTATTAAACCGTGCCCCTACACTGCATAGACTAGGGATTCAGGCTTTTGAACCAACTCTAGTTGAAGGCCGGGCAATCCGTCTACATCCACTTGTATGTACAGCATACAATGCGGATTTTGATGGTGACCAAATGGCTGTTCACGTACCGCTTTCATCTGAAGCTCAAGCAGAAGCAAGACTATTAATGCTTGCAGCACAAAATATCTTAAACCCTAAAGATGGTAAGCCAGTTGTTACTCCTTCCCAGGACATGGTTTTAGGTAACTATTACTTAACTTTGGAAAGAGAAGGCGCAATCGGCGAGGGTATGATTTTTAAAGATACAAGTGAAGCGATTCTTGCCTATCAAAACGGCTATGTTCATTTGCATACTCGTGTTGCAGTTCATGCAGGTTCATTAGGAAATGAAACATTCACAGCAGAACAAAATAATAAGTTATTAATCACAACGGTTGGTAAACTTATTTTCAACGAAATTCTGCCAAAATCATTCCCATACATTAATGAACCAACCAGACAGAATTTAGAGGTTGAAACGCCTGTTAAATATTTCGTAGAAAAAGGCGAAGACGTGAAGGCGAAAATTCAGTCGATGCCATTGATTGATCCGTTTAAAAAGAAAATCCTTGGAAATGTCATTGCTGAAGTATTCAAACGTTTCAAGATTACGGAAACGTCAAAAATGCTTGACCGCATGAAGGACCTAGGCTTTAAACATTCAACAAAAGCAGGTCTTACAGTTGGTGTAGCTGACATTGTCGTACTTCCTGAGAAACAAGAAATTCTTCATGACGCACAAAGTAAGGTAGATAGCGTTATGAAGCAATTCAGACGTGGTCTTATTACGGAAGATGAGCGTTACGACCGTGTAATTGCGATTTGGAGTGCTGCGAAAGATACCATTCAAGGGAAACTGATGAAATCGTTGAATAAAGCGAATCCAATCTTCATGATGAGTGATTCCGGAGCCCGTGGTAACGCCTCTAACTTTACGCAGCTTGCTGGTATGCGTGGTCTGATGGCCAACCCGGCTGGACGTATCATCGAGTTACCAATTAAATCAAGTTTCCGTGAAGGGTTAACAGTATTAGAATACTTTATCTCGACACACGGTGCTCGTAAAGGTCTTGCGGATACAGCGCTTAAGACAGCTGACTCTGGTTACTTAACACGTCGACTTGTAGACGTTGCACAGGATGTTATTGTTCGTGAAGACGACTGTGGCACCGACCGCGGCTTTACAATTAGTGCCTTAAAAGACGGCACTGAAATCATTGAAGGATTAGATGAACGTCTGATCGGGCGTTATGCACGTAAGGCAATCAAACATCCTGAAACAGGCGAAGTTCTCGTACCAGAAAATGGCTTAATTACGGAAGATTTATCAGAAACAATTGTTAATGCAGGCATAGATACGGTGAAAATCCGTTCTGCGTTTACCTGTAATACTCGTCATGGTGTTTGTAAAAAATGCTATGGCCGAAATCTGGCAACTGGTCAAGAGGTTGAAGTGGGTGAAGCAGTTGGTATCATTGCTGCCCAATCTATCGGTGAGCCAGGTACACAGTTAACGATGCGTACTTTCCACACTGGTGGGGTTGCGGGAGACGATATTACACAAGGTTTACCACGTATCCAGGAAATTTTTGAAGCCCGTAACCCTAAAGGTCAAGCGGTTATTTCTGAAATTGATGGTGTTGTCGTCGGTATTAACGAGGGCCGTGATCGCCAGCATGAAATCGTTGTTCAAGGTGAAGTTGAATCTAGAACATATAATGCGCCATATACTGCCCGCTTGAAAGTGGCTATTAATGATAATGTAGCTCGTGGAGAAGAGTTAACGGAAGGTTCTATTGATCCGAAAGAATTAATTCGAGTCAAAGACGTAACTTCAGTCCAAGAGTACTTATTACGTGAAGTTCAAAAAGTTTATCGTATGCAAGGGGTAGAAATTGGCGATAAGCACGTTGAAGTAATGGTTCGTCAAATGTTACGTAAAGTACGTGTCGGTGATGCAGGTGAAACAGATGTACTTCCAGGTACACTACTAGATATTCACCAGTTTACAGATGCAAACGAAAAGGCATTGTTAGCAGGAAAAATGCCTGCAACAGGACGTCCAGTCTTACTTGGTATTACCAAGGCGTCGCTTGAAACTGATTCATTCCTGTCTGCTGCATCATTCCAAGAAACGACAAGAGTTCTTACAGATGCTGCAATTAAAGGCAAGCGCGATGAATTACTCGGCTTAAAAGAAAATGTTATTATTGGTAAGCTTGTACCAGCTGGAACAGGAATGCAGCGTTACCGCAAAGCAGAGCCTGTCCTTCGCGATACAACTTCCGAAGAAACAGTAACAATTGATTAATGAAAATAAGGGATCTGCTAACTAGCAGATTCCTTATTTTAAGAAAATATTAAAAGTCGTGTTGACATTCGTTTATTAAGATGTTACTATATCAAAGGTGCTCCTATTCACCTGATACTTTGGAGGATATGAACTATGTCTTATGAAAAAGTATTACAGGCACAAAAGTTCGTTATAGGAACAAAACAAACAGTAAAAGCACTTAAAGAAGGTAATGTGAGAGAGTTAATCGTTGCTAGCGACGCTGAACCTAAGTTGACAGCGAAGGTAGTAGAGGAAGCTCTTGAAATAAATGTTCCTATCCTTTATGTAGACTCGATGAAAAAACTCGGGAAGGCATGTGGGATTGAAGTTGGTGCTTCAACTGTTGCAATTATCCGCTAAAAGCTGTTTTTGTAGATAGAAAGTCTGCAAAAACTTTGTTTTTGCAAAAAAATGAACCACCTGGATGTGTGGGCTTACAAATAATGAAGGGAGGAAACATAAATGCCTACTATTAACCAATTAGTGCGTAAACCTCGTCAATCTAAAGAGGAAAAGTCTAAATCACCAGCACTTAACAAAGGTTATAACAGCTTTAAAAAATCACAAACCAATGTATCTTCACCACAAAAACGCGGTGTATGTACTCGTGTTGGTACAATGACACCAAAGAAACCAAACTCAGCGTTACGTAAATATGCTCGTGTACGTTTGACAAATGGTATTGAGGTGACTGCATACATTCCTGGTATTGGACACAATCTTCAAGAGCACAGTGTTGTTCTTATTCGTGGAGGACGTGTAAAAGACTTACCAGGGGTACGTTATCACATCGTACGTGGAGCGCTTGATACTGCTGGTGTAAACAACCGTATGCAAGGTCGTTCTAAATACGGTACTAAGAGACCAAAAGCAGCTAAGAAATAAAAACAACTTAAATAGAAGCTTCTTTGAAAGGAGGAACAAATATGCCACGTAAAGGTCCTGTAGCAAAGAGAGACGTGTTACCAGATCCACTTTACAATTCAAAATTAGTTACTCGTTTAATCAACAAAATGATGGTTGACGGTAAAAGAGGTAAATCACAAGCAATTCTTTATTCTGCGTTTGATTTAATTCGTGAACGTTCTGGCAAAGAGCCAATGGAAGTTTTCGAAGCAGCACTTAAAAACATCATGCCTGTACTTGAAGTAAGAGCACGCCGTGTAGGTGGTGCTAACTACCAAGTACCAGTTGAGGTGCGCCCTGACCGCCGTTCAACTCTTGGTCTTCGTTGGTTAGTGAACTATTCACGTAACCGTGGAGAGAAAACAATGGAAGAGCGTTTAGCTAACGAAATCATGGATGCTGCTAACAACACTGGTGCATCTGTTAAAAAGCGTGAAGATACACACAAAATGGCTGAAGCAAACAAAGCGTTTGCTCACTATCGTTGGTAATCTAACCTTCAATATAAAAACTTTCAAACTAGGAAGGAGAAAGACCCAATGGCAAGAGAGTTCTCCTTAGCAAACACTCGTAATATCGGTATCATGGCTCACATCGATGCCGGTAAAACGACTACCACTGAGCGTGTCCTTTATTACACTGGTCGTATTCATAAGATCGGTGAAACACATGAAGGTGCTTCTCAGATGGACTGGATGGAACAAGAACAAGAACGCGGAATTACAATCACTTCCGCAGCCACAACTGCACAATGGCACGGCCATCGTGTAAACATCATTGATACACCAGGACACGTAGACTTCACAGTTGAAGTAGAACGTTCCCTTCGTGTACTTGATGGTGCTGTAGCAGTACTTGATGCACAATCTGGTGTTGAGCCTCAAACTGAAACAGTTTGGCGCCAAGCAACAACTTATGGTGTACCACGTGTTGTATTCGTAAACAAGATGGACAAAATTGGAGCTGACTTCTTATATTCTGTAGGAACAATCCATGACCGTCTACAAGCGAATGCACATCCAATTCAGTTACCAATCGGTGCTGAAGATCAGTTTGAAGCAATCATTGACCTAGTGGAAATGAATGCAGTATTCTACAGTAATGACTTGGGTACTGATATTGAAGTACGTGAAATTCCTGAAGAATATAAAGCTCAAGCTGAAGAATACCGTGAAAAGTTAGTAGAAGCAGTTGCTGAGTTAGATGAAGAGTTAATGGAAAAATACCTTGGTGGAGAAGAAATCACTAAAGAAGAGCTTAAAGCAGCGATTCGTAAAGGTACCGTTAATGTTGAATTCTATCCAGTAATCTGTGGATCAGCATTCAAAAACAAAGGTGTTCAGTTAATGTTAGATGCGGTTATCGATTACCTTCCATCACCATTAGATGTACCTGCAATTAAAGGTCATGCTGTTGATGATGATGAAGATATCGTTGAACGTCATTCTAGCGATGAAGAGCCATTCTCTGCTCTTGCTTTTAAAGTTATGACTGACCCTTATGTTGGTAAATTAACGTTCTTCCGTGTTTACTCTGGTACTCTAGAGTCTGGATCATATGTCCAAAACTCTACGAAAGGCAAGCGTGAACGTGTAGGACGTATCCTGCAAATGCATGCAAACAGCCGTCAAGAAATCTCTAAGGTTTATGCCGGTGACATTGCTGCTGCTGTAGGTCTGAAAGATACAACTACTGGTGATACTCTATGTGATGAGAAAAATCTCGTTATTCTTGAGTCAATGGTATTCCCTGAGCCAGTAATTCAACTTTCAGTAGAACCAAAATCTAAAGCTGACCAAGACAAAATGACAACTGCCTTACAAAAACTTCAAGAAGAAGATCCAACATTCCGTGCACATACTGACCAGGAAACTGGACAAGTAATCATTGCTGGTATGGGTGAACTTCACCTTGATATTCTTGTTGACCGTATGCGTCGCGAGTTTAAGGTAGAAGCTAATGTTGGTGCGCCTCAGGTTGCTTATCGTGAGACTTTCCGTGAATCTGCACAAGTTGAAGGGAAATTCGCACGTCAATCTGGTGGTCGTGGTCAATACGGACATGTATGGATTGAGTTCTCACCTAATGATGAAGGTAAAGGATTCGAATTCGTTAACGGTATCGTCGGTGGTGTAGTTCCTCGTGAATACATCCCTGCAGTCCAAGCTGGTCTTGAAGATGCATTAGACCGTGGAGTACTTGCTGGTTATCCTTTAGTTGATATTAAAGCAAGATTATTTGATGGTTCATACCATGATGTTGACTCCTCAGAGATGGCGTTTAAAATTGCTGCTTCAATGGCACTTAAAAATGCTGCCTCTAAGTGTAAGCCTGTCATTCTTGAACCAATGATGAGAGTGGAAGTTGTTATCCCTGAAGAATATTTAGGAGATATCATGGGTCAAATCACTGCTCGTCGTGGTCGAGTTGAGGGAATGGAAGCTCGTGGTAATGCGCAAGTAGTTCGCTCTTCGGTTCCACTTTCTGAAATGTTTGGGTACGCAACAGCACTTCGTTCAAGTACACAAGGTCGTGGAGTATTCTCTATGCACTTTGATCACTATGAAGAAGTACCAAAATCAGTTTCAGAAGAAATCATCAAAAAAAATAAAGGTGAATAATTGATTTTCATCTTTTGATAAAGTATAACTACTATTGTAAGCAGTGGAAGCCGTGGTTTGGACAACCTTAATCACGGCTTACATACAAAACTAAAATTAAACTTTTATAATTTAGAGGAGGATTTCCTAATGGGTAAAGCTAAATTCGACCGTTCAAAGCCACACGTTAACATTGGTACAATCGGACACGTTGACCATGGTAAAACAACTTTAACAGCTGCAATCACTTCTGTACTTGCAAAAACAGGTAAAGCAGAAGCACGTGCATACGATCAAATCGATGGTGCACCAGAAGAAAAAGAACGTGGTATCACAATCTCTACTGCACACGTAGAATATGAAACAGATGCTCGTCACTATGCACACGTAGACTGCCCAGGACACGCTGACTATGTTAAAAACATGATCACTGGTGCTGCGCAAATGGACGGCGGTATCCTAGTTGTTTCTGCAACTGACGGCCCAATGCCACAAACTCGTGAACACATCCTTCTTTCTCGTCAAGTAGGTGTACCATACCTTGTTGTTTTCATGAACAAGTGTGACATGGTTGACGATGAAGAGCTTCTTGAATTAGTAGAAATGGAAATTCGCGATCTATTATCAGAATACGACTTCCCTGGTGATGACACTCCAGTTATCAAAGGTTCTGCTCTTAAAGCATTAGAAGGCGAAGCTGCATGGGAAGAAAAAATCAATGAACTTATGTCTGCAGTTGATGAGTGGATTCCAACACCAACTCGTGACACTGACAAACCTTTCATGATGCCTGTTGAGGATGTATTCTCAATCACTGGTCGTGGAACAGTTGCTACTGGACGTGTTGAGCGTGGAGTAGTTAAAGTTGGGGACGTAGTTGAAATCGTAGGTTTCACTGAAGAGCCAAAATCTACTACTGTAACAGGTGTAGAAATGTTCCGTAAGCTTCTTGATTTCGCTGAAGCTGGTGACAACATCGGTGCCCTTCTTCGTGGTGTAGCACGTGAAGATATCGAACGTGGTCAAGTATTGGCTAAACCAAAGTCAATCACTCCACACACAAAGTTCAAAGCGCAAGTTTACGTTTTATCAAAAGAAGAAGGTGGACGTCATACTCCATTCTTCTCTAACTACCGTCCGCAATTCTATTTCCGTACTTCTGACATCACTGGTATCTGTATGCTTCCAGAAGGCACTGAAATGGTAATGCCTGGTGACCACATCGAAATGACTGTTGAACTTATCGCTCCAATCGCTATCGAAGAAGGAACTAAGTTCTCAATTCGTGAAGGTGGACGTACAGTAGGTTCAGGTTCAATCACTACAATCACTGAGTAATTTGAAACTGCAGCTCCTTTGGTGCTGAGTGGATAATGACCAAACATATAAAAAGCAGATGGATGACGATCCATCTGCTTTTTTTTGTTTCTATTAAAATTGTAGTTGTATTCTTTCTGTTTGGATCTGAGAGTTATGTAGATATTCCAGTTTTTTTGGATCCACCAGTTCGTAGAATCAGGTTAAGTGTTGTGCCATAATGCTGGTTGCTGAAGACAAAATCTTTCATTAAAACATGAAATTGACCATAATTAGGGGTCTTACGGACAATTTAACTCTTGTGAACGATGCAAGTGTCCGTAAAAAGGGTTCTTACGGACAAATTCACCTTTGAGGGCGAAGTAAGTGTCCGTAATAAGAGTCCTTACGGACAATTTCGCCTTTGAGAACGAAGTAAGTGTCCGTAATAAGGGTTCTTACGGACAATTTTACCTTTTGAACGAAGTGGATGTCCGTAATAAGAGTCCTTATAATCAAAAATAATAGTTTAATCAGTGAGAAGCGTCCCTGATAAACACCAAATTCCATCGAACGAATTTAATTTAACCAAGTTTCTTCTATATAAATATTGAACTTTCAAAAATCTCTACCACCAGAATTCGGATGCTAAAGAAACTGTTAAATGAAACTTCAACTTTTATATTTAGGATATTTCTGGAGATTGATAATAACTGTTGAAAAAGTGTATATCTGCCGCTATAATAGGAAAAGTGTTCAAAACAGAAACATAAAGAAAAATATTCGTGATAGGTGTTGCGTTTGCTTTATGTTTTATGTATAATAGACAATGTTGGTCTTTGACTGCGATGATGTGAAAGGTTGCTGACACACCCGGCCGCTTTGCCATGGCGAGTGTGTGAGGGAAATTTTCACTGAGAATGTCTATTTTGAAAATAGGCGAATAAAGGAGGGAAAATAATGGCAAAACAAAAAATTCGTATCCGTTTAAAAGCGTATGATCACAGAATCCTTGATCAATCAGCAGAAAAAATCGTTGAAACAGCAAAACGTTCAGGTGCGGCAGTTTCTGGTCCAATTCCGTTACCAACTGAAAAAACTGTTTACACAATTCTTCGTGCGGTTCATAAGTACAAAGATTCTCGTGAGCAATTCGAACAACGGACACATAAGCGTCTAATCGACATCGTTAACCCAACTCCACAAACAGTTGATGCATTGATGCGTTTAGATTTACCATCTGGTGTTGATATCGAAATTAAACTTTAATCAAAATAAATGATAAATAAATTAGGAGGTGTGACTTAAATGACCAAAGGAATCTTAGGAAGAAAGATTGGTATGACTCAAGTATTTGCTAGTAATGGCAACTTAATTCCTGTAACTGTAGTTGAGGTAGCTCCAAACGTAGTTCTTCAAAAGAAATCAGTTGATAGCGACGGTTATGTTGCAGTTCAAGTTGGTTTTGAAGACAAACGTGAAAAGTTAGCTAACAAACCAGAAAAAGGCCATGTTGCAAAAGCTAATACTGCTCCTAAGCGCTTCGTTCGCGAATTCCGCGGAGATGACTTAGCAAGCTATGAAGTTGGTCAAGAAGTCAAAGTTGATATTTTCGCTGCTGGAGATATCGTAGATGTAACAGGAATCTCAAAGGGTAAAGGTTTCCAAGGTGTAATTAAACGCCACGGACAATCACGCGGCCCAATGGCTCACGGTTCACGTTATCACCGTCGTCCAGGTTCAATGGGACCTGTTGCTCCAAACCGCGTTTTCAAAGGTAAATTATTACCAGGACGTATGGGTGGAGAACAAATTACAGTACAAAACCTTGAAATTATTAAGGTAGATACAGAGCGTAACTTACTTTTAATCAAAGGTAACGTACCAGGCGCTAAAAAAGCTTTATTAAAAATTAAAGGTGCAATTAAAGCATAGTCACCCTTTTAGAAAGGAGGAACAAAGGAATGCCTAAAGTAGCATTATTAAACCAAGCTGGATCACAAGTTGGTGATATTGAACTTAATGATTCTGTATTTGGTATTGAGCCTAACCAACACGTATTATTCGAAGCAATTGTTATGCAAAGAGCTTCATTACGTCAAGGAACTCATAAAACTAAAATTCGTTCTGAAGTACGCGGCGGTGGTCGTAAGCCATGGCGTCAAAAAGGAACTGGACGCGCTCGTCAAGGGTCTATCCGTTCTCCACAATGGCGCGGAGGTGGTACTGTATTTGGTCCAACACCACGCAGCTACAGCTATAAATTACCTAAAAAGGTTCGTCGTTTAGCGATTAAATCTGCACTTTCTTCTAAAGTACTAGAAGAGAACATCTTAGTGCTAGATCTTTTAACTTTCGATGCTCCGAAAACAAAAGAATTCAAGACTGTTTTAAATGGTCTATCTGTTGAGAAAAAAGCGTTAATCGTTACTGCGGATCTTGATGAAAATGTAGCATTATCTGCACGCAACATTCCTGGTGTTACAGTTGTAACTGCTGACGGAATTAACGTATTAGATGTTGTTAATCATGACAAATTGATCATGACTAAAGCAGCGGTTGAAAAAGTAGAGGAGGTGCTTGCATAATGGATGCACGCGATATCATTAAGCGCCCCGTTATCACTGAACGTACTACTGACCTAATGGCTGAGAAAAAATATACTTTTGAAGTTGATGTTAAAGCTAACAAAACTCAAGTTAAAGATGCAATCGAAGAAATCTTTAGCGTTGATGTTGAAAAAGTAAACATCATGAACTACAAAGGTAAATTCAAGCGTATGGGAAAATTCGGTGGTTACACAAACAAACGTCGTAAAGCAATTGTAAAATTAACTGCTGATAGCAAAGAAATCGAATTCTTTGAAGCATAAGAACCTATCAAGAAGAGGAGGGAAATAAAATGGCGATTAAAAAGTACAAACCTACCTCCAATGGTCGTCGTGGAATGACTACTTCTGATTTCGCAGAAATCACAACTAGTACTCCAGAAAAGTCTTTACTTGCTCCATTAACAAGAAAAGGCGGCCGTAATAACCAAGGTAAGTTAACTGTTCGTCATCAAGGTGGCGGCCATAAGCGTCAATATCGTTTAATTGATTTTAAACGTAACAAAGATGGCATTCCAGGACGCGTTGCTACAATCGAGTATGATCCAAACCGTTCTGCAAATATCGCATTAATCAATTACGTGGATGGAGAAAAGCGTTATATCTTAGCTCCTAAAAACCTAGTAGTTGGCATGGAAGTTATGTCTGGCCCTGAGGCAGATATTAAAGTGGGTAACGCTCTTCCATTAGCAAACATTCCTGTTGGTACAGTGGTACACAACATCGAATTAAAACCAGGAAAAGGCGGCCAGTTAGTTCGTTCTGCTGGAACTAGCGCTCAAGTACTTGGTAAAGAAGGTAAATACGTACTAGTACGTTTAAATTCTGGTGAAGTTCGTATGATTCTTGCTGAATGCCGTGCAACAATCGGTCAAGTAGGTAACGAACAACATGAACTTATTAACATTGGTAAAGCAGGACGTAATCGTTGGTTAGGCAAGCGCCCAACTGTACGTGGATCTGTTATGAACCCTAACGATCACCCACACGGTGGTGGTGAAGGACGTTCACCAATTGGACGTAAATCACCAATGTCTCCATGGGGTAAACCAACTCTTGGATTCAAAACTCGTAAAAAGAAAAACAAATCAGATAAGTTCATCGTACGTCGTCGTAAAAAATAACGTGATTTTCCTACGGTTCAAAGAAAGAACCGTAGAACAGTCACGAAGGGAGGTTCCTTCATGGGTCGCAGCTTAAAAAAAGGACCATTTGTTGATGATCATTTAATGGTTAAGGTAGAAAAGTTGAACGAGACTGAAAGCAAACAAGTTATTAAAACTTGGTCACGTCGTTCTACAATCTTCCCACAATTTATTGGCCACACTATCGCAGTATATGATGGTCGCAAACATGTGCCTGTATATGTTACTGAAGACATGGTAGGACACAAGCTTGGAGAGTTCGCTCCAACTCGTGCTTACAAGGGCCATGGTAATGATGACAAGAAAACAAGACGTTAAGAGAGGAGGGCATCCAAATGCAAGCTAAAGCTGTTGCAAGAACAGTTCGTATTGCTCCTCGTAAAGCACGTTTAGTCGTAGATTTAATTCGAGGAAAGCAAATTGGTGAAGCTGTGGCGATTTTAAATCTCACACCTAAGGCTGCTTCTCCAATCGTGGAAAAAGTATTAAAATCAGCTATGGCAAACGCTGAGCACAACTATGAAATGGACGTAAACAATCTAGTTGTTGCACAAGCATTTGTTGACGAAGGACCAACCTTAAAACGTTTCCGTCCTCGCGCAATGGGCCGTGCAAGCCAGATCAACAAACGCACAAGCCACATCACAATCGTATTATCAGAAAAGAAGGAGGGATAAGCTGTGGGTCAAAAAGTAAATCCTGTCGGTTTGCGTATTGGAATCATCCGTGATTGGGAATCTAAATGGTACGCAGGCAAAGACTTCGCTACTCTTTTACACGAAGACCTTAAAATTCGTGAATACATCACGAAGCGTTTAAAAGATGCTTCTGTTTCTAAAGTAGAAATCGAACGTGCTGCAAACCGTGTAAACGTAACAGTGCATACAGCTAAGCCTGGTATGGTTATTGGTAAAGGCGGTACGGAAGTAGAAGCACTTCGTAAAGCATTAAATCAATTAACTGGCAAGCGAGTTCACATCAACATTCTTGAAATCAAGAGAGCTGACGTTGATGCGAAATTAGTTGCTGAAAATATTGCTCGTCAATTAGAAAACCGTGTATCTTTCCGTCGTGCACAAAAGCAAGCTATTCAACGTGCTATGCGCGCTGGTTCAAAAGGTATCAAAACACAAGTATCTGGTCGTCTTGGCGGTGCAGATATCGCTCGTGCTGAACATTACAGCGAAGGAACTGTTCCACTTCATACACTTCGCGCTGATATCGACTATGCTACTGCTGAAGCCGATACTACTTATGGTAAGCTTGGCGTAAAAGTATGGATCTATAAGGGAGAAGTCCTTCCTACTAAGAAGAAATCTGTGGAAGGAGGCAAATAATATGTTATTGCCAAAACGCGTAAAATATCGCCGTCAACACCGTGGTAACATGCGTGGTAACGCAAAAGGTGGTACAGAAGTGACATTCGGTGAATTCGGCCTACAAGCTCTAGAAGCTTCATGGATTACGAACCGCCAAATCGAAGCAGCACGTATTGCGATGACACGTTACATGAAACGTGGCGGTAAAGTTTGGATTAAAATTTTCCCTCACAAGCCTTACACTGCTAAACCTCTAGAAGTACGGATGGGTTCCGGTAAAGGGGCTCCTGAAGGTTGGGTAGCTGTTGTTAAGCCAGGAAAAATCATGTTCGAAATCGCTGGCGTTTCTGAAGAAATCGCTCGTGAAGCACTTCGACTTGCAATGCACAAACTTCCTGTAAAATGTAAGTTTGTAAAACGAGAAGAAATTGGTGGTGAATCAAATGAAAGCTAATGAACTTCGTGACCTTACCACTGCTGAAATTGAACAAAAAGTAAAATCTTTAAAAGAAGAACTTTTCAACCTTCGCTTTCAATTGGCGACAGGACAACTTGAAAACACAGCTCGCATTCGTGAAGTACGCAAAGCGATCGCTCGTATGAAAACAGTTGTTCGTGAAAGAGAAATCAGCGTTAACAAGTGATTATTGAAGGGAGGTTCACAGAATGAGTGAACGTAACCAACGTAAAGTTTACACAGGACGCGTTGTTTCTGACAAGATGGACAAAACAATTACAGTTCTTGTAGAAACACACAAAAAGCATTCTTTATATGGTAAACGCGTTAAGTATTCTAAAAAGTATAAAGCTCATGATGAGCAAAACGAAGCAAAAATCGGCGATGTAGTTCGTATCATGGAAACTCGTCCGCTTTCAGCTACTAAGCGTTTCCGTTTAGTTGAAGTTGTAGAAAAAGCAGTTATTATTTAATTGTTCGGATTAAGCTTCATTCCGAAGGGAGGTTACACACATGATTCAACAAGAATCACGTTTAAAAGTTGCTGACAACTCTGGTGCTCGTGAGGTTCTTACGATTAAAGTTCTTGGTGGTTCAGGTCGCAAATTTGCTGGTATTGGTGATGTTATCGTCTGCACAGTAAAACAAGCAACACCAGGTGGCGTTGTCAAAAAAGGTGACGTTGTTAAAGCAGTTATTGTTCGTACAAAGAGCGGTGCTCGTCGTCCAGACGGTTCTTACATTCGTTTTGATGAAAACGCATGTGTAATTATCAAAGATGATAAGAGCCCACGCGGAACTCGTATCTTCGGACCAGTTGCCCGCGAACTTCGCGACAACAACTTTATGAAAATTGTTTCTCTTGCTCCAGAAGTATTATAATTTTAAAATCAATTGCCTTTAAGGAGGTGCGCACAGATGCATGTAAAAAAAGGTGATAAAGTAAAAGTCATCTCTGGCAAGGATAAAGGCAAAACAGGTGTGATCCTAGCTGCTTATCCTAAAGATAGCCGTGTACTAGTTGAAGGTATTAACATTGTGAAAAAACACTCTAAACCTTCTCAAGTGAATCCACAAGGCGGAATTATCAGCTTTGAGGCTCCTATTCATGTATCAAACGTTATGCCTATCGATCCTAAAACTGGTAACCCAACTCGTGTAGGTTCCACAACGGTTGATGGCAAGAAAGTACGCGTAGCAAAATCCGGTGAAGTATTAGATAAATAGTTTAAAATTTAGAAGGGAGGTACAATAAGTGAACCGCCTAAAAGAAAAATTTGTAAAAGAAGTTACACCTGCTCTAATGAGCAAGTTCAACTATAAATCAGTTATGGAAGTTCCTAAACTTGACAAAATCGTTGTGAATATGGGCGTTGGTGACGCAGTTGCAAACGCAAAAGCACTCGATAACGCGGTTGAAGAACTAGCAACAATAACAGGTCAAAAGCCTGTCGTTACACGTGCGAAAAAATCTATCGCTGGCTTCCGTCTTCGTGAAGGTATGCCGATCGGTGCTAAGGTTACTCTTCGCGGTGAACGCATGTACGAATTCTTGGATAAATTAGTTTCCGTTTCATTACCTCGTGTACGTGACTTCCGTGGTATTTCTAAAAAAGCATTCGACGGTCGTGGTAACTACACATTAGGTATTAAAGAACAATTAATCTTCCCTGAAATTGATTACGATAAAGTAAGCAAAGTTCGTGGTATGGATATCGTTATCGTAACGACTGCAAAAACTGATGAAGAATCTCGTGAACTTTTAACTCAATTTGGAATGCCATTCCAAAAGTAATCCTTAAATAAGGGAGGCGAAAACGTGGCTAAAAAGTCAATGATTGCGAAACAACAACGCACGCCTAAATTCAAAGTACAAGAGTATACACGCTGCGAA
This sequence comes from Neobacillus sp. 204, assembly GCF_046562815.1. Lineage (NCBI taxonomy): Bacteria > Bacillati > Bacillota > Bacilli > Caryophanales > Bacillaceae > Neobacillus > Neobacillus sp. 204. The sequence goes on from NZ_JBJORY010000017.1 coordinate 41,178, forward strand.
CGTTGTGGTCGTCCACACTCTGTATATCGTAAATTTAAGCTTTGCCGTATTTGTTTCCGTGAATTAGCATACAAAGGACAAATTCCTGGTGTCAAAAAAGCTAGCTGGTAAAACCCAAGTCTGGGAAGGAGGTAAAAATAATGGTCATGACAGATCCAATTGCTGATATGCTTACTCGCATTCGTAATGCGAATATGGTGCGTCACGAAAAGTTAGAAGTGCCTGCTTCTAATATGAAAAAAGAAATTGCTGAAATTTTAAAGCGCGAAGGTTTCGTACGTGACGTCGAATTTATCGAAGACAACAAACAAGGTATCATCCGTATCTTCTTAAAATACGGTGCTAGTAACGAACGTGTTATTACTGGTCTTAAGCGCATAAGCAAGCCTGGACTTAGAGTTTACGCAAAATCAACTGAGGTACCACGCGTTCTTAACGGTCTTGGTATCGCATTAGTATCAACATCACAAGGTGTTATTACAGATAAAGAAGCTCGTGCAAAACAAATCGGCGGAGAAGTTCTAGCTTACGTTTGGTAATTGAGCTTTTGAATGAATGGAGGTGCACTAAATGTCTCGCGTAGGAAAAAAACCAATTGTTATTCCAGCAGGAGTAACTGTTACTTTAAATAACAACACTGTTACAGTTAAAGGACCTAAAGGTGAACTTACTCGTACATTCCACTCTGATATCACTATCACTGTGGAAGAGAATCTTGTAACTATCACACGTCCTTCTGATGCGAAAGAACACCGCGCATTACATGGAACAACTCGTGCCGTGCTTGCGAACATGGTTGAAGGTGTATCTACTGGCTTCACTAGAGGCCTAGAGTTAATCGGGGTTGGATATCGTGCTCAAAAGCAGGGTAACAAACTTGTATTAAACGTTGGATACTCTCATCCAGTTGAGATCGAAGCTGAAGAGGGACTTGAAATCGAAGTACCTGCTAACACAAAGATCGTTATCAAAGGTACTGATAAAGAACGTGTTGGTGCATTAGCAGCGAATATTCGCGGAGTTCGTCCTCCTGAGCCGTATAAAGGTAAAGGAATTCGTTACGAAGGTGAATTCGTTCGTCGTAAAGAAGGTAAAACTGGTAAGTAATGCCGCATAGGTAAACGAAAGGAGTGACGTAAATGATTACGAAGCAAGATAAAAACGCTACTCGCAAGAAAAGACATGCTCGTGTCCGTGCGAAACTTAGCGGTACTTCTGCTCGTCCACGTCTAAATGTGTTTCGTTCTAACAAACATATTTATGCTCAAGTAATTGATGATATTAACGGAGTAACTTTAGCAAGTGCTTCTACTTTAGATAAAGACTTTGGTTTAGATTCTACTAATAACGTTGAAGCTGCACAAAAGGTCGGAGAATTAGTCGCTAAACGTGCGGTAGAAAAAGGTATCACTTCTATTGTCTTTGACCGTGGCGGATACCTATACCATGGACGTATTCAAGCATTAGCTGATGCTGCCCGTGAAAACGGCTTACAATTCTAAAAGACAAAGGAGGGACACAAAAAGATGCGTCGTATTGATCCAAACAAACTTGAACTAGAAGAACGCGTAGTCACGGTTAACCGTGTTGCGAAAGTTGTTAAAGGTGGACGTCGTTTCCGCTTCACAGCCCTTGTTGTTGTAGGCGATAAAAACGGTCACGTTGGTTTCGGTACTGGTAAAGCTCAAGAAGTACCTGATGCTATTCGTAAAGCCATCGAAGATGCAAAGAAAAACTTAGTCGAAGTACCAATGGTCGGAACTACAATTCCTCACCAAGTAATTGGACGCTTTGGTGCTGGTGAAATCCTTCTAAAACCTGCTTCTGAAGGTACAGGAGTTATCGCTGGTGGACCAGTTCGTGCCGTACTTGAATTAGGCGGAGTTGCTGATATCCTTTCTAAATCATTAGGAACTAACACTCCTATTAACATGGTACGTGCTACAATTGACGGTTTAAAACAATTAAAACGTGCTGAAGACGTAGCTAAACTACGTGGTAAATCAGTAGAAGAACTGTTAGGATACGGGGGGAAATAAAATGGCGAATAAACTATCAGTTACCCTCACTCGCAGCTTGATTGGCCGTCCTGGCGATCAACGCGAAACAGTTAAAGCTCTTGGATTACGTAAATTAAATCAAACAGTTGAGCATCCAGATAACGCTGCTATTCGCGGTATGATTACCAAAGTTGCTCACCTTGTTACAGTTAAAGAACAATAATTGATTGTTTTCTTTCATAAGGAGGTGCCAATATGAAACTTCATGAATTAAAACCTGCTGAAGGTTCTCGTAAAGAACGCAAGCGTTTAGGTCGAGGTATCGGATCTGGTCAAGGTAAAACTGCCGGTAAAGGTCACAAAGGTCAAAATGCTCGTTCTGGCGGCGGTGTACGTTTAGGTTTTGAAGGTGGTCAAACACCTTTATACCGTCGTTTACCAAAACGCGGATTTACAAACATCAACCGTAAGGAATATGCAATTGTAAATCTTGATGCTTTAAACCGCTTTGTTGAAGGTACAGAAGTTACTCCAGAACTTCTTATCGAAACAGGTGTTGTAAGTAGCGAAAAAGCAGGAATTAAGGTTCTTGCAAAAGGGACAATAGAGAAAAAGTTGACTGTTAAAGCTCACAAATTCTCCTCTGCTGCTAAGGAAGCGATCGAAGCTGCTGGTGGAAACACTGAGGTGATCTAATGTTCCAGACAATCTCCAATTTTATGCGCGTGGGTGAGATAAGACGTAAGATCATATTCACCCTTTTAATGTTAGTCGTATTTCGATTAGGTACATTTATCCCAGTACCCAATGTAAATGCTGATGTGCTTGCTAATCAAGATAAACTTAGTGTTTTCGGTATTTTAAATACTTTTGGCGGTGGAGCATTAAAACAATTCTCCATCTTTGCAATGGGTATTATGCCGTACATTACTGCTTCGATTATTATCCAGCTGCTACAAATGGATGTAGTGCCGAAATTCACAGAATGGTCTAAGCAAGGTGAATCTGGGCGTCGTAAAATTGCTCAAATTACCCGTTATTTTACTATTGTTCTTGGATTTATCCAAGCGTTAGGTATGTCCTATGGTTTTAATAACTTAGCTGGTGGTCAGTTGATTGAAAATCCTGGAATTGGCACTTATCTTTTAATTGCAGTTGTCTTAACAGCTGGTACATCATTTTTAATGTGGTTAGGAGAGCAGATCACCGAAAAAGGTGTTGGTAATGGAATTTCTATTATCATCTTCGCTGGAATCGTTGCTGGAATGCCTTCTACTATTAATCAAATTTATGTTCAGCAGTTTGAGAATGCTGGGGAAGCATTATTCTTGCGAATTGTGACTGTAATTCTAATAGCACTTGCTATTATTGCTATCGTCGTTGGTGTTATCTTTATCCAACAAGCAAATCGTAAGATACCTATTCAATATGCAAAACGCGTAGTTGCAGGACGTAATCCTGTTGGAGGACAATCTACCCACATGCCATTAAAAGTTAATGCTGCGGGTGTAATACCGGTAATCTTTGCCGTTTCTTTTATTGTAACGCCAAGAACAGTTGCTTCGTTTTTCCCAACTAATGATGTAACACTTTGGATTACTAAAGTTTTTGACTATTCTCATCCAATCGGGATGACGTTATATGCGGCCTTAATTATCGCGTTTACTTATTTCTATGCCTTTATTCAAGTTAACCCTGAACAAGCAGCGGAGAACTTGCAAAAGCAAAGCGGCTATATTCCTGGAATTCGTCCAGGAAAGAGTACGCAAGAATACTTAACGCGTGTCTTATACCGTTTAACTTTTGTTGGTGCAATCTTCCTAGCAGTTATTGCAGTATTACCTATGTTATTTATTAAAATAGCTAATCTTCCGCAATCTGCTCAAATTGGTGGAACTAGTTTGCTTATCGTTGTCGGTGTTGCGCTTGATACGATGAAACAACTTGAAGCACAATTAGTTAAACGTCATTATAAAGGTTTTATTAAATAAAGGTTTTAGGGGCCAATGCGCCCTAAAACCCATTAAAAAGCACGAGGGGGGAACACGTGTGAATTTAGTATTAATGGGGCTTCCGGGTGCCGGTAAAGGTACTCAAGCTGAAAGAATCGTAGAGCAATACGGCATCCCTCATATCTCTACTGGAGATATGTTCCGTGCAGCGATGAAAGAAGGAACAGAACTAGGTTTACAAGCGAAGTCATTCATGGATAAAGGCGAACTTGTTCCTGATGAAGTAACAATTGGCATTGTTCGTGAGCGATTAAGCAAGGAAGATTGTCAAAAGGGATTCCTTTTAGATGGCTTTCCTAGAACTGTACCTCAAGCAGATGCGTTGGAAAATCTATTAGTTGATTTAAATAAAAAAATTAACTATGTAATTAATATTAATGTTGATAAAGAATTACTAATGGAACGTTTGACTGGACGTCGAATTTGTAAAGAATGTGGATCTACTTATCATCTTATCTTTAATCCTCCTGCAAAAGAGGGTGTCTGCGACAAATGTGGCGGAGAACTGTACCAAAGAGCAGATGATAATGCAGAAACCGTTCAAAATCGTTTAGACGTAAATATCAAACAACAAGAACCATTATTAACTTTTTATGAAACTAAAGGTTATCTTCGTACAATTGATGGTCAGCAGGATATTAATAAGGTATTCGCTGATATCGAGCGTTTACTTGGGGAATTACATTAATGACCATAGGTAAATCTGTACGAGCGACTCTCGACCATCTCTTCACTAAGATTCAAAAGTATGTGGAAGCAAATCGCTTTTCTATTGTACGGAGTATGTAGGACCGAGAGTTGGGCAAGACTTACATGTGGAATTAGTAATTCCTAAATATGTAGAATTTACTTGCGGACAGAAGCAAAACAATATGTTAATATTATAAGGTTGCTATTTGAGTACGAATAAGAAGAGTTGTATTTTATTCACAATTTTTGAATTGAGAAGGGAGACGAGATCGATGGCCAAAGATGATGTAATTGAAATTGAAGGTAAAGTCATTGAAACATTGCCGAATGCAATGTTTAAGGTAGAATTAGAAAATGGTCATACCGTGCTAGCGCATGTTTCTGGTAAAATACGAATGCATTTCATTCGGATCCTTCCGGGTGACAAAGTGACTGTTGAGCTTTCTCCATATGACTTAACACGCGGAAGAATTACTTACCGCTTTAAATAATGCTTGCACTCCGTACTACTAAGGAGGTTAGGATAATAATGAAAGTAAGACCATCTGTTAAACCGATCTGCGAAAAGTGTAAAGTTATCCGTAGACGCGGAAAAGTTATGGTTATCTGTGAAAACCCTAAACATAAACAAAAACAAGGTTAATTTTGAAGGAGGTGCGCTATAATATGGCACGTATTGCTGGTGTAGATATTCCACGTGAAAAACGTGTAGTTATCTCTTTAACTTACATTTATGGAATTGGTAAAAATACTGCACAAAAAGTATTAGCAGACGCTGGTGTTTCTGAAGATACACGTGTACGTGATTTAACAGAAGACGAATTAAACAAAATCCGTGACATCATCGACAAGTTAAAAGTTGAAGGTGACCTTCGCCGTGAAATTTCTCTTAACATTAAGCGTTTAATGGAAATCGGCTGTTACCGCGGATTACGTCATCGTCGTGGTTTACCAGTTCGTGGACAAAATACGAAAAACAACGCTCGTACTCGCAAAGGTCCTCGTAAGACTGTAGCGAACAAGAAGAAGTAATCGGCAAAGGAGGTAATTTAAATGGCACGTAAAACAAATACACGTAAACGTCGTGTTAAAAAGAATATTGAATCGGGTATTGCTCATATTCGTTCAACTTTTAACAATACGATCGTAACTATTACAGATGTACATGGTAATGCAATTTCATGGTCAAGTGCTGGTGCGCTTGGATTTAGAGGTTCTCGTAAATCTACACCATTTGCTGCACAAATGGCGGCTGAAACAGCAGCTAAGACTTCTATTGAAAATGGTATGAAAACTCTTGAAGTTACTGTTAAAGGGCCTGGTGCAGGACGTGAAGCTGCAATCCGTGCTCTTCAAGCTGCTGGTCTTGAAGTAACTGCAATCAAAGACGTTACACCTGTTCCTCATAATGGATGCCGTCCACCAAAACGTCGTCGTGTTTAATTTTTCTGTATAGATTTTGTATCATATGTCTATAATGGGATATGATATTAATTTTTTGCACTCTTACAGAAGATTTATTCCAGTTGTTGTGCACAAAACGGGAACGTATACATGGGGACTTTACATTAGTCTATACGCTAATTTGAAGTTTCGACGTTTTGAAGGAGGGTTATTTGATGATCGAAATAGAAAAACCAAAAATCGAAACGATTGAGATCAACGACGATGCCAAGTACGGCAAATTTATCGTAGAGCCACTTGAGCGTGGATATGGTACCACTTTGGGTAACTCCTTACGTCGTATCCTATTATCTTCACTCCCAGGTGCCGCGGTTACATCGATTCAAATCGATGGGGTACTTCATGAGTTCTCAACAATTGAAGGCGTCGTGGAGGATGTAACATCCATCATCCTAAACATTAAAAAATTAGCTTTAAAAATCTACTCTGATGAAGAGAAGACGCTTGAATTTGATGTACAAGGTGAGGGACCTGTATTAGCCGGCAATATCACACACGATAGTGATGTTGAAGTGTTAAATCCAGATCTTCATATTGCAACCTTAGCGTCAAATGGTCATCTTCGCATGCGTTTAACAGCTAAACGTGGACGTGGTTATACACCAGCTGTTCAAAACAAAAGAGAAGACCAGCCAATCGGTGTTATTCCTATTGACTCGATCTTTACACCTGTTTCACGTGTAATGTTCCATGTGGAAAATACGCGTGTAGGTCAAATGTCTAATTTTGATAAATTGACCATTGATGTTTGGACGGATGGAAGCACTGGACCTAAAGAAGCAATTGCTCTTGGTTCGAAAATTTTGACTGAGCATTTGAATATTTTCGTTGGATTAACTGATGAAGCTCAAAATGCTGAAATTATGATAGAAAAAGAAGAAGATCAAAAGGAAAAAGTTCTAGAAATGACTATTGAAGAACTCGATCTTTCTGTTCGTTCTTATAACTGCTTAAAACGTGCTGGTATCAATACTGTTCAGGAATTAGCTAATAAGACTGAAGAAGATATGATGAAAGTTCGTAATTTAGGCCGCAAGTCACTTGAAGAAGTGAAGGCAAAACTAGAAGAGCTTGGATTAGGCTTACGCAAAGACGACTAGTCAATTGTTAGGCTATTAATCCGACTTATGACTTCAACAAAGGAGGGAACCCTTCATGGCATACAGAAAGTTAGGACGCACAAGTGCACAGCGTAAAGCTATGCTACGTGATTTAACTACAGATTTAATTATCAACGAGCGCATTGAAACAACAGAAACTCGTGCGAAAGAAATTCGTGTGACTGTTGAAAAAATGATCACTTTAGGTAAACGCGGTGATTTACATGCTCGTCGTCAAGCTGCTTCATATGTACGTAACGAAGTTGCTGATGCTGAAAACAATACAAGTGCAGTACAAAAACTTTTCACTGATATCGCTCCACGTTATACTGAGCGTCAAGGTGGATATACTCGTATTATGAAACTTGGACCACGCCGCGGTGACGGTGCACCAATGGTTATTATCGAGTTAGTTTAATAGCTATTAACAGACAACAAGGGCGCTGGACAGTTTTGTAACAAACTTGTTCTTTGCCCTTTTTCTGTAATTGAATTCTATATCTTGTAAGACCCAAGCCCAAAAGAGTGTTATGATGAGCGTAACTCCAACTTGTTGGAGAACTAAAAAGTTTTTCCCTGAATTTATATAGTCATCCATTTCATTGACTGATTTCATAAGACTTTTATTCTGCCGCATCCTTAGGATGTGTGAATTGAATTACGACTCGTCTAGCTCATGCACCTCCTCCCATTTCTTTATTGAAATTCCTTATTTGCAGCCCTGTCATTGCTGCCTAGGGACGAGGTGCAGGCTTTTTTTTATATGTAAAGAATTTAGAGCAGAGAATAGTTTAGCTGAGAGGGGGAATATCCTAATGAAAAATTCAATTGTATCCCTTAATGGAATATCGTTCCAATACGACATACAAGAACGCTATGCGCTGAATAATGTCTCGTTTGATATTTATGAGGGAGAATGGCTAGCAATCGTTGGACATAATGGGTCAGGTAAATCGACGATGGCAAAACTTCTAAATGGCCTGCAATTTCCTCAATCAGGTCAAATTCATGTTTGCGGCATTAAGCTTGATGAAGAATCAATTTGGGATATCCGCAAAAGAATCGGGATGGTGTTTCAAAATCCTGACAACCAATTTGTTGGGACCACTGTTCAGGATGATGTGGCTTTTGGTTTAGAAAATAACGGAATTCCTAGAGACGAAATGGTGAAAAGAGTCGAGGATTCGTTAAAGAGGGTTAAGATGGATAAGTTTCTACATCAAGAGCCCCACCATCTATCTGGCGGCCAAAAACAACGTGTAGCGATAGCTGGTGTACTTGCTTTACGACCGTCGATTATCATTTTGGATGAGGCAACATCCATGCTTGATCCAAGGGGACGGGAAGAAGTATTGGAGACTGTTCGATTATTAAAAGAAGAGAAGTCCTTAACGGTGATCTCGATTACTCATGATTTAGAAGAGGCAGCCAAAGCTGATCGTATTATTGTGATGAACAAAGGTGAAGTCTTTCGAGAGGGAACACCTGAAGAGATTTTTTCCATGGATGAACAATTAGTTCAATTAGGCTTGGATATTCCGTTTTCAGTAAAAATAGGTAAAGCATTTCGGGACAAGGGTATTCAACTATCGAGGCACTATTTATCGGAAGAAGAGTTGGTGACAGAGTTATGGACATCTCGCTCAAGCACGTAGATTATCGTTATCAAGCAAATACACCTTTTGAACGATTGGCCATTGAAGACGTTTCAATTGATATTCCAACGGGAGTGTACATGGCTATAATTGGCCATACCGGTTCAGGGAAGTCAACCGTCCTGCAGCATTTAAATGCGCTCCTGCAACCAACAAAAGGGTCAGTATCGATTGGTGAACATGAAATTAAAGCCTTACAAAAAAATAAAAATTTAAAGAAGATACGTCAAAGGGTGGGAATCGTTTTTCAATTCCCTGAACATCAATTGTTTGAAGAAACGGTGGAAAAGGACATTATTTTTGGCCCGATGAATTTCGGTGTTTCTGAAACTGATGCTAAGGAACGGGCACGGATTGCGTTAAAGCAAGTTGGGTTAGAGGAAGAAATTCTTGAAAAGTCACCCTTTGATCTTTCTGGGGGACAAATGCGGCGTGTTGCCATCGCTGGTGTACTTGCCATGGAGCCCGATGTCATTGTTCTGGACGAGCCAACTGCAGGGTTAGATCCTAGAGGCCGTAAAGAGGTTATGGATATGTTTTACTCCCTTCACCAAGAAAGAAGACTGTCTACCATTCTGGTAACGCATAGTATGGAGGATGCAGCCAGATATGCAGACCAAATTGTCATTATGCAGCAAGGGAAAGTCGTCAAGAAAGGGACACCGGAGGAGATCTTCTCAGCACCCGTCGAACTTGTTGAAATGGGACTTGATGTTCCCGAAGTCGTCCGATTTCAACTAAAACTTGAGGATAAATTAGACATTAAATTTGAAAAAATTTATTTAACCATCGACGAGCTGTCTACTGCAGTCTCAAAGGTTTTAAGTAGAGGTGTCCGCTTATGATGGAAAAAATGATTTTTGGTCGCTATGTACCTGCCGATTCGATGATTCATAAGATGGATCCGCGTTCCAAATTAATGGTTATCTTTCTTTTTGTCTGTATTATTTTTCTAGCAAACAATGTGGTCACCTATGCACTTATTGGTATTTATACTTTTTTCATGCTTGGAATGTCTCGTGTTCCGGTACGCTTTCTTTATGGGGGACTTAAGCCGGTTATCTGGCTCGTCCTATTTACATTAGTTCTCCAACTATTATTTACAAAAGAAGGCGCTCTTTTATATGAGCTGGGACCGGTTAAGATTTATGAGGAAGGGGTCAGACAAGGGATATTTATTGCCTTACGATTCTTTTTCTTAATTCTCATGACGTCGTTGTTGACGTTGACTACCACTCCCATTGAAATCACGGACGGACTGGAAACGTTGTTGCATCCTTTAAAAAAGGTGCGTTTTCCTGTCCATGAGATGGCGTTAATGATGTCGATTTCATTGCGTTTTATTCCAACACTCATGCAGGAAACAGATAAAATTATGAAAGCGCAAATTGCCAGAGGTGTGGAATTTGCCAGCGGACCGTTTAAGGAACGCATCAAGGCCGTCATTCCACTGTTGATCCCTTTGTTTGTTAGTTCCTTTAAACGGGCAGAGGAATTGGCCATCGCGATGGAGGCAAGAGGCTATCGTGGTGGAGAGGGTAGGACAAAGTACCGGGAGTTATCCTGGAAAAAAACAGATTCCCTTCAGTTGGTCCTTTTAGTCCTTTTAACGATTCTGTTATTTTTATTACGTTCATAATGGAGCGAGAAGATGCCAAGGTATAAATGTATCATTTCCTATGATGGTTCTGGATTTTCGGGTTATCAGGTTCAGCCGAATAAGCGGACCGTGCAATCTGTATTAGAATCTGTTTTAACAAAAATGCATAAAGGCAAAGAAGTGAAGGTCTTCGCTTCTGGTCGAACGGATGCGGGTGTCCATGCAAAAGGACAAGTGATTCATTTTGATTCCCCACTTCAAATTCCTGAAGAAAAATGGGAAAAAGCGTTGAATTCACTGCTTCCTGAGGATTTGTCTGTTCTTTCAGTTGTATCGGTGGAGGAGTCTTTTCATGCGCGATTTGATGCGAAAGGCAAGGAATACCGCTATGTACTTCATTTATCTTCAAAGTGGGATCCCTTTCGGCGGAAATTTGCTTATCAATATCCATTCCCTTTAGATTTGAATGCGATGGAGGAAGCAAGTAAATTTTTCCTAGGTACTCATGACTTTACTAGTTTTTGTGCCGCAAAAACAGAAGTGGTAGATAAAGTTCGAACAATTGAAACGATTGATTTTACCCGCGAAAATGAATTATTGACGATCCGCTTTGTGGGAAATGGCTTTTTATACAATATGGTTCGTATTTTGGTGGGAACTTTATTAGAGGTCGGATCAGGTGAACGCAGCCCAGAGGATATCCCGATTATTTTAGCGCATAGGGACCGGAAGTACTCTGGAAAAACAGCTCCTGGCCACGGTTTATATCTTTGGGAAGTATTTTATGAATAAAATAATCTAAACAACTTTACCTGGTGTAACATTTTCTTGACATATCGGCCAGTAGAACTTATTATATTATATGTGCGTGTTTTTAATCCCACGATAAAGCCCCGGAAAGTCTTCATCGTGATTGAAAATATATGAATACAAACTTAACCGCACAAGGGTATTAGATGTTCATTCCCGGAACAGAATCGAATTCTAATTACTTTAAAAGTGCGAAAACAATAATCTTTTATGGATTTAAATTAGGAGGGAAACTCATGCGTACAACGTTTATGGCAAATGCCAACACTATCGAGCGTAAATGGTACGTAATTGATGCTGAGGGCAAAACTCTTGGACGTCTTGCTTCTGAAGTAGCATCAATTTTACGTGGTAAAAACAAACCAACTTTTACACCACATGTTGACACTGGTGATAATGTAATCATTCTTAACGCTTCTAAAGTAGAACTTACTGGTAAGAAATTAACTGACAAGATTTACTACCGTCACACTAATCACCCAGGTGGTTTAAAGCAAAGAACAGCTCTAGAAATGCGTACTAACTATGCTGAGAAAATGATCGAGCTTGCTGTTAAAGGTATGCTTCCAAAGAATTCTCTTGGCCGTCAAATGTTTAAAAAATTACATGTATATGCTGGCAGCGAACATCCGCACCAAGCACAACAACCTGAAGTTTACGAACTTCGCGGTTAATAAAGAGGGAGGGAATTAACTTGGCACAAGTTCAATATATCGGTACAGGTCGCCGTAAGAGTTCTGTCGCACGTGTGCGTTTAGTACCAGGCACAGGTAAAATTATTGTTAATGGTCGTGAAATCGAAGATTATATCCCATTTGAAGCTTTACGTGTTGTTGTAAGACAACCATTAGTAGCTACTGAAACTGTTGGAAGCTACGATGTTCTTGTAAACGTAAGCGGCGGTGGATACACTGGTCAAGCTGGAGCAATCCGTCATGGTGTTGCTCGTGCATTATTACAAGCTGACCCTGAATTCCGTCCAACATTAAAGCGCGCTGGATTATTAACTCGTGATCCACGTATGAAAGAACGTAAGAAATACGGTCTTAAAGGTGCTCGTCGTGCGCCTCAGTTCTCAAAACGTTAATTATCAACGTTTCGAAGGCTCTCAACCATTTTGGTTGGGGGTCTTTTTTTGTTCGAAAATTGCTTTTGACCACATTTTGACCGCGAAAATATTTTTTGACCGCAAATCAAAACTCAAGGTACCTCTGGAACTTTTTCGCTGTTTGCTCTTTTAGAGTGTTTGTGACGTGTGTGTAGATGTTCATCGTCATTTTTATATCTTCATGTCCTAACCTTTCCTGAACCTCCTTTTACTCGCCCCAGCTTCGAATAATAATGATGCATGTGTATGACGTAACCCATGGATGGTTATTCTGTGAAGATTGTATTTTTTAATCACAATGTCAAGTTTCTCATTAGGATATGCTAAACGAATAGGAGTACAGTCATCCCGTGTAAAAACCATGTTGTTATAATCTGTGGTATTTCTGACGGCTATATTAGCCTCCAGTTGTCGTATACGCCATTTTTTTAATAATGAGAGGATTTGGAGACTATCCAAGCTAATTAAACGTTTAGATTTGGCTGTTTTAGGCGTTTGGAAAAGAAACATAAGTTATTGTATCCAGTTCTAGGAATTGCCCCTAATGTTCCTGCAGGGTGAAAAAATATTCTTTTTTTGGATATTAAAACCATTAGAATGCATACTAAAATAAGCGAATACTTTATCCCACATATACATTAAAGAGGAATTCATGATGGCTTTTCGTCGAAAAATAAAAACACTTAAATCCCAAAAGGAAGAATGGATAAGACATAATCAACAGGAAAGTGAAGAGGAGCAAAATAAGGAACTGGAAGCACTTTCAAGTGATGTATTTGAAAATGAAACCGTTTTAAAATCTACTTTCTCTGACTGTCCTGATGTTATTTTCCGTCGATTTTTAATTGGCAATGAAACCAAAGCTTTTCTTATTTATACGGAAGGTTTAGCGAATATTGAAGAACTAGATAAAAACGTGCTTTCGCCGCTTATGCAGCAGGATACAGCAAGACTCACAGACATTCAAGCAATTCTTGAGCAAAAGCTGTCCGTTTCGAAGGTGAATCCTGTAAATACCATCAAACAAGCCATTCAGGAAATTTCTTCAGGGAATCCGGTTATTCTCATTGATCAGCAGACACATGGCATCACCTTAGGGCTGGCGAAATGGGAAAAACGCGCCATTGAAGAACCGGTGGCTGAATCCGTCGTTCGCGGTCCGAGGGATGGTTTTACGGAAACCTTAAGTGTTAATATTACGCTCTTACGAAGGAAAATAAAGAGCCCTGATTTAAAAATGAAATCATTAACCGTGGGGCGTTATAGCCAAACTCAAATTGTTTATATGTATATCGAGGGGATCGTTGACCATCATCTGCTTGATGAAGTCCATAACAGGCTGAGCCGAATTGATATTGACGGTGTATTGGAAAGCGGCTATATCGAGGAGTTCATCGAGGATTATCCTTTTTCCCCGTTCCCGCAAATTTTAAATACAGAACGGCCCGATGTTGCGGCATCAAGTTTGCTGGAAGGTCGTGTGGTCATCATCGTTGATGGAACACCTTTTGTGCTAATAGCACCAACCACACTTTATTCTTTGTTTCAGGCTTCGGAGGATTATTATCAACGTTTCATGATCGGAACGCTCATTCGCTGGTTACGTTATATTTTTATATTAATCGCCTTGCTGCTTCCTTCTAGCTATGTGGCGATTCTTACCTATCATCAAGAGATGCTTCCAACTACCCTATTGTTAAGCGTGGCTCAGTCAAGAGAGCAAGTTCCGTTTCCAGCGCTTATTGAAGCGATTATTATGGAGCTTACTTTTGAAGCGATTAGGGAGGCGGGAATCCGGCTGCCCAAACAAGTCGGTTCTGCAGTCAGTATTGTTGGGGCATTGGTCATTGGCCAGGCTGCGGTCTCTTCGGGGCTAGTATCGGCACCAATGGTCATGGTGGTAGCCATTACAGGAATTGCTTCCTTTGCCATCCCCCGTTACAACGCATCCACCGCTATTAGAATGCTCCGCTTCCCAATGATGGTGGCGGCGGGGACATTAGGGTTACTAGGGATTATGCTTGGCATTCTTACCATTATTGTTCATTTAAACACTGTACGTTCTTTTGGTGTTCCATATCTGTCTTCGTTGGCACCCATGAAGGGAGAAGAGATGAAAGATGTATTGATTAGAGCACCGTGGTGGTCCCTTAGAAAGCGCCCTCGATTGACGGGATATTCTAATACAAATCGACAGCAAGAAGGACAGAAACCTGATCCACTTAAGGGTACGGAATAGGAGTTGAAGAGGACATGCTTGAACGAGGCAAGATATCGGCCTTACAAATGGCATTTATGATGAATCCGACCATTTTGGCAACCGGTTTACTACTTGTCCCTGCGATAACAGCCAAAACAGCCAAACAAGATTTGTGGTTATCGCCGATTTGGGCTTCTTTCGTGGGTTTTATAATTGTATTTATTGCCTATCGACTTCATAAGCTCTATCCGAATGAAACGATCTTTGAATACAGCGAACAAATTTTAGGGAAAATTCCAGGAAAAATTCTTGGCGTCGTTTTCGTGTTTTTTTATTTTCATATTACTGGCATTATTGTCCGTGAATATGGAGAGTTTGTATCGGTCACCTTCCTTCATCATACCCCTATGGTGGTTGTGTTTGCCGTAATGGTTCTTGTTTCCTCTATGGCAGTTTATGGAGGCCTTGAAGTGATTGGGAGATGCTCAGAAATGATTGTCCCAGTTTTGTTAGTCCTTTATTTAAGTATTTTTATCATGCTGTTTAAAGATTTAGACACCAAAAATTTTTTTCCGATGCTGGAAAACGGTTTAGGACCATCCTTTAAAGGATCGGTTGTCCTGCAAAGCTGGTTTAGTGAATTTATCCTTGTCTCTTTTTTCTTCCCCTATTTAACCAATCGTGATAAAGGGATGAAATGGGGGATGATTTCGGTTTTGAGTGTAATGGTTTATATGGTGCTTACGAATATTATGTCCCTTTTGTTATTTGGAAAATTGACAGCTTCCTTAACTTATCCTGTTATGGTAGCGGCTCGGTATATTAGTATTGCCGATTTTTTGGGCCATTTGGAAGTGATTGTAATGGCTATATGGGTAGCTGGAACATTTGTTAAAATTACGGTCTTTTATTATGCACTTGTTCTTGGGACTGCCCAGTTACTGAAGCTTTCTGATTTTCGGCCCATCATATTGCCCGTAGGCTTTCTGTTAATTTTATTAGGGGTATGGTCAGCGCCGAATTTGCAGGAATTATCTCACTTTCTAAGTACATCGGCTGCTTTTTATATGCTATCCATTCAGGTTGGAATTCCTGTGATGCTGCTCATCATTGCATGGATTAAAAAGAAAAGAAAGCAAATGAAAGGGTCAGTAACAGGATGAATCGGCATTTTTGGCAAACCTCCCCAAAGAAATTTCTTTTTCCTTTCTTCCTTCTTTTTGTTTTTTTGCTTTCCGGCTGTTGGGATAGAAAAGAGATAAACGATATTGCCTTGATAAGGGCTGCCGGTATTGATAAAAAACAAGATGGGAAATTGGAGATTACTGTTCTTTTATATGTACCGAAAGTCAGTGGGGGAAGCGAGCAGGGAATGGAGGGCGGCGGCGGAGGAAGTATGCAGACATTGATACGATCTGCACAAGGAAAAACCTTTGCTGAAGCTATGTCTATCCTTCAAGAAAAGATATCGCGCCAAATTTTCTGGGGACATTGTGAAGTATTTATCTTCGATGAGGCGATTGCTAAAGAGGGAATTGCGGAGCATATTGATTTATTCCTTCGCATGCCAGAGTTTAGGGAACGATCTCAATTATTTATCAGCAAACAGAAAGCCCAAAAAATATTAAGTCTTATTTCTCCGCTAGAACGTGATATTGCAGAAGTAGTACGAGAATTGGGAGAACAAAAACTAGGAATGACAGTTACGACCAAGGATTTCGCGGAAATGTTGGTAAGCGAAGCTGGCGATACGGCTGTTCCATGGATTAAGATTCTTCCTCCAATCGAAGGGCAGGAAAAAAAGCAAACCATCGCCTATATTACCGGAACGGCGATATTTAAGAGGGATAAAATGGTTGGTAAAATTGATGATTCCGTTACTAGGGGTCTTTTGTGGCTTAGAGACGAAATTAAGTATGCTGTCATCACCGTTACACCTAAAGATGAAAAAGGATATGTTTCCATGAATTTACTGCGGGCTAATTCAAAAATCATTCCGAAAATAAAAAATGAAAAATGGGAAGTCATACTCGAAGCGGAAGCAGAAGATGATATCATACAAAATACAACAAATTTAGACGTGACCAATCCTAGAGTAGTAAAGTCTTTAGAGCACCAATTAAATGTCCAACTTGCTAAAAGAGTGAACGAAACATTAAAGGAAGTTCAAAAGGATATGAAGGCAGATGTTTTTGGTTTTGCAGACGCCTTTCACCGCGAATACCCTGAAATATGGAAAAAAGAAAAAGATCGTTGGCATGTAATTTTTCCGAACGTAGAAGTAACCGTCGCTGCGAAAATAAAGATACGCAGACAAGGAATGAATTCTGTTCTTCCGCAGTTTCCTAAGAAAGAGGTGAAGGAGGAATGAAATGGGGTTCTATATTAGGAACTTCTTTTCTTGTTCTGTGCATGGCTATGTACCAATTATCAAAACTAAACCAAAATCAAAAAAAAGAAAGAGCGGTTTTAATTATCTTTTCAGTCCTTGGATGGCTTGTGGCTAACCTCTTAATCTTTTTTCCGGATGCTCCCGGTCCAACAGAATTAATTGACGTATTATACAAACCTCTCGGAAAACTTCTTGAGTAACATAACCAAGTGTCAGGGACCTTTCATGGTGCCTGACACCTTTTAATATCCCTACATTGGGATATTTTTTTTTTTTTTTGCTCTGTTTAAGAACATTGTTGATTTTGCCACAATGTTGATTGGGAGCGGAAGGCGCTCGACTCCTGCGGGAAAAACAGGTCAAGGGAGACCCCACAGGCGCGTAAGAAAACCACCAAAATCGCAAGTGCAGCCATTCTTCCGTTAGCTACATGTGGGGCAGTTGGGACTTTAAGTTTTGCTATGACAGCATTCGCTTCCACCAATGCAATCCCAGTAGTCGCTCCGGTTGCAGTGGAAGCTGGGGCAAAGGCTTGGATGGGCACACAAACATTATCAGCATTGGCCCATGTGTTAGATCCAGTAGTCGATGTATTAGTGGCGTTAAGTTTCCCAGTGGCATCAGTAATCATCGTCGGAGCCTGCCTCTTCTTTATGATGGGTAATTCAGAAAAAGCATGGACGACAATCCAAAATGCAAGTTTAGGCTACGTCTTAATTCAGGTATCCCCTCTTATCTTAGATGTGCTGAAACAGGTAGGAAATGCCGTTTAAGGTGAGGGTTTATATAAATTAATTTGAGGAGGAATACGGATGAATGTAAAAATCAAAATCGATGGTGTGAAATATGGACTGTTCAAGAAATGCGGAGTGTATCATAAAACATTAAAGGGAAAGAAAAACAAAAGAAAAGTGGTATGTGTTAAAAATGTTTAGGAGAAGCAAACCTCTTCAGCAATAACAAAATTATTAAAATAAAAAAACTGCACTTCAAATATTTATCGAAAAAGAGGGAGGGGACCAAGATGGCACTACGCAAGAGCTTTCAAAGTGAAGGATAAACCAGCTTTTTACACAAAATGGATTCAACAATTTGGTATTCAAACTGCCAAAGCAAATATTTTAGGTCAACCACAAATGACGATAAACAACAAATTCGGTCAAGGAATCAATATCATTCCAACCTACTCCATTCTTGAGGGGGGGGATTCCTGCCAGATGGCTTTGTCCCTAATGGATTTTTATGGTTAGATCCTAAAAAGGACTATTCAAAGGTAGGGGCAGAGGTTATATTATCGGCGGCACGGATGGAAAACGTTATGATGCAACCATCAACAGTGCTGCAAGATTCTCAGTACCGAATCTTCCATTACTAGATCAGTCCTATGAAGTCGTTATCAAGATACCTGGACACTTTGAGAGACATGTTAAGGTAGATGAAATGGTAGATGCATACGATGGAATGGACGTTGGAAAACTTAAGTATTTCTACTACGCAACAATGAGAGCCGGTGACGTTAACAATGATAATGTCATAGATATCCTTGATGCAGTATATATTACTGAAAAGCTTAATACAAACGATCGAAATGTACATATCAATTTTGATGGTATCGTAGATTCGAAGGATTTACAGTATGTAAAGCAAAATTATCTGCTGAAAAACCCTGATGCTAGTGCCAATAAACCACCGGTAACAAGATATAAAGGGAAGGTATTGGAAGATTACATTAAACCATTAGGTTAAGCAAAATTTGATAGAGAATCATTGGCCACCAGCTTTGCTGGTGGTTTTTTATGGTTTATTGAAATTTTTATAAATTATATCCATAAAAAAGGTAAGGTGCTACAATTATCCCCCTAATGAAAACTCATGAACGATCCTTGAGTACAAATATGTCACCTCTTAAACATTATTACATACTAACAAGCCGAATAATTTCAATATTATTTGGAGTTAGTCCGCAATAAATTGTTATTTCATTCGACATTATTTTTTAGCATGGGTTAATTAAACCTTTATAAGAAGCAGCTTTTATATTTTGATTACATTGTATTATACATAGTCAGGAATGGGTGGCATGATGTAAACATTTCTAAGGATTTGTGACCGCCTTTTGACCGCGAAACATGTAGAACGATGTATAACCCAATTTTCAATTCACCTAAAAAAGCCCCTTTAATTAGGTTTTTTTATGTACTGTATTGTTTTATTTTTCTTCGTATTAAATATATAAATTAAAGAGCGTAAAAAATACGGTCTTAAAGGTGCTCGTCGTGCGCCTCAGTTCTCAAAACGTTAATTGGTATTTTTCAAAAGACTCTCAACCATTGGTTGGGGGTCTTTTTTATCTCTAATAATGCTCTTGAGGAGTTTGTGCCGCCGTATATTGGGAGGGTCCCTCCTGCCCATTAAGCAGGAAGGACCCCAAAACTTAGAATAGAAAGTTGATGCTTAGTTTAGCATGGTTCTTAGTTTTAATATAGTAATTTACGGATATAAGTTTTTAGACTATTTTAACCAAACGCTTAAGGGATCGCGGTGACGTGTACAGTGAAGCTTTTTCCGCCGGTATTGGTTGGGTTTGCGATGTATAGGTCGTCACTCTTTTTAATCTCAGTAATTGATCCATTATGAAGGTCATAGAAAATTGTTTCATCAATTCCGAAGCTGTCGTCATGCATGACATCAAAATGGGCATCGGCCGGTCCATCTGTAATGGTCCATTTTAGCTTAGTTGCATATGGCGGGATGTTGTCGATTTTAAAGTTGCCGCTTGAACGATGATCCTGCCCGTCTTGAGGTGCTCCCTCTGAACGAATCGAGGCAACTTCGACCGGTGCTTCAACCTCGACATAGAACGGATCTCGATCGAGAATGCGGTCATAGGCATACCAAGAGCCCAGCCAAGACCCTGCTGCTTGATTGGAATCGGCGGAAATCAGACGAATAGAGAACCAGTCCTGTCCGTTCATCGCCGAACCTTCCCAGGTCGAAGCAAAAGGAAATTCATCGCATTGCTTGCCGGTCCGGTCTTCATTTTTAAATTCCCTATCGCACGTGGATCGTGTTTTATTCCTGTTTTTCGCATACTCTTCAGGATGCCTTCTCGTATACAAACGGGTCAGCGGCCTGTCACCTAAAGCACCGGGGATTTTTTTCCCCAGAACGGTAGGTATCGTTTGTTCCGGATGATCCATCGCAAACTTCCAATGCTCTCCTGCTTCCTCGAGAATCGAAAAATCAGGATCTGTAATTGGAACCTTTAATACAGCATCTGTTTTGCTGAATATTGCTCCATTTCGAAAATACTGGTCAGGAAAGGCAAACATGTAAGTAGCCGAATCGAATCGTATGGTTTGTTTTATGCCATCGATTGATTTCTTAAATTTTCTTGGTGCATGCGTAACGGTGAGTTTTGGCCAGAATTCCATATATCCGATTCGATCAGGATTGTTATCATCTGCCGGGGGTGCATCTGAGAGAAAGTTCTTTATACCATAGTTGTTATTTTTCCATTGAGCAATCGTTCGTTCAACTGCAGGTGTGTCCGGGTCTTCTTTGCAGTCCCCCGGATTAATTTTGGGATCACAGCTAAAATCGATTTTCAGCTTTGCTCCATTTAATGCCGGGTTTGTAATCAGGATATCGTCAAGGTAATAGACAACGCGCATTTTTCGGTCGTGATTGGAACCATACCCGATTTCCGTGAATTGGAACTGGACACCGTCGTAGGAACAAATTCCCAAATAGCACTTTCTCGGTACTTGATAGGTAGCGACATGGGACCAGCAGAACGCATAATGGTTTTTAATCCAGCCTGTTTCAGTTCCGCTGGCTTTATTTTGACGGCACTCATCGGTTGTTGTAATATAATCATACTCGAATTTTGGCGGGCTCCATCCCTCTGCTGTGAGCTGTGGTGCACCTGGCTGTGATTGGTACGATACAGAACTATTTTGATCCTCTTTTCTCATTTCTTGTAACGTCTTAAATCCTTGGCTGGCTTGTGGCTGTGCAGGTCTCACACCGGCTCCTTCTATTGACTTCCCTTGTTGCATAAGCTGGGCAGCCTGCTTCACCTTACTTTCTTGGAGCCAATAACCACCGCCCTGTGGATTGGATTGAGCCTCAACTGGAGTTAAGATCCCCATTGCCAAGAACGTTGTAAAAACCATGGATAGAACATACCTAAATGATCTATACATTAAATCCCTCCCTTGTATATTTTTACCATTTCAATATACACCACTGTCAAAAATATAAATAATGTCTTATGAACTAACTTGATTCCCAATTAATTTGAAGCTTTTTGCAAAGGAATTGTTTGGTATAATTACGAAAAATGTGGCTAAACTCGTTTATTCCTTATCGAGAGCAGGGATAACGGTGTTAAAAAAGTGGAATTTTCGATGCTTCAGGATTATACATAAAAATTTATTAGGGAAATTTTAACATGTAGAAATTCCTACTAAAAATCTACGTCTCGGACGTGTGGAGTAATCGTATTTCTTCAAAAGAGTGATGGGCGGGATGATGTAATCTTTGACCTCTTTTTGACCACGAAACATATAGAATGGTTTAACTTTCAATTGTAAAATAAACATAAAAAAGCCTGCTTTACAGGCTTTTTAAGAAATGCTTTAATTCGTTTTTCCTATATTGAATTTATAAATGAAAGAACGTAAGAAATACGGTCTTAAAGGTGCTCGTCGTGCGCCTCAGTTCTCAAAACGTTAATTTTCAACGTTTTCAAAGGCTCTCAACCAATTTGGTTGGAGTTTTTTTTATACAAAAATTGCTTTTGTCCTCATTGCACAAGATGATTTGTATACGCATAATCTTTATAGATATCCTTAATTACTTATTCACAAGGCACTGGAGAGGAAACTTAATATGCATAAAAGAAACAATAGCTCCATTTATATTATTTCAGGTCTATATGGAGTTGGTAAATCGACAGTTACAAAGGCACTTGCCAAGGAGATAGAAAAAGCTGCATTAATAGAAGGTGACTTAATCAAATTAATGTTCGGAGGAAAGAACAACCTCCGTGGGAAGAAATGTTAGCTATTATATGGAAAAATATTCTTTCATTAACAAAGAACCTCCTTAAAAATAACATTAGGAAAGGAGTGAAAATGTGAAGGTCTTAATTTTAGCTGGGGGGTTTGGCACAAGAATAAGTGAAGAAACCCATTTAAAGCCTAAACCTATGATAGAGATTGGTGACAAGCCCATCATATGGCATATCATGAAGCTTTACTCTAGTTATGGTTATAACGACTTTATTATCTGTTTAGGGTATAAGAGCCATGTAATCAAGGAGTATTTTTTAAATTATTACCTATATAATTCTGATTTAACATTTGATTTTCAAAAGGGAAATGAATTTATTATTCACCAGCATTCGGTTGAACCTTGGAAGGTTACCTTGGTTGACACGGGCTTAAATACAATGACTGGTGGCCGAATTAAGAAAGTGCAGGATTATGTTGGTAATGAATCTTTTATGTTGACGTATGGTGATGGAGTAAGTGATGTAAATATTAAGGAATTAGTAGAATTCCATCGCTCACATGGGAAGCTGGCTACATTAACAACTACACAGCCTCAGGGCAGGTTTGGAGTTTTATCCTTGTCCAATGATCAGAGAGTAGAGAAGTTTCAGGAGAAAATACAAGGAGATGGCGGTTGGATAAATGCTGGCTTTTTTGTATTGCAGCCAGAGGTATTTAAGTACCTGAACAACGGCGAACAAACCATATTTGAAAAGGAGCCGTTAGAAAACCTTGCTAAAGATGGTCAATTAATGGCATATAAACATAATGGTTTTTGGTATCCAATGGATACTTTACGGGATAAGAAATATTTACAAGAAATGTGGGAGTCCAGTAAAGCACCTTGGAAAATATGGGATAAAAATAATTAAGAACAACAGTTTTTAGTGGATGCCTCTGTAATTGGTGCAATTGTTTTATTTAAAAGAATGAATGTGGAGGTAGATACCTTGGATTTATATGAAAAACACAATATCTATCAGTCAGATCTTCAAAATATATTTAATAAACTTGATCAGACAGAAATAGAAAAACTTAAGAATTCATCAATCCTCATAACGGGTTGCGCCGGATTCTTAGGCTATTATTTCATGTCATTTTTATCTGATTATTCAGTGCAGCTTGGTATTAAAAAGATTATTGGGATTGACAATTTTAAACTAGGAAAACCCAAATGGATTAAAGATTTAAGGAAATTAAATCCAAAAATTGAATTATACACTTTTGATATTACTGAGTTTTCATTATTTGATACTAATAAAATTAACGATGTTGATTTTATTATCCACATGGCTTCGATTGCCTCGCCAACCTTTTATAGAAAATATCCTCTTGAAACCTTAGATGCTAATGTATTAGGACTAAGAGCTTTGTTAGATTTTTATAAGGATAGAAACATTAAAGGGTTCTTGTTTTTCTCTAGCAGTGAAGTTTATGGTGATCCATTTCCGGATTACATTCCGACTTCCGAGGAGTATAGAGGAAATGTGGCTATGATAGGACCGCGCGCATGCTATGATGAGGCAAAACGATTTGGAGAGACGCTATGTTACTTATACGCCGAAAAATTTGGTATGCCCATTTCAATTGTCAGACCATTTAATAATTATGGACCCGGAATGAGACTTAATGATAAAAGGGTGCCTGCTGATTTTGCAAAAGCCATTATTGAGAATAAAAAACTGATTATGCACTCCGATGGAAAACCAACTCGAACATTTTGTTATGTTACAGATGCCATCAATGGTTATTTAAAGGCGCTACTATATGAACCATTTGACTACTTTAATATAGGAATAGATACACCTGAAATTTCAATTAAAGAATTAGCTCAGATTTATAAGGATGTAGGCTCAGCAAATTTTGGTTTTAATCAGTCAATAGAATTTAAAGAATCGGAAGAAAAGAGCTATCTAACACATAATCCATTAAGAAGATGTCCTGATATTTCAAAGGCAAGAAAATTTTTAAAATATTCCCCAGCAATATCAATAGTTGAAGGTGTCGATCGCTTTCTAACCTTTTTGAAGGAAGAAGGTGAAATTCATTGATCACTGTAATTGGCCTTGGATTTGTTGGATTGACAACGGCTTTAGGATTTAGCGAGAAAGGGTATCATGTTTACGGTTTTGATATTGATCAAAAGAAGAAGGACCAGTTAAGAAATGGTAAGATTCCCTTTTATGAACCTAATCTTAATGAAAAATTAAATAAACACTTAAATAAAGGTTTTACGATTACAGATGATTTACAGGAAGCTGTAATCAACAGTGAAGTTATCTTTCTTTGTGTGGGAACCCCGAGCAAAACGGATGGTAGTGCGGATTTAGGCTATATATTGGAAGCAATTAAAAATGTAGCAGGCTATATAAGAAAGCCGGAGTTTAAAGTATTAGTGGTCAAATCGACTATTCCGCCATCCACAACAAGTGAAAGGATTACACCGTATCTAGAAAATTTAGGTTTTAATGTTGGAGTTGAAATTGGCCTAACCAATAATCCTGAATTTTTAAGAGAGGGATATGCTTGGGACGATTTTATGAATCCAGATCGGATTGTTATTGGCCAGGAAGATGATAAAAGTGGACAGATAGTCGAAACGATATACCAAACTTTTAATGCCCCGACTTACCGGGTTTCTTTAAATACTGCTGAATTTATTAAGTATTTATCTAACACGATGCTGGCAACTCTTATCAGTTTCGCAAATGAACAGTCACTAATCGCCAGGTCCATCGGAAATATTGATATAAAAAATGCCTTTCAGGTCTTACATCTTGATAGAAGATGGAGTGGCGCTCCAGCTAATATGTCATCTTATGTATTCCCCGGTTGTGGATTTGGCGGCTACTGCCTTCCTAAAGATACGATGGCTTTAGTTAGTCAGTCCATAAAGAATTCTTACACACCAGAACTATTAACAAGTACCCTAAAAGTAAATGAAGCCATTAAAGAATTTGTTGTCAGTGATGTAGAAAGAAAAGTTGAAAAAAATGAAAATATAGGAATCCTCGGGTTAGCATTTAAGCCAAATTCAAATGACATTAGGGATACACCGGCAAAAGCTATTATTCAAGGTTTGCTTCAAAAAGGATACACAAATATCATCGCCTATGATCCTATGGCAAACGAAGAGTTTAAAGAGGTAAATGGCTTTCCTATTCAATATTCCCCTAACTTATCATCACTGCTTTCAATGGTTAATCATGTTGTCATTTTAACTGCTTGGGATGAATTTATTAAAAATGAAGAGTCGATAAAGAAAAAGAACGTTTTCGATTATCGTTATATTTACCATTAGTTAACGATTAAGGGATACCTAATCTGCAGACTAAATTTAAACTTGAAAGGAGTTTGAACAGTTGAAACATTATTACTGCTCAACGTTTAGTAAGGATTACGCCTATAAAGGTTTATTATTTATACAACTCAATTGAACAACATGATAAAGATTTTCACTTTTTTATGATATGTCTTCATGAAGAAGCTCTTCATTCAAATCGTTGAAATGTAATATCTGCTCCAACTCTTTGGCATATTTCTGTAGCTTATGCCCTTCTTTAAGCATATAATCATGTTTTTCATTCAGTTGGTTCTTTGTATCTTTAGCTGATTTATCCTGTCGTTATTCAAAGAAGTTAAATCCCTGATATTTTTCCTTCGATCTATGTTCTTCACGGTCTGTAGATACTCGAACATACACCGTACATCTTATAATGAAATTCCCTCCACTAAGAGATGTATCAATAAGCATAAACTAATTATTAAATAACCGCGGAAAGACAAGAGAGTATGAATACAACAAACATTGAAAATAAACCAATATAAAAGTAACTCCTTATATCATTAATGGGAGTTACTTTTTTGTCTATAAATCTTTCCAATCCATAAAAGATTCCGGATCCATTTTTTTTAACTTTTCCAAAAACAACGGCAATATACCCAAAATTTTAAAACCATTAAACAATAGCTTAGGTCTAGGCTGAATCGTTCTATATGAGTTGTAATTGTCTATTACTTTTAATTGTTCTTGCTTAGTTACGATAATGTGACGCATATCCGCGTCCAATCTAGTAAACTTTAAACGCTTCATTTCATTTAGCACGAATAGAATTTCCTTTATAATATTTTCAGATAGGACCCCTCCAGACTGTAAATACTGAAATAAAGTTGGACCCTCAATATATTCCATAATAATATAGTTTGGCCCTACTTCATAAAGCCTTGGGATAATGGAAGACTTCTGTGCGACTTTTAATACTTCCCCCTCTTTACGAGCCCTTTCTGGTTTTCCATAAATTTTAACACATTTATCTGAAGAAATTCTAAAAACGGCTCCTTGTGCCCCCTTGCCGATTAGCGGATACGACGTTGGATTATTTATTACTTCTACTTCATTTATCCCTTGAACTACACAAATAGATTTAATATCCTGCACAAATTCATCAACTCCTAATTGCTATTTTATATATTTTATGCTTACGGTTTGAGTTGGCACTAGACAGGAGCCATTTCATGATAAAAGAGCCTTTCAAAAATGAAAAGGCTCTTACTCACTATTACATCTTATTTTTTCCTCACAAGTAGTGAACAACATTCCACATGGCTTGAGTAGTGGTCACAGTAGAAATGATGTAGTAGTACTTACCTAAATAACGACTAACTCTAAATAAAAAATATATCTGACGGATATATAAAATCAAAATCTTCAACAATCACGCCCGATTGTTGGAGAATTTGATTCACGGTAAAGTATTAACAAGCAGAATAGTTATCTATTTTTTATTACCAAGGTAGCCTATATTCTAACCAGCATGTGGCCTAAAATTTAATTGATTTACATATAGTTAAAGAATTTCATCAATATAGGTGTCAGTATCAGATTCACTATACTCTTTTGATGACACAGCAAGAATAATCAACGGATCAATGTATTCGTTGTTAAAAGCGTGTACCATATAGGGAGGTATCTTTAGTACAACGTTGTCATCGGCAGACATATAAAACTCCTCACGTACCCCTTGAGACAAATCCTTCAAAGCCACCTTTGCTTTACCACAGATAACCGTGAAATACTCAATGGTATTTTTGTGATAATGATTTCCTCTAACACTATTTTGGTTTGAGTAAAGCAAATATACTTCCCCAACTTCACTACTGTCCGGCAGTTGACTTTTCTTGATTATTTTTTTTAGCATGCCTCTTTTATCTTGATACGGATCAATGTTGATAAATTCACCTAATCTCCCCATAAAAATCACTTCTTTCTGAAAAAATTTGTAGGAGCTAAGCTAACCCTACACCAATATATCTCACGCAAGCTTCTTCTAGTGCCTTTTTATTCAGCACTCTGCGACCATCTAGTACAATGGATATCCATCAATATATTTTCCTTTGTTTCTTTCATACCACTGTATTGTTCTATCCAGACCTTCATCAAAACCTATTTTAGGAGCCCATCCTAATATTTTTTGTATTTTACTTATATCAGGGTGGGGCTTCCAGACTTCTCCTGACCTGTAGGGTATAACTCCATAATTAGGCTTCTTAACAGTTTCCATTTTTTCGAAAACTTTATCAACATAGTATTTTAAAGGATGAATTATTCCAGTACCTATATTAAATATCTCGTTTTTTACTGCATCATTTTGAGCAGCCAAAACAAAACCATCGATGAGATTCTCTATATAACTATAATCTCTGTATTGCTCACAACCTGTTAAATCAACATCTGCATTATTTAGAATTGATAAGATAATATGGGGGAAAAACTTATGATTTCCTTCATTTTCTCCAAAAACCCCATAAGCCCTTAAAGTAACAATATCAATATTGTTTTCTCCAGCAATTTGGTGTGCCAAAATAGTACTAGCAGCTTTAGTGCTTCCGTAAATATTGAATGGTTCTAAGTGAGTAGTTTCTTTAATTATTTCTTTTTTATCTCCATACTCCATACACGTACCGATGTTTAAGAACTTTTTACATCCTACAGAAATTAAAGGATTTAGCATATTCATTGTGCCTATGATATTGGTATTAGCAGCAATAAAATAATCTTTTTGTCTTGAATCAACACCGTAAGCCGCCATATTAAAAACATAATCAGGTTTTATTTTTCTGATATAGACATCTATTTTTTCAGAGTCCCTTAAATCAGCCCGATGGATTTTAATGTCTTTTAAAAGGCTGTCAATCCGCCATAAATCGGATCCATCTCTTACTATAATATTTACTTCAGCATTTTCCTCAACCATCCTTCTAACGAGGTGGGACCCTATAAATCCGCTAGCTCCAGTAATTAACACTCTTTTATTGGTGAAAGCACCTTTCACAGTACAACATCTCCACTTCTTTACAATTTTACCATGGCCTATATTGCCCATTATTCATGATTATTTGTAAATCTGTCATTGTTTCAATACATTGCCAAGATCCCTCATGTTGATAAACTGCCAATAGCTTATCCCATAATAGGTATCTTAATGATTTATTTTCTAAGATTGTTTGATCATTATCGATATGTTTTTATAAATTCATACTATGAGTGTAAAAGCCATTTGCTAATTTTTTTCGTAACATTTTTTTCACCAGCAACATATTCTAAATTAGTTAGCTGATACAAAGGTAAAGGTTTAGTTAAAAACTAGAGGTTTTAAGAAGCAATCATTACTCCTTGATGCATTAATATGAAGGAGCTACATTTAGGAAGAAATATTACCTGTGTTAAATAAGTAATATACTTGCGCTATTAAGGGGTGTTAAGGTTTTGAAACATTACTACTGTACAACCTATAGCAAGGATTATATTTATAAGGGACTGGTCTTATATAATTCATTACAAAAATATGATAAGGATTTTCATTTCTTTATTATATGTGTACAGGATGAAGTGAAATACTTATTGGAAAAAATGGAACTGAGTAACGTAACACTGATAAGTATGAAAAATATAGAAAATGAAGATTGGGAATTGGCAAATATAAAAAGCACACGTAATGATAAAGAATATATTTGGACGAGTAAGGCATCGATTATGTTATACCTATTAAATCACTTTTCTGAACTGGACCATATTATATGGTTAGACGGTGATACAGCCTTTCTTTCAGATACCCAACCCATATTTGATGAGTGGGGCAATTACTCCGTATTTCTAACAGAGGAGCAATATAAAGGAAAATATGAATGGTTAAGTAAGATATATGGAGTTTACAATACTGGTTTTATGGGATTCAAAAGAGATCAGAATGCGCTTCGATGTCTTCAATGGTTCAGAGAAAAATTGATTGAATGGTGCTTTGATAAACCGGAAAAAGGCAGATGGAGCGACCAGATGTACGTAAATGATTGGGTAACCAGGTTTGGTAATGTTGGTGTTGCAGGGAACCTTGGAATTAACGCCAACCTGTATATTTCATCTCAAAATACGGTTACCAAAGAAGATGATAATCTATATATCAATGGAGATAAACTGATATTATTCCATTACTATGGATTCAAATATTTTAATGGAAATGAGTTTGATTTATGTGCGCATGGCCATTTCCCCACGGATCAGATTATACAATGGATATTTGTTCCTTATATCCAAGCGTGTAATGAGGTAATGGATATCATTTCTCGTATTGATAAGGATTTTTATTATAAACAGACTCCAAACGGTAGAATCATTAAAAATTATTTCAATCTGGCGAGTAATATAGATAGATACGAGGGCAGGTATAACTTCTGTACAATCATAAGTGATAAAGATTTGTCTGAAGGCTTGGAATTTTACAATTCCCTAACAAAGCATGCAGAAAAAACCTGTCTCTGGATATGCTGCTTGGATGATATCACCTATAATGCACTGGCAAATATGGAATTAGAAAATGTAATTCTAATAGATATTAAAAATATTGAGGAGCAGGAACTTTTAAATGTAAAGAATACTCGCAATGCATCTGAGTACCGTTGGACTTTAAAAGCACCATTGATATATTACATTTTAAAGAACAATTATAATATCCACTATATGATATATGTTGATCCGGACGCACGTTTTGATTCTAATGTGACAAATGCATTCAGTAAGTGGAGGGAAAATCCAGTTTTCATTTGGAAGAACGAAATGGATCAGGATACCCAACAGGAGTATGGAATAAATTTGACAAGCTTAATAGGATTCAAACGTGAGAAAGACGCATTCAATTCCCTTTGGATGTGGAGGGATAAATGTATTAAAGGGTGTTATGATTAAGTTCAAATAGGTAGGAGGATTGAGTATAAGTATGGAATTCTATCATTTTTGCACAATTATTGGAAAAGAGTATTTATTAAAGGGTCTAGCGCTACACGACTCCTTAGAAAAGCACGCAAAGAATTTTCACCTCTGGATATGCTGCTTGGATGATATTTCTCTACAATTCCTCAAAAGGATGAATTTAAAGAATGTAACCCTTATTCCATTAGATAGTATCGAAGATGAGCAGCTTCTTTCCGTAAAAAAGTCTCGAACACCACATGAGTATAGTTTTACTTTAAAATCCCCCCTTGTACTATATATCCTGAATAACTATAATTTTGTTAACTCCATAATGTATATTGACGGGGATTTATATTTCTACTCAGATCCAAAACCGATTCTTAATCAATGGGGAGATGGGTCCATTTTTATATGCGAACAAAGACTTGCCAAAAATATTGAAGATTCAGGCACATACCAGGCAGGGTTAATAGGTTTTAAGAGAGATTCAAATGCTTTTCAATGCCTTGAATGGTGGAGAACGAAGTGTTTGGAATGGTGTTTCCATTGGCATGAAGAGGATCTGTGGACAGATCAAAAGTATTTGAATAAATGGCCTGAGCTGTTTTCAGGTGTTATAATATCAAACGACTCAGGAATCAATGTAGGACCATGGAATGAAGGGAATTATGAAAGTACCCCTGATTTTAACGTTAGTAACGGTGAGGTATATATCAATAATCATAAACTGGTTGTTTATCATTTTAGCGGTTTTGTTATACTAAACGAGCTCGAGTTTGACTTATGTTATTATTGTCGGGTGAACGAAGATACTATAAATCATGTTTACAATCCCTATATAAGAGCAATTCAAAAAGCAATCAAGAAGGTTAAGTCCATTGATGATACTTTCACCTATGGATTTGCCGAAAAGATAAGCAGAGAAAAAGCTATACATTACTATAAATACTGCAATAACTGAACCTCTCGGCATTATTAAAATACTGAGGTTCTTAGAACTGTGAACTTCGTTAACATTTTGAGCTCACTTTCAAGTGGTGTGAACCCCCTAAGTTGGACTAAGAAATCCAACTTAGGGGGTTTTTAAAATGGTCAAGTTTTCAAGTGAATTTAGGGAAAAAGTTATGTTTTAGAGTATCTGTCAGGGGGAGGAGGTTCAGAATTACTGGCAAAGAAATATGGCGTAGGTAGTCATCAAACTATCCTTAATTGGGTGAATCGCTACAAGGAATATGGGGGAAATGCGTTTGATGTCCCAAGTATGTTTACGATGGTAACTTTAAGAGGAATTATTAAAATGGATGAAGACTAAAACATCCTGGTAAGGACGTAGATAGCACTTGACTGTCTTTCCAAGATATCTTAATCTATTCATAGTTTATGAGTTCAATCTGCCTCGTTGAGACTGCCATCTCTTCGGGGCATTTTTTTGCCCTCCTCCCGACAGGGAATTATTTGTATTCCTACATTGTCGCATAATACCCTCTACATAAAATTTTCCTAAAACAACAAAAAACACTATCAATGAAAATGGCAGCGGACAGGAGGGAAAAAACGAATTTAAAGTAAGAACTCTTTTCCCTCCTGACTAAGAAAAAATTCAATGAAAGGCTCATTTACTTCTAATTGTTTCTCTATATCTGAAACGAACTCTATAATAAAGAAAAACGCTACTTTTGCAAGTACTAATGTTAAGATATTCTTTTCTTCAGGTGTCAACCCTTCATATCCTTCTATAAACATTCTTGAATATGTTTGACTCATTTTATTGGGTGAAAGCATATAAATCCAATATATGCAATAGGCTACATCATATATTCGTTTTCCTGGACGAACAAGATCAAAATCCAGAATGCAACTAACAGATCCCTCCTCACTATAAATAAGGTTCCAAGGATGCCAGTCATCATGAATAATGGTTTCTAGTAAATTATTTTTATCTGCCTTTTTCCAAAGCTCGATGATAGTAGAGTATAGGGATTTAATTTTAGATAATGAGGATTTGGATATAGATTCTTTATTTTGATCCAAACGATTTAATCTTTTTTTGAGGTTCTCTTCTGTAGGGCAGTTAGATTCATCTGGTAAGGGCCCTTGTTTATATGAGTTTAAAGCGGTATGGAACTTGTTAAGCATACTTGCATTTGATTTAATATGTTCAGGCTTAAATTTAAATCTTGAACCCTCTATAAAAGGATACACTTGGATCATTCTATTATGAATAAAAGAGTAATAATCCCCGGATTCATTTTTAATTGAATTCACAACAGGTATAGAGGCATCCTTCAGACATAATAAGATATCCTCGATAAAGTTTATTCGTCCCTTTGGAGCAGAATGAGTTAAATATCGTAACACATATTTTCCTTTTTCTGTTTCAACTAAAATCGGTAAATTGGTCCCACCTTCAAGAACGCCAATGATTCGTGTAATTTCCCCTAAATGATGTTGTCTGCATACCCACTGAATTTCTTCCATTGAAATGACATTACCATGCTTATCCCTTATTATATTTGATTGTTCGCTGGACACAATATCCCTCCTTTAATTTATTGATCCCAATTTTTCCAGGGAGATTTCTACGAATTCCAAATTTCTTGTAAATATAGTTTATCCTTTAAAGTATCCATGGGCTGCCAAAAACCAGTATGTTTAAATGCCATAAATTGACCATCCTTGGCAAGGTTCTCTAATGACTCATTTTCAACTATCGTTTGATCACCATTGGTTATATAGTTGAATACTTCTGGCTGCAATACAAAAAATCCAGCATTTATCCAACCTCCATCACCCTGTACCTTTCTTGAAATTTCTCTACTTCTTGGTCATAGGACAAGGACAAAGCTCCAAATCTACCCTTTGGTTGTGTAGCTGTTACCGTAGCCAGCCTTCCATGAGACCGATGAAACTCAACTAATTCTTTTTTGTTAACATCGCTAACTCCATCCCCTAATGTTAACATGAAAGGTTTATTCCTAATATAATCCTGTACTCTCTTGATCCAACCACCTGTTAACGTATTTAAACCTGTATCAACTAAAGTAACCTTCCATGGTTCCTTAAAATTTTGATGAATAATACAACTATTTTCATTTTGAAAATTAAAGGTTACATCCGAATTATTTAGAAAATAGTTAGAAAAGTAACTATTACTTTCTGTAAAAACAGATAAAATGATTGCTATTGGAAACTCTTCTTTCTAACATAACTTTGAACGAGTCCATCTGATTTAATGTATTCTCAGCTCCTGAAATTGTTTAGGCAATGACTATATATTTCACAAATTTTTACCACATGGTCCAAACGGGACGAACATTACTGCTACGTATAGAAAAAATATAATGATAATAAAAGTTCCGTGGTTAAAATGTGACCAAAACCTTTTTTTCAATATTAAAAAGACCCCCAAATATAGCTCAATGTACTCCTTTTGGCGTATACGCCACTTTTTCAGTTATGAGAGGGATTCGGTCATCCCATCTAATTAAACGCATAGGTGACCTGTCTTGGACGTTTGAAACGCTGGGCGATATAACTATAGTGTTCCTCAAGAAAGGTGAAGATCGGCTTTTTTGTTTTCGTATCGCTGGGCGATATAACGCAAATATATACCCAGAACCATAGAAAGGGAAAAGAGGTCGTTATGCTACATGATATACAGAGGAATAGAAGAGCATCCTCTCCTCCAAGGAAGGATCAAATTTGAATAAATCATCATTTAAACCCAGGCACCGAATCAAAAGTAGAAATGCCTTTGTTTCGACTATTTGGATTCAATATTTTTCAAACTTCAACAAATTCCCGGGAAATATCTACATATTCTGAGTAGATTTCGACAAAATTAGGCTCTCAACCAATTGGATGTGTTTTTTATTTGTTTAAAAATGAAAACGGATGTAAGCTCAGCTTACATCCGTTTTAGTCTACTAATTGATTTTTTACTGCATATAAGGCGGCCTGTGTCCGGTCAGCCAATTTGAGTTTCGACAAAAGGTTTGATACATGGGTTTTTACAGTTTTTTCGGTGATGAATAACGAGGCGGCAATTTCTTTATTGCTTTTTCCGTTGGCTATTTCTTTTAAAACATCCAACTCTCTTTTCGTTAATTCCGCTAGTAAATTCTTTTCTTGCTTGTTTTTATTGGACAAATTGGCTAGTAAATGAGAGGTAGCCTTTGGGTGAAGCTGGTTTTCTCCGCCAATGATTTTTTTAATGGATGTGACTAGTTCATCGGGCTGGATATCTTTTAACTGGAACCCTGATGCACCGGCTTCGAGCGCTGGAATGACATGATCCTGGTCGGAAAAGCTTGTTAACATCATGATTTTAATGTCTGGCTGTTCTTGTTTAATAATCTTTGTGGCTTGGATTCCGTCCATTTCCGGCATCACCAAATCCATTAAAATAATATCTGGCTTCAGTAATTTTGCCTGATCAATCGCTTCCTTGCCATTTGCAGCTTCCCCGATAATTTCAAGGTCTTTTTGGGTCCGAAGAAAAAAGACTAGACCTCTTCTGACGACGTGATGGTCATCGGCGATTAGTACGCGGATACTCACTGAGTTCTCCTCCTTAATACGGTATATGAATTTCTATTTCTGTCCCGCTTCCAGGTTTGCTTTTTAAATGAAATTGGCCATTTAATACCTCTGTCCGTGTTTTCATGCTTTGTAATCCCAATGAGGGGATCTCGAGATTTTCTCCGAAGTGGAAGCCGCAGCCGCGATCCTTGATGGACATGACAACCTCATCTTTGGCAGTATGAAAGGTGAGGCTGGTTTCTGTGGTCTGGGAGTGCTTTTTACAATTGGCCAGAGCCTCTTGGCCGATGCGCCACAATGCTTCCTCGACCGTTCCTGGAATGCTAGCAGCTCCTGTGATGTTTGCTTCAATGGACAGTCCAAGCATATCCGCATAACTTTTCAGGGCACTTACTACTCCATTCTCCAATCCAAGCGGTCGCAGCTGCCAGATTAATGCTCTCATTTCGCCAAGCGCTTCCTGCGCTAAATCCTGTATATAGCCAAACGTTTGTTTCACTTCATCTTGCTCTGTCATTTCTACTCCAGCCCTCGCTGTAAGGCTTAAGGAAAATAACAGCTGATTAACAGAATCATGAAGATCTCTTGCAAGCCGATTCCGCTCAGCGACCAGCGCAGTCTCCTGTTCCCGCTGGGTAAGTTTTATCCGTTTCAGCGCCGTGCCGATTTGATAGGCAACAGCTTCAAGTAATGCGAGTTCATCTTTTTGAAAATGTGTTTTGTAAGGGGAACCTACATTTAATATCCCGAATCGTTCATTTCCAGCACCAAGCGGGACGGTCGCATGATGCGTCAGTCCACAGGTTTCCCCAGCCTTCTCTTCGATCGCATCTTCAATTCGTTTACATTCCATAATGTTCGTGGCTTTATTCAGTTTTCGGCGGTTGTATTTATTTACACACCAGCAGTCACCCTGACACATTCTTCGTTTTTGGTCAGCAGCCAAAGCAGGGGGCAGTGATTCGTCTGCTGCGAGGTGATGCATACCATGTTCATCGATTAAAAAGATCCATCCAGTTTTTAATCCTGTTACTTGGAGAAGTCTCTTCAACACTCCGGATAACACGTCATTTGTATCCGTTCCTTCATTTAAAAGCTCAGCGATTTCTTTTAAGATGCCAATATCCTTATTCTCCTCTGACATACTATTCTCCTCCACTGTCTGCATTTACTGTTATTATAGCTTATTGGATGGATGGTTCGCGCCATATTGACGTCAAAAAGCTGCCTCTTCTGACAGCTTCTTTCCTGAGTTCACTAAGCAGGCTTTACCTGCAAAAACTCAATGACCTCTTTATTCGGACCTGTATAAAAAATGGTTTCCCAACCGTTTTCTAGTTTGTATGGACCTTCGATTTTTTGGATGTGTTCAAACCGTTTCATCAATTCATAGAGATCATCTACCTCAAAGCATAAATGTGCATTTTTTTCCGCGGATTGACTAGAAATTAGCTCAAGCCTGAACTCCCTGGCAGCCAGGAACACAATATCTTCCTCCATGAAAGAGACGCGGCTTTCTTCCTGAAGTCGAAAGTGCTTTTTGTAAAAAACAACGGACTCCTCGAGATTAGGTACCTCTAAACCATAGTGATGAAATCGCATGCTTATGCCTCCTTAGGATCATAAAATTAGATTCATATCCCCAAACTCATGCCATAAATAGCCGGCTTCGATGGCATGATTGTATGCTTGAAGCAAATGCTGCTCAGATACAAAGGCGGAAAGCATATCGAGGTGGCTAGCTTGCGGTTCATGAAGACCCGTAATGATTCCATCGGCTATTTCTAAGAGATATTGCCCATCGATATAGAGATTGGTTGTGCCCGATAGGACTCCATTTCTGGCTGCACTCTCAAGAGCACGAACCACGGTGGTGCCTACCGCAATGACGCGGTTGCCAGCGGCTTTTGTCTTTAAAATCCGTTCCATGGTCCGTTCAGGGATTTGATACTCCTCGACATTTTCATCAGGTGCTTGATGATAGTTATCATCAAGCAAGTAACTTAAGCCTGTATGCAATTGAATAAAATCGAGCTGGATGTTCAATCGCTTTAATTTAAAAATTAGCTCCCAACTAAACGCTCTACCCGCGGAGGGCATTTCCACTGAACCAGGGTGACTGGCAAAAATGGTTTGATAGTAATTAAGATCCCAGGGCTTCTCGATATATTCATAACGGACAGGCTCACCAAGAGCATAAATCATATTAAATAATTCTGTTCCTTTTTTCGTAAATTCAATGATCTTTAGAGGAGAATTCCCTTTCTGGCTAATGACTATAGCGGACAAGTCGGGAGAAAATTCAAGTATATCTCCCGGTTTTACAGGTGTAGCAACAATTAGTGCCTCCCAGAGATCTTCACGACAGCGCCTAGCCAACCGAATTTCAACATTGGGTGCGATTGGATCCGAGTTTCGAATCCAATTACCGTGTAATACAGCAGGGATGGTTCGGCTATTATTGGCAATGAGCAGGTCCCCGGGCTCGAGATAATTGGCCAGGTCAAAAAAGTGGTCATGGCTGATTTCCCCTGTAACCCGATCGAGAACCATCATCCGGACATGGTCCCTTCGTAGGCCGCGTTTTTCAGGGGGAAGGGATGCATTCAATTCATCAGGAAGGTGAAAATCCAATGCTCGTGTCGCCATCATAATTCCTCCTCAGCTTGGGCTTCAAACCGCTGGCCATTTGTTCCTGCTGACTTACTTGAGGCTAAAAATAAAAATATGTCCACAATATCCTCTGGTTTAGCCAATGGGTAATCGCAATCAGGGACCGCCAACCGATGCATATCTGTATCCATTTCTCCTGGGTCGACCATATTAACCCTAATATTTGTGTCACTTAATTCATCCGCCCACGTCTGGGTGAGGCCTTCTACCGCGAATTTGGAAATTCCGTAAGCACCCCAGCCTGCATAACCAGTATGACCAGCTTCGGAAGTTACATTGATAATGGAGCCCTCATTCCGCTCAAGCATTCCCGGAATTACTCTCCTTGTAACAAGAAATGGCGAAACGGCATTTATGCGCAGCACTTCGGCAAAGTCTTCTTCTGGGTAATCAAGAAGCAGTGGCATCGGACTAGGGCCCAATACCGATGCATTATTAATTAGCACATCAATATGTCCATATGTTCCCTCTGTCAACGCAATGAATCGCTCCACATCCCGCGATTTGGATAAATCAGCGGTAACTGCGAGAACCTCAGCACCTAATTTTTGAGCTTCTATTTTCACTTTTAGCAGTTTTTCTTCTGATCTCGAGCAGATCGCAAGCCTAGCTCCTTCCTTTGCAAAAGCCAATGTTAACGCTCTACCCAAACCCTTAGAAGCCCCAGTAATCATTACAACTTTATTATTCATATCGTCTCTCCCCTTTGTTTCTTGATGACTTAAGCATACAGGTTTCTGGAAAATCCTCCCTCAGAAAAAAGCTTGAAGTTTTACTACAACTTTAGACTGAGGGAAGACGACAGTTAATGATATAAAGGGGAGTGAATAGCCAATCGACGCTATTGACGACCGAGCAGGGGGAAAAAGAGTCACCAGGGTAGCCAATCGACGCTATTGACGACCGAGCAGGGTGGAAAAAGAGTCACCAGGGTAGCCAATAGGCGTTATTGACGACCGAGCAGGAGGGAAAAAGAGTCACTAGGGTAGCCAATA
This sequence comes from Neobacillus sp. 204, assembly GCF_046562815.1. NCBI lineage: Bacteria > Bacillati > Bacillota > Bacilli > Caryophanales > Bacillaceae > Neobacillus > Neobacillus sp. 204. The sequence goes on from NZ_JBJORY010000017.1 coordinate 79,724, forward strand.
GGCGTTATTGACGACCGAGCAGGGTGGAAAAAGAGTCACTAGGGTAGCCAATAGGCTTTATTGATGACCGAGCAGGGTGGAAAAAGAGTCACCAGGGTAGCCAATAAGCTTTATTGACGACCAAACAGTGAAAAAAAGAACAACTAAGGCAGACAATAGTCTTTTATAAACGGCTATAAGGAGTAAAAAGGTACGTAGGGTAGCCTATCCCTCCTATGTACGAACAATAGTAGCCTCAATAACACACAAAAACACATCTCATTATGATTTAAAATGTATAAATCATTTTTCGGATTCGAAGTTAATCGACATCATGCGCGGTTTATATGGCGTCATATTCCACTTCCTTTCCTACATAATTTATTTTACAAAAAATAACTAAATAATGGTTTGAATACTTTGTTAACAATGATCAGGACGAACTAGATCCATCGGATAAAAATTGGCAACTTTATTCGACCGCAACTTTGCATTTCTTCTGAACCTCAGATAAAGAATAGTTGTAAGAGGTGAAAAGTAGTGACAGTAATTACGACCTTTAAAGAAAAAAAACGGGAAAAACAAATAAAATATGAGCGTTCCGTCCTTCGGGAGTTATCGATTAATACATTAAAAGAACGAGTCCAACAATACTTTGGCTCTACAAAAATTGCCTCCAGCCTAATAATGAATACAGGCATAGAAGAAGCATGCTATGACATTGCCCTTGAAGCCTTTTTATTGGGGGCAAAATTCAGCAAGTTTGGTTATTATGGAGAAGACTTAGATGAGGTTCGCAAACGCTGCTATCGAGAAGAAAAACATTTAATTGATACCCTATATAATTTTTTCCTTTATTGGGGAAGCGGTGAAGAGGGCACCATGAGTGAATCACTTTATTATCTATGTGAGCAATATATCCATATCTGGTGGAGAGAAGGCTATGAAAAAGGGCAAAGGCGCCACAAGCTCCGTCTTCACTAAAGTCTGACATTTCTTCCTGTTCTAAACCCCCCCTTTGTCCCATATAGTTTAGAGAATAGGGACGAGCGGGAAGGACTGATAGGGGTGTCAAAGCGAAGACTGAAAATAATTAGTTTTATTGTAGGGTTATTTGTCTTATTCTTTGTTTTACAGTATGACTTTTTAGAGGATGACTCGTTGAATTCGTGGAATCTTCCGTTGTCAGGAAAAATCATCTTACTTGACCCGGGCCATGGCGGTCCTGATGGCGGCGCTGGAACGGGTCAAACTTTAGAAAAGGACATTGCCCTAGAGATTACCAAAAAAGTTCGGGATTACTTGCAAATGCAGGGGGCCCTTGTCATTATGACTAGAGAAACAGATACAGATTTAGCTGGATCTGATACAAGAGGTTACAGTCGAAGAAAAGTGGAGGATTTAAAAACTAGACTAAAAATGATCAATGAAGGTGATAATGACTTTTTTGTCAGCATTCATTTAAATGCGATTCCTTCTTCGAGGTGGAGCGGGGCCCAAACCTTCTATGCGCCTCAATATAAAGAAAATGCAGAAGCAGCCAAATTTATCCAAGATGAGCTGCGTACAAATTTAAAGAACACAACAAGGCGGGCGAAGCCCATTAATAATGTGTATATCTTAAAGAATGCAAAGAAGCCCGGCGTATTGGTGGAAGTTGGCTTTTTATCCAATCCGGCCGAAAAGGAAAATTTAAAAAAGGATTCCTACCAGGAGAAAATTGCAATCTCCATCTATCAAGGAATTAATCGTTATTACACAAATGAAAAAGAACTTGTCGAACCAGAGTATTGAAGGTGAGAAAAACACCTTCTATTTTTTTTGAAAAACTATCCAAGAATTTTCTGTAGTCCGATTAAAATTCCGTGTGATTCATTTAACTGTTTCTTAACTTGGTTATGATATACTGAGAGATGGAAACGAATTCAAAAGGTGAGGTGCTTTTTTATGTTAACAGAGAAAAGAGTGCATGAGGTTCTTGGCAGCCTTAAAGAACCATTTTTACATAAAACATTAGCTGAATTAAATGCTATTGTCGAAATAAAAATTAAAGAAGAAAAAAACCATGTCAGCGTAAAAGTAGCCATCGCGAAAACGGGTACAGCAGAACAACTCCAACTACAAACACAAATTGTCAATTTGTTGAAAGAAGTTGGAGCGGCAACGGTTGGAATTCGTTTTAGTGAACTACCTGAAGAAGTATTAGCAGCGCATCGACATGCGGAACCAGAAAATAATGATACAAACTTGCTTAATTCAAATAATACCACCTTCATTGCTATTGCCAGTGGAAAAGGCGGTGTCGGTAAATCAACGGTATCGGTGAATCTTGCTGTGGCGCTTGCACGTTTAGGCAAAAAGGTTGGATTGATTGATGCAGATATTTATGGATTTAGTGTGCCGGATATGATGGGAATTACTCAAAGACCTGTGGTAAGAGGAGAAAAAATCATTCCTGTAGAACGTTTTGGCGTCCAAGTAATTTCAATGGGCTTCTTTGTTGAAGACAATTCTCCAATTATTTGGCGTGGACCGATGTTAGGGAAAATGTTAAATAGCTTCTTTAGTGAAGTTGAGTGGGGCGATATCGACTATCTACTTTTAGATTTACCGCCTGGAACTGGGGATGTTGCTTTAGATGTTCATACCATGCTTCCGGCATGTAAAGAAATTATCGTAACTACTCCACATCCAACAGCTGCGTTTGTTGCAGCACGTGCTGGCGCAATGGCTCTAAAAACTGACCATGAAGTTCTTGGTGTCATTGAAAACATGGCGTTCTTTGAAAGTAAAGTGACTGGGGAAAAGGAATATGTATTTGGCCAAGGCGGCGGCGATAAATTAGCAGAGGAATTGAATACAGAAGTTCTCGGCCGTCTTCCACTTAACCAGCCTGATTGGAACGACGAAGACTTTGCTCCATCCATCTATCAGGAAGACCATCAGACCGGTAAAATTTATTTAGAAATTGCAGAAAAAGTAACCAGTTTACTTAAAAAATAATAAATGCAAAAAGAGAAGCCTTTTCTGCTGTGAAAAGGCTTCTCTTTTTTGGGGAAAAATGGTCTTAGATGAGTGATTAGCTTCCGCCCCCTGTGTTTGTTTTACTGCCACCTTGATCAGTGCTTTGGCTTTTACTAGCGGATTTGCTATTCGCCTCTTCTGCAGCCTTTAAGAGTAATTCTTGGATTTTCGCTTTGAACAAGGGACTATCCACAGTTTCTGTAATGACTTTCTGAAGATGCTCGCGGTATTCCTTGCTTTTTAGTGCATCTGCCATCTCTTTTTGGATTTCCGGCTCTTTAAAAACTTGAATCATCATACCTCTATATTCGGGATCATTCATTAATTCCTTAAGCAACTTTTTGTTTTCAGTTTTTAAATTTTTTGAAACGGCTTGTGTGAATTTTGGATCGCTAAACGTTTTTTTCCAATAGTCTTTTGCTTTATCTGACGTGAGTGTTTGCTGGATGGTATCAGTGACTACCTTTTGATCCATCACAAGTTTTTCCTTCATGCTATCACTTGACATTACATCTTGAATTGCTTTCTTACCATCATCTGTTTTAAGAATATCAACGACCATTTTCTTCGTTTCTTCGTAATCAATTTGTCCCCCGGCACCGACGTCATTGGAAGAACAACTTGTCAGGAACACCATGATGGGCAGGAGGAGCAACATGCTTTTCGCTTTCATTGATAAGCCCCTTTCACATAAAAATCCTTAAGTTTAGCATGTAGTAACTGTTGAAAGATTATGCGTAAGGAATCATAAAATATGGATTTTTCAATTTTAGCTTGGTACAATCATTATGGTGTTTATTTTTGTAGTATGGAGGTTTATAGTGTGACAAGCCGTAATTGGGTAAAACTATTTTTAAACACATTATTAGTGGGCGGACTCACAACGGCTATTGTGGGCTTTATTGTTCGCTGGAATGAGTTTGAGCCCTATTTTACTGAATTTAAAGTCATTGATATTTTGTCGACATTGATTTGGTTAATTGTCATGGGCTTTTTGTTTAGTGTTATCAGCCAAATGGGCTTTTTTGCATATTTAACGGTTCATCGTTTTGGATTAGGAATCTTTAAATCTGTTTCACTGTGGAATGCTGTTCAAATTGTCCTTATTCTATTTGGTTTATTTGATTTAGTTTATCTTCGATTTGAAAATTTTGCTGGCCCGGACGGTTCTGTTCTGCCTTACTTTGGCCCGGCAATCATTTTGTTGGTCGTTGGTTTGACGGTAGCATGGTATAAAGTGAAACAAACCAATCGGGATGCATTTATTCCCGCCATGTTCTTTATGATTGTGGTTACATTAATTGAGTGGGTACCTGTCCTTCGTGTAAATGAACAGAGCTGGCTTTATTTAATGATGTTTGCCTTAATGGGATGTAATGCTTATCAATTATTAATTTTGCATAAATTAAACCAGCAATCTGACCAAGAAAGACAAAAAAGGGCAAGTCAGTCCAAAAGTAATTCAAAAAATAATAAACAAGCAAACCCGAAAAAGTCAAAAAAACCGTCCATTTAATGTGTTGGACGGTTTTTATTCGTTTATCTATCTAATCTCTTTTGAACTTGCTTCACCATTCGCTATCATTTCTGAAACTGTAACTAATTTAAACCTATTTTGATGAATATTTTTTAAAATTAATGGCAGTGCTTTTGCTGTCTGTTTTGCTGCATCAGAAGCATGAAGTAGAACAATATCGCCCTTGTCTGCCTTATCTACATTTTTGATAATGGCCGGTACACCAGGATTATTCCAGTCTTTTGAATCGACACTCCAATGGACCACAGTATATCCATACCTCTTGGCAATTTTTAAGGTACGCTCATCAAAATGACCGGTCGGAGCACGGAGTAGCTTAATATCTTTCACATTTAGTTTCCTGAAGGCTTCTTGTGCTTTTGAGATATCCTGGCCAATCTTCACATCTTCTAAATCTCGATAGTCTTTGTACTCGTATCCAAGAATCCCGATTTCATAACCATCCTTTATGATGCGATTAACAATGTCTGGGTGTCGCTCTGCCCATGAACCAGCCAAGAAGAAAGTAGCTGCCTTAACATTTTCCTTCTTTAACGTATCTAAAATGGGCTCTGCCTTTTCGTCACCCCAACCGATATTAAAAGTAAGTGCGAGGTCCTTTTCCCCTCTATAAATAGCTTTCGGACCATCCTTTGTTGAAAAGACAGGAATTTGTGTAAGATTCTCTATGTAGAGAAACCATGCTGTAAAAAAGGCAGCAATTAAAATTAGTGAAATGTTCTTCAAAGACTTCCCGTTAAATACAAAAAAGAATTTCATCGTCCCCACCTCGTCCAATACTGTCCATGTCTCAACCTATGCCGATTTTTTTAAAAATATGATTAGAAAATTTTATTATAAAATTTCAATAATTGGAAAAGACTACTATAACTAGATATTTCGCTGGAGGTTATTCAATGTTTGGGCTTCTAATAAACGATAAAGAAGTAAAAGAAATGGAATACCTTATTAAAAGAGAAATGGATGAAATTTTATTTGATTTGAGAGATGATCGTATTGATCATATAGTAAAAAGAGCAATGGAAGAGAGATATAAAGTTTTGTTTACCCTTTTTCGAAGAGTGGCTTCTCCCCATGATTGTCTTAAGTATATGAGAAGAGGGAAGAAGGACAGGAAAAAGGGGTAAGAAAAAACTTCATTTTTTTTTGCAAGATCTGTTGACAGTTATTAAGTATCTTGGTATATTAATAAACGTCGCTGCTGACCTAACAAACTTCGAAAAAAGTTGTTGACATTGTAGCTGGCGGATGATATATTAATAAAGTCGCTTTTGGGCGATTGAACAAATTGTTCTTTGAAAACTAAACAAACAAAATCGTGCAAACAAACAATAAATTTTAGTTTCAATTAT
>NZ_JBJORY010000018.1:0-82417 GCF_046562815.1 Neobacillus sp. 204
CGATTTGTGGATGGTGCCTTTTAAGGTTAGTTATTTTGTTTGGCTGGCCGGGTTTGAAGGTATTTATGTCTGGTATAAAAGATAGCTGTCATGATGATGGATATACCTCCGAACAATACGCACATGAGCTGAAGGCCGATGAGGTCAAGAAGAAAGCCTGAAATGAGCAGGACGATCTGAAATGTGATCCGGTCAAGCATGTTCCGAAATGAAAAGAAGCGGCCATGAAATTCCTTCGGTACCTTCGTTTGAAAAATGGTGGCAGCTGTTGGGAAAAAACAGCCGACAGAAAATCCAAAAAGCGCAAACGCAACAATGGTCAACACAGGAATGTCAGCCAAATAGAGAAGCAGCTGGGATCCTCCAATCATAAACGAACAGGCAAATAAGATGATGTAGGGTGAAGTTTTGTCACTGATTAATTTAATGAAAAAAGCGCCAAGCATGAAGGAGATTCCCTCTGCTGTGTAAATCCAGCCCTTTATGGCCGAACTATCCTGGAGTTCACTAATGTTAATAACTACTAGGTTAAATCCGCCCAGAAATAGGACCGGGACCAATGTCATGATCAGCGTCATCAAGACTATGGGCAAACTTTTAATAATTGGAAAAACGTCTTTAAAACTAGTTTTTTCAGTAGGGGTATTCTTTGCAAGTTGCAGCTCCCTCGATTCATCGATATCCAAGAACCAAGTAAGGATAAATAGTCCGATATACGCGACCAAAGAACTGACATATAGCATTGATAATGGCAGAATCACCAACAATATCCCTGCCACCGCAGTTCCGATAATGCGAGACAGCGTCGATACGTTCATATGAATACCGTTTAATTGGAGCAAATCCTTTTCAGCCACAATCAGCGGCAGCGACGCTTGAAGGGCTGGAAAATAAAACGCTGCGGAAATCTGCAGCAAGACTAAAAATACGACCATCCACCAGATCGAGCCAGTGGCAATCGCTATTAACATAAAAATGACACTGATAGCCCTTACAAATCCGGCTAACAGCATGACTGTTTTTTTACTTGCCTGATCAGTAAGCCGGCCTGCATAGGGACCAACCGCAATTCCTGCAAGCAATCCTGCAGCCAGAAGAAGTGATTTTAAGAAGTCCGAAGGCAGCTTCGCCTGCATGAATTCTAAATTACCAATAATACCAAGCCACAAACCGAGGCCGGCAATAAATTCCCCTGTTAACAATATCCAAACATTCTTGTTCCTCAACATAAGTTGTACTCCTAATCCTAATCTCGTATCTATACGAAAATATAATTCTATTCAAAATAGTAACAGAAAAAGGTGTCAGGCACCACTAGTGAACTAATGGCATCTTTTGTTTATCTTGAAGATTACTCTTAAGCAAATGTTCCATTTTTGTTAAGAAAATATAAAGAAAAATATGCCATTTTCAGGAGAAGTTTATCCGTAATCATAATTGAAAAACTAGTTTAGTCAAAATTCCATTGCCTATAATACGAAGTTCCTATATTTTGCGTAATGCAATGAATTACATCTTTACATTTGTTTACATTTGCTTAATAAACCCCTTCTATAATGGAAATCGTAATAACATCTGTAATCGAGGGGGAAATCCAATTGTTTAAGAAAAAATTAATGAAAAAGGTGCTTCCAGTTGCTGTCCTTTCAACCATAGCGTTTAGCAATCTTACAGGAGTTAGTACTGCAAACGCACAATCGGAAACAGCAGTTAATAACAATGCGGAAATTAAAAATGTCATTTTTCTAATTGGTGATGGGATGGGTGTTTCTTATTCATCGGCCTATCGTTATTTAAAGGACAATCCTGCTACGAAAAAAGTAGAGCCAACTGAGTTTGATAAATTTCTGGTTGGACAACAAACTACCTATCCGGAGGATGCGAAGCAAAATGTAACAGACTCAGCTTCTGCAGCAACAGCAATGGCTGCTGGGGTTAAAACTTATAATGCTGCCATCGCCGTTGATAACGACAAATCTGAAGTTAAAACAGTGCTTGAAGCTGCAAAAGAGCAAGGGAAATCAACAGGTCTTGTTGCTACGTCTGAAATTACACATGCGACACCAGCATCATTCGGCTCCCATGATGTAAACCGAAATAACATGAATGCTATTGCTGATGATTATTATAATGAAAAGGTTAATGGTCAACACAAAATTGACGTCCTTTTAGGAGGCGGCTCCGATTTATTTATCCGTCAAGACCGTAACCTTACTAATGAATTCAAAAAAGACGGTTACAGCTATGTTTCTACTCTTCAAGAATTGAAAAAGGATAAGAACGATCAGGTACTCGGTTTATTTGCGAAACGCGGCATGCCAAAAATGATTGACCGCACAGAAGAGGTGCCTTCGCTTGCAGATATGACGAACTCTGCCATTGAGCGCTTAGATCAAAATAAAAAGGGTTTCTTTTTAATGGTGGAAGGAAGTCAAATCGACTGGGCTGGCCATGATAATGATATTGTTAGCGCAATGAGTGAAATGGAAGATTTCGAAAAGGCGTTCAAAGCAGCGATTAATTTCGCTAAAAAGGATGGACATACACTGGTTGTAGCGACAGCAGACCATTCGACTGGCGGTTACTCCATAGGTGCCCGCGGCGAGTACAACTGGTTTAGTGCCCCAATCAATGCTGCTAAACGTACGCCAGATTATATGGCAGAGCAAATTGCCAACGGTGCAGATGTGAAAGAAACGTTAAATAAATTTATCAATCTTCCTTTAACAGAGAAAGAGATTCAATCTGTTAAAGATGCCGCTGCTGCAAAGAAAGTGGTGGATATTGATAATGCAATTGAACAAATTATTGATACCCGTTCATTCACAGGATGGACGACGGGCGGACATACGGGTGAAGATGTAAATGTATATGCATTCGGCCCTGCAAGCGAACGCTTCGCTGGACAAATTGATAATACAGACAATGCAAAAATCATCTTTGACATTCTTGAAAAAGGAAGTAGAAAAACAGTCATTGAAGACAAGTAAGATAGGGTTTCAAAATAATGAGGACGAAGGATTTGGCAATGGTAGATCCCGTTGTAATTTAAGCAATGGGATCACTTGCTAAAAAAGGCATTTTTACTTGATGGGAGGAATCGATGTGAAACAGGCCATGATAATTTTATTATTTGTTTTCCTGTTAACTGGCTGCTCATTCGTTTCAATACTACCAACTAATGAAAAAACCGGTTCAAACATGGAGAAAACCTCCACGGAAACCAAAAATATATCGGAAGATGATCACACTGCCTATTATAATAGCCCTCAGGTTACTGATGATTCGACGTTACAAAACCCAGGCCAGTCGGTTACGGATGAAAAAGGAGAGGCTACCTTAAAATCGATAAAACAAATAAATAAGGCATATCATTTTGGGGATATCGAGTACACGATCAAAGAAATAAAATTACTGCACTACCGGCCTGATTACAGTCTCATTGATTATTTCCACCCGTTAACGGAAGAAGAGGAATTTGATTTTATTAAAATAAGTGTGGATATTGAAAATCACGCCAAAGAAAAACGAAATTTTGCCCCAGTCGCCCTGTTTGAAACAAATACGGGAGTAAAACAGGATTGGAAACAGGATATGTATCTTGAACATTTAAATGGGGAAATCGAAGGAAGCCAAATAAAGCGTGGTAGTTTAGGTTTCATCGTCGACCAAGCAAACGATAAACAGATTGAATGGATAAAAATCCTAACCAGCGATGTATTTAATGAAAAACATGAAAGGCTGGAAGAGGCACAAAAAATCCAATTAAATTTTTAATACCGAATGAAAGGGTGTCAGGCACCACTCGTGGACAAATGTCCACGAGCGGTGCCTGACACCCTATGTCCCTTTCTCTTAGCGTATTGGTTATAAATAAAAAGTACGGGGTCCTATTCTTTTGTTTGGATAGGGCCCTATTTGGTTTTCTCAGTTCTGCAACTAATCGAACAATTTAATGAAAAAGTATTCAGAATAGATATAGTATAATTAAAATATTGAAATTATTAATTGTACATGTCATCCTCTGGAGGGATTATTTTGACAGTCGGGGAGTTATGCCGAACACTTATTGTAGATGATGAAATGTTAATCAGACAAGGGATTAAGCACTATATCCATTGGGAACAAGAGGGGTTTATGATTGTGGGTGAGGCTTCGAACGGTCAAGAAGCCCTTGAGTTAATTGAAGCGACCAAACCACATATCATCATCACCGATATCGTGATGCCCATCATGGATGGGGAAGAATTAACAAGAATTGTGAAGGATAAGTATCCTCAAATTGAAATTATTGTTTTGAGTAGTTTTGGAGAATTCGATTATGTACGTTCCACCTTCCAAAGTGGTGTTGTTGATTATATTTTAAAGCCAAAACTTAACGCAGACGTGCTGTTAAAGGCGTTGAAAACTGCAGCAAGCCGCATTCCTTCCTTTCAGAAAATGAATAGATTAAATGGCAATCTCCCAATCGGGCAGATTATCGATAAACTCATTTCAGGTTATGAAGTAAATTATGAACCAGATGTAGTATCTCAAGCTTTTCCAAACAGCCATTATTGTTTAATCGGTGCGGACTTAAGGAACCACCAATCCAAAAATAGCAAAGAATTTCAAACCAATATCAAAGGGAAAATGGAAGCGGCATTTCAGGATAACCTAGGACAAGCAGTCTACGAGTCTTTAATCGATGAAGCAAATATCATTGGGTACTTACTTAATCTAAATAAGAAGGATCTTCCAACAGTCATCTCATTTACCGGCCAACTTGCCCAGTCCATTCAGGGAATCAGTCTTGCGTTGACGGAGGAGTTTACCGACCTTTCTCAACTAGGAAGCATCTACAAAGAGAGTCTCGTAAAATTGCTGGGTTATCGTTTTTATTTTCCCAATCAACCGTTTTTACTGAAAGCGAATCTTCCCCAAGTACCGCCCAAACCTGAAAATTTCAATTTAGATTGGTTTACTGAAGAATTAAAACACAAACATTTTGAGGTGACTTTCCAATATCTACAGAGCTATTGTTTAGCAATGTCAAATTGTTATACAAAAGATGTTTTTGAATACAAAGCTTTTTTAGGCAACATCATTTTTAACATAAGTATCCTTTTAAGTAATATGGAATATGACGTTACAGAATTGGAAAATGCCAAGTATTCGTACTTTAGATCGATTGATGAAGCACGGTCAGCGAGCGAAGCAGTCGAACTTATGAACCGTTTTACAGAAGAGGCAAAAAAATGCATATTCGCTATGAAAAATCAGCCGGAAGGTGTAAATATGAAAAAGCTAATGCAATATATTAGCGAGCACTATGCAGAGCCGCTTACCCTTACAGAGGTGGCCAAGCATTTTCATTTTAATCCATCTTACCTTTCTAGCTATTTTTCCACTCACAATAAAGAGAGCTTTATCGAATATTTGAATAGAATTCGGATAGAAGAAGCCACCAAACTATTAATTCAGGGGACAGAATCAATTTCTGAAATCAGTGGCTTGGTGGGTTATTCTGATCATAGTTATTTCTGTAAAGTATTTAAGAAAATAAAGGGATCATCTCCAAGCCAATACAAAAGAAAGCAAAAACTAAGATAAGAGATGGTAAACTATGAGATTTATTCCTGAACGCTTTAAACACAACGGATTGTTTATCATTATGTTTCTAATTACCGTTCTGATGATTATCACTGTATCCATCACCATCACCTGGACGACCATTCGTATGTCAGAACAGTTCTTTATTAAAAAGTTTAGCATTACAAATTCCAAAGTAATGAATCAGGTAAAGGAAAGCTTTGAGACGTTTAACTACTCAATCGTCCTATCTTCAAACAACCTTCTTCAAAGTGGAACGGTGAAAAGTATCCTTACAAAGGAACAACAATCCAATAAAGAGAGATTTAGTGCTTATTATTATATGGGCCAGCAGATGAAGAGAGTCAAATCTAATTTAGATGCTTACGAGGTAGGGATTCTTGTCATGGGGAAAAACGGCTTCAGTTTCGCGACGGATCGTGCATACTGGCCAATATCGGACGAAGAGTTGAAGACAAGTACCATTATGAGTAATACGTTTAAACAACCAAAGAAACTTATGTATCAATACGATCACCGAAACGATAAGAAGAATAGCAGGTTCATTGTTGCATCCAAGGTGATAATGGAACGAATCAAAGGAACAATCTATGGAGCGATGTTTTTTGCCATAGATGAAAGTGAATTTAGAAAGTTCTTCACAAACTACACAAGTCCTGGGAATAATGTTTTTGTCGTTGACAAGCAGGGGGTCATAGTATCGAGCAACCAGTCTCAACTCATTGGAAAACAAGCAAAAGACCTTCTTCATTACGCTGGTAAAATTGAAGCGAGTTCCGACCACTATATTATTGAAAACTTTATGGGGCAGGATCAGATTATCTCGATGGAATACCTTCCATCATTTGATATGTATCTTTTCAATGTAATTGACAAACAACGAGCAATTGGAGATTTAATTGATAAAAAAGATATTATTCTCATTTCTATGGGGATAGTCTTTGTGGCGCTCATCATTGTGTTCCTTGCTACGAGGAGATTGACCAATTCATTATCAAGGCTGGTAAAGCAAATTGCAAATGCGTCGAAACATGATTTTCACCAGTATGTGTCTGAAACTGGCACATATGAAACCATGAAAATTGGCAATACCTTCAATTCCATGCTCGATGAACTGCATGAGTATGTCGAACAGCTTGTAGAATCTCAAAAGCAACAGCGCAATGCGGAATTGGCTGCACTTCAGCAGCAAATTAATCCACATTTTTTATACAATACACTGACCTCCATAAAATTTATGGTTCAGATGGGTGAAAAAGCAGAGACGGAGGCGACAATTAATGCGTTGATTTCGTTGCTTCAGAATACGATTGGCAATGTCAGCGAGACCAATTCGATTGTGCAGGAAGTCGATAATTTAAAAAATTACGTGCTCATTAATCAAAAACGCTATGGAGATCGGATTAAGGTTAACTATTTCATTGCTCCAGATTGTCTGGATTATCACGTACCCAAACTAATTTTGCAGCCATTTATGGAAAATTCATTCTTCCATGGATTTAATCGCAAAGGTGAAGGTTACATTAATGTTCTCGTCTGGAAAGAGGGGGACAATCTAATTTGTGAAGTAGTTGATAACGGAGACGGAATGGAAGTATCGCCGGAGAGCAAGCTTCCGAGAACGAAGCGCAAACAACAATTGTTCTCGGGGATCGGTGTTCGGAATGTCCATGACCGGATCCAGCTTATTTACGGGGAACCATATGGGGTGACAATATCGAGCGAGTTGGGAGAAGGGACAAAAGTCCGTATCACCCTTCCAATTTCTGTTACCTAAAGGCTGTTTGGTGCCCGCGGAAAGCGAAGTGTTTTCGGGCTACGGGATAAATAGCAAACAGCCTACCTAAAAATAATCATAGAAACCAAAGATAGTACAAATAAATTCAATGGAAGCGTGTTCATGTTATAAAAATATTACAATCTATTAAAAATATCGTCCTAACTGTTACATTCAAGCAAATGATAACATTGTATTTGTAAGGTGGATAACGCTTACAAAATAAGAATGTTGGGGGAATATCAATGAAAAAAATACTAGCACTCTTTTTAGTTAGTATATTGATGCTAACAGCCTGTTCTTCGGGATCCAAAGATAAAGATGCTTCCGAAAACGGCAAAGATACCAATGAAGTAACAGTCTGGGCATGGGACCCGAATTTTAACATTAAAGCAATGAACATTGCTAAAGATGTTTATAAGTCTGAAAATCCAGATGTAAATATTAAAGTAGTTGAAAACGCTCAAGATGATATTATTCAAAAGCTAAATACCAGCTTAAGCTCTGGTACTACAAAAGGCTTGCCAAATATCGTCCTAATTGAAGACTATCGTGCGCAAAGCTTCCTTAAGGCGTATCCAGACATGTTCCATGAATTAACGGGATCCTTTAAAGCAGATGATTTCGCTCAGTATAAAATTGCCCCTACTAGCCTAGATGGCAAGAACTACGGCCTTCCATTCGATACGGGTGTTACGGGACTATACGTTAGAACGGATTATTTAGAAAAAGCTGGCTACAAAGTTGAAGATTTAAAAGACATTGACTGGAACAAATACATTGAAATCGGTAAAAAGGTAAAAGAAGCAACTGGTAAAGAAATGCTTACACAGGATCCAAAGGACCTTGGTCTGATTCGAATGATGATTCAAACGAGTGGTTCATGGTATTTAAAGAACGACGGGGTTACTCCTGATATTGCAGGCAACGCGGCTTTAAAGGAAGCGTTCCAAACATATAAAGCGATTCTTGATGCTGACCTAGTGAAACCTGTCTCTGACTGGGGCCAATTTGTTGCAGGCTTTAACAGCGGTGATGTTGCAACTGTTCCAACAGGTAACTGGATTACACCATCCATTAAAGCCGAAGCATCACAAGCAGGCAAATGGGCAGTTGTTCCAATGCCAAGACAAGGTGGAATTGCAGGCTCCGTGAACGCTTCAAACTTAGGAGGCAGTTCTTGGTACGTGCTTAATGTCCCAGGTAAAGAAAAGGCTGCTGACTTCTTAGGAAAAACCTTTGGTTCTAATGCTGATTTTTATCAAACATTGAATAAGGAAATGGGAGCTATCGGTACTTACAAGCCAGCTGCTGAAGGGGAAGCTTATAAGGCAGCGGATGATTTCTTCGGAGGTCAAAAGGTAGTTTCTGACTTTGCTGCTTGGACAGAAAAAATCCCTCAAGTAAACTATGGTATGCATACGTATGCAATTGAGGATATATTAGCGGTTGGAATGCAGGATTACCTAAAAGGTAAAGACATTGATAAAGTACTAGAAGATGCTCAAAAGCAAGCTGAAGAACAAATTAAATAGATAAAGAAAGTTAGAAAGTAACACATCTTTTATTTAAAAGAAATTATGCCTTAGGAATTCGCCGGCTTCTATTATCCTTTATTGGAGCCATCTGATGTGTCAGGCGATATTCTGAGGCTCTTTTCTTTTCTTGAACTAAAAATGTAAGGAGTTGACTTAAATTGATAACAGCGAAAGAAAATCACCCTCAAGCCCTTCCGAAAACAAATTCAGGCCGAAAGGTTCGTGCGAAAAATAATATCATAGGCTGGTCCTTTGTTATCGTCGCTACCGTAATGATCTTTTTGTTTTACTTCTACCCAATGGTTCAGGCACTTATTTTATCTTTTAAATCAGGTGTGGGTGCGAATCTAACCTTTACAGGCATCGATAATTATACGCGGTTATTTAAGGATCCTACCTTCCTTACAACAGTAAAAAATACCGTGATCTATCTGATTATTCAAGTACCAGTGATGATTTTACTCGCTTTGTTTCTTTCGGTTTTATTAAATAATAAAACGTTGAAGTTCAAGGGATTTTTTCGAACAGCCATCTTCTTGCCATGTGTAACCTCTCTTGTTGCCTATTCCGTTATCTTCAAATATTTGTTTGGTCAAGATGGCATTATTAATATCATGTTAATGAAAGTTTCACTAATTTCAGAACCCATTCAATGGCTTACCGACCCCTTTTGGGCAAAAATAGCGATAATTGTCGCTATCACATGGCGTTGGACCGGCTATAACATGATATTCTATTTATCCGCTCTTCAAAATGTTGATGAATCGATCTATGAAGCGGCAAAAATAGATGGTGCTTCATCCATACAACAATTTTTCAAAATAACAATCCCAATGTTGAAGCCAATTATCCTATTTACATCTATTACCTCAACGATAGGTACGCTTCAGTTATTTGATGAGGTTATGAATATTACCAAGGGTGGACCAGGAAATGCGACCATGACGATTTCTCAGTACATCTATAATTTATCGTTTAAATATACCCCTGACTTTGGCTATGCGGCCACCGTTTCTTATGCCATTGTTATTATGATCGTCATCTTCTCTATCATTCAGTTTAAAGTGGCAGGTGATAAAAATGAATAACCTTAAACGTACATTCAGTTATACAGTCCTTATCATCGCATCCATTGTTTCTATTTTTCCATTTCTGTGGATGATAGTAAGCTCCACAAACAAGTCTGTGGATGTAACGCAAGGAAGGATGCTGCCAGGCACTCATTTTATGCAAAACCTTGACAAGTTACTTGGCCAAGTTGACCTTATACCTGCATTACTAAACTCAGCAAAGATCTCAATTCTCACTACTGTCCTTGCGTTACTTATCGCCTCATTGGCAGGGTATGGATTTGAGATTTATAAAAGTAAGTCGAAGGACTTTGTGTTCAACATTTTACTAGTTTCAATGATGATTCCATTTGCGGCATTAATGGTACCACTATTTAGAATGTTTGCGACCATTTCTCAATCGTTTCCGATCATTGGTATTGATACGATTGCAGCCGTAATCTTGCCGACGGTTACAACAGCCTATCTCATCTTTTTCTTTAGACAAAGTACAAAGATGTTCCCGAAGGAAATTATTGAAGCTGGCAGGATTGATGGTCTAACTGAGTGGGGGGTATTTTTCCGAATCTACGTCCCTACGATGAAGACGACCTATGCAGCGGCTGCGATTATTACCTTCATGGCTAGCTGGAACAGTTATCTCTGGCCGCTTGTTGTGTTGCAGTCACCTGAAAACCAAACCATTCCATTGTTAATTTCTAATCTCGGATCCAGCTACTCACCTGACTTTGGAATGATTATGACAGCAATTGTAATTGCAACTTTACCAGCTGCCCTTATCTTCTTCATTATGCAAAAGCATTTTGTTGCCGGTATGATGGGGTCTGTTAAATAGTGAATTTTTGAAAATGGAAATAGAAGGAGGGTTTGTGATGACAACAGTTCCAAACATAAATTGGCTTACGGATGTGAATGTGTTTGCCGTTAATCGAATGCCTGCACATTCAGATCACTTATATTACGAGACGTTAGAGGAGGCTAAAAGTGATGGTCCCATGCCGCTGCGTCATGAATTAAACGGAAACTGGAAATTTACCTATAGCGTCAATCCGAATAACCGTCCGGAGCGCTTTTACCAACTTGATTTTAACTGTTTGGGCTGGGGAGACATTACAGTACCGGGACATATCCAGCTTCAGGGCTATGGAAAACCACAATATGTGAATACAATGTACCCATGGGACGGACATAACGAGATCCGTCCTCCTGAGATTCCGACTGACCATAATCCAGTGGGCAGCTATGTGAAGATGTTTACGGTGCCGGAAAACATGGAAGACAAACCTGTATATATATCCTTTCAAGGTGTAGAGTCGGCTTTTTATGTGTGGGTAAACGGGGAGTTTGTTGGCTATAGTGAAGACTCGTTTACTCCAGCAGAATTTGAGCTTACCCCTTTTCTGGTTGAAGGTGAAAATAAGTTAGCCGTAGAGGTCTACCAGCGAAGCACAGGCAGTTGGCTGGAGGATCAAGATTTCTGGCGCTTTTCTGGTATTTTTCGTGATGTTTACCTTTACACAGTACCTGAAATTCACGTTTATGATGCTGCTGTTCGCGCGGAATTGGATTCAACTTTTACGAAAGGTACACTTCAAGCCGATCTTAAGCTTTTACCTGCCATCGCTTCTCCTTCAAAAATAGTAGCTGAATTGTATGATGCTGATGGTTGTATTATGGCAACACAAAATGGAGAGTTCTCTGACGGAAAGTGGAAAGTTACCGTGCAGGTTGATAAACCAGCGCTATGGAGTGCAGAAAATCCTTATTTGTATAAGTTTTATATTCAGGTATATGACGAGTTAGGTAAATTGGTAGAGGTGATTCCGCAGAAGGTCGGTTTCAGACGATTTGAACTCGTCGATAAAATTATGAAACTAAACGGTGAACGGATTGTCTTCAAGGGTGTGAATCGCCATGAATTTAATTGCCGGTCAGGCCGTGCAATAACTAAAGAGGATATGCTCTGGGATATTAAAACGCTGAAACAGCACAACATTAACGCTGTCCGGACGTCCCATTACCCGAATCAGAGTTATTGGTACGAGTTGTGCGACGAATATGGTGTCTATGTTATTGATGAAATGAACTTAGAATCACATGGTTCGTGGCAGAAAATGGGCGCGGTTGAGCCGTCTTGGAACATTCCTGGGAATAAGCCGGAGTGGGAAGACATTGTCATGGACAGGGCTGTTTCTATGTTTGAACGTGACAAGAATCACCCCTCTATTTTGATTTGGTCTTGCGGTAACGAATCATACGCAGGTGAAGTCATTCTTAATGTCTCTAAATATTTTAAAAAGGTTGATCCGAGCCGACTTGTTCATTATGAGGGTGTTTTTCATAACCGTGACTATAATGCGACAAGTGATATGGAAAGCCGCATGTATGCGAAGCCTGCTGATATTGAAAAATATTTATCTGAAGACCCAGACAAGCCATACATTAGCTGCGAGTATATGCATGCAATGGGGAATTCACTTGGCGGTATGTACAAATATACGGATTTAGAGCAAAAGTATCCAATGTATCAGGGCGGCTTTATTTGGGATTATATTGATCAATCCATTTATAAGAAGGATCGATATGGAAACGAGTTCCTTGCATACGGAGGAGATTTTGGCGACCGTCCGACTGATTACGGATTCTGTACAAACGGTATTGTATATGCCAACCGTGAGCTTTCACCAAAAATGCAGGAAGTGAAATTCCTATATCAAAACTTCAAGCTCCTACCAGACCCAACAGGTATTACCGTTAAAAATGAAAGCTTGTTCTCGAATCCCGCGGATTATGAGCTGGAATATTCCTTTCTCCTTGAAGGGGAGGAATTGTACAAAAATACCCTTGTAGCAGCTGTTGAACCGCAAAACGAGCAACGTTTTGAATTTACCTTGCCTGAAAACATCGCAGCCAAATCCGGCGAGTATTCTATTCAAACTTCACTAAAGCTGAAGGAAAACACGCTATGGGCAGATGCCGGTTATGAGATTGCATTTGGTCAATATGTCTACCAGGTGGGTTCGAGGGAAACTATGGCCGCAAAGGGAGAACTGCGGATTGCTCATGGGGATGTAAATATTGGCGTTCACGGCAGAGATTTCACGGTCATGTTCTCTAAGCAGGTGGGAAGTCTGGTTTCGTTGAATTATGGAGGAAAAGAAATGATTGCCCTTCCTCCGGCCCCATTATTCTGGAGGGCGACTACTGACAATGATCGTGGTTATTCTCAAAGCTTCCACTCTGGTCTCTGGTATGCGGCTAGCTTAGCCAGGAAATGTGTGGATATCCAAGTGGCAGAAAAGGGAAGTCAAGTTGATCTTGCTTTTACGTATAAATTCTCAATTCATAATGACGTAACCGTTACAACGGTTTACACGGTGTATCCTGATGGAAGTGTCCGTGTGAAATCTAAATATAAAGGGGCGGAAGATCTGCCGCAGTTGCCGATTTTTGCAGTGTCCTTCAAGGTTCCGGCGGTTTATGACCAACTTGAGTGGTATGCAATGGGACCAGAAGAGAATTACAGTGACCGTAACATGGGTGCAAGACTAGGAATCTTTAAAAACCAAGTAGCAGATAATCTATCAGGCTACGTGATGCCGCAGGAGTCAGGTAACCGCACGGGAGTCCGACGCGTGAACCTGACGAACCGAGACGGCCAAGGGATTAGAATTTCTTCCGTTAGTGAACCGTTAGAGTGCAACTTTTCGCCATACACAGCATTCGAGCTTGAAAGTGCCCAGCATGTTTTTGAACTTCCGAGCGTCCATTATACCGTTGTCACCGTGGCAGGCAGACAAATGGGTGTTGGCGGAGACGACAGCTGGGGTGCACCAGTACATGATGAACATCTAATTCATGCAGACAAAGACATGGAATTCGAGTTTAACATCGATAGAATCTAATCTGAAAAGGAACATATACGAGGAAAGAGCCTGAAGTAGCCAGGCTCTTTCCTTATAAGTTTTAAAACAATCTATTTTTGTAGAGGAGAAGGTTATGCTAATTCATGTTAATCAAGAGGACAGACAGTTTCATTTAACAAATGGCCAAATAAGTTATATTTTTCACGTGATGAAAAATGGCCAATTAGGCCATCTTTATTACGGAAAAGCATTGCGGAATCGAGATGATTTTTCCCACTTGCAAGTGTATGATGTTCCAACCGGGGCGACTACACACGTATACGCGGATGATCCTGCCTTTGGCTTGGAAACACTGCGTCAAGAATACCCTGCCTACGGCAATTCTGATTTTCGCGAGCCAGCAATCAGTGTAAGTAAAACGACCGCTAATCATGTTCCCCATTTCACCTATGATTCGTATCAACTGCTAGACGGAAAACCTCGTCTTGAAGGTCTTCCAGCAACCTATACAGAAGAACAACATGAGGCCAGTACACTGCAAATCACCTTAAAAGATGAGTTCCTGCAAGCGGAGTTATTGTTAAATTACACGATTTTTCGTGACAAACCTGCGATAACCAGAAGTGCCTCCTTGAAAAACCTTGGTACAGGAGAATTAGTTATTGATCGATTCATGGGAGCATCGTTAGACCTGCCTGATAAGGATTTTACGATGATTCATTTAGCGGGAACATGGTCAAGGGAGAGACATGTTAAGGAAAGAAAGCTTGAAACAGGGATTCAATCTATTTTCAGTTTGCGGGGAGTGAGTTCTCATCACCATAATCCGTTCTTGGCACTACAGCGACCTGAGGCGACGGAACATACAGGTGAGGTCTATGGCTTTAATTTTATTTATAGCAGTAACTTCCTTATGCAAATAGAAGTCGATCATTATGATATGGCCCGACTGACAGTTGGGATTCATCCGTTTGGTTTCAAGTGGAATCTAAAGCCACAAGCTTCATTTCAAAGCCCGGAAGTCGTGATGGTCTATTCCGATCAAGGTTTAAATGGAATGAGTCAGGCGTTTCATACCCTTTACCGCGAGCATTTAATTCAAGGTCAATGGAAAAAGGCCGTGCGTCCGATTTTGATTAATAACTGGGAAGCGACCTACTTTGATTTCAATGAGGAAAAACTCGTGGAAATTGCGAAATCAGC
The DNA here is from genome assembly GCF_046562815.1 of Neobacillus sp. 204. NCBI lineage: Bacteria > Bacillati > Bacillota > Bacilli > Caryophanales > Bacillaceae > Neobacillus > Neobacillus sp. 204. The sequence continues at coordinate 15,047 of NZ_JBJORY010000018.1, forward strand.
AAGTCAATTAGGAATCGAACTGCTTGTCCTTGATGATGGCTGGTTTGGAAAACGGAATGATGACACTTCCTCACTTGGTGATTGGCATGTCGACTTAAATAAGCTTCCCAATGGGTTGGAAAGCTTAGCCATGAAAATAACTGAGACTGGAATGAAATTTGGGCTTTGGTTTGAACCAGAGATGATTAGTCCGAATAGTGAGTTATTTAGGGAGCACCCAGATTGGGCGGTAGGTATACCTGGGCAGCACTACACCTTGGGACGTAATCAACTGGTTCTTGACTTTTCAAGACCAGAAATTGTCGATTATCTGTATGAAAAAATGTCCGCTATTATTAAACAGACAAATCTTGCGTACATTAAATGGGATATGAACCGGAACATTACTGAAGCATTCTCGCAAAAACTAGCCGTTCACGAGCAAGGTGAGTTCTTCCATCGGTATATTTTAGGAGTCTATGCTCTTTACGACCGGTTAACAAGTGAGTTCCCGAATGTGTTATTTGAATCTTGTGCAGGCGGCGGTGGACGGTTCGATCCAGGGATGATGTATTATGCGCCGCAAGCATGGACAAGTGATGATACAGACGCGATTGAGAGGTTAAAGATTCAATACGGCACATCCTTTGCATATCCTGTTTATAGCATGGGTTCTCATGTATCGGCTGTTCCGAACCATCAAACATTAAGGACGACGCCATTACAAACGAGGGCGAATACGGCTTATTTTGGGACATTTGGCTATGAATTAGATCCAGTAAAATTAACTGAAGAAGAGCGCATTGAAATTAAAGAGCAGGTAGCTTTTTATAAACAGCATCGTGAGTTAATACGCGATGGTCACTTTTATCGCCTGTTGAGTCCGTTTTCGAAAAATGAAACGGCGTGGATGGTCGTGAGTCAAGACCAATCGGAAGCCTTGATTGGCTGGTATAAGGTTTTGGCGACACCGAATCCAAAAAAGCAGCAGACCCTTCGTCTTAGTGGAATAACTGCATCGAACATGTATAAAGTGGCTGGCAGCGAGCGGACTTATTATGGTGATGAACTCATGAACGTGGGACTGCCGCTCCCAACGGAGTTTAATGGTGTTAATGGCGGGAGTGCTGAGCGTGGCGGGGATTTCCAATCACAAGTATTTTACTTGCAGCAGATCGAGGGATAATGAATTCTATTAGCCATTGAAGAAGTCCAGACGAAAAAAGGTATAGTACCTCACCTTATTAGGTGGGGAGTATACCTTTTTTTATTGGGCAGTATTCTAAAGGTATATTGTACTGAAGTAGAATGAAAAACATTGTAGAAGTGTATTCGGGCTGCGGGTTAAATGACAACACAACAGCTTTTATTAACACGTGATAGCGCATGATATTTCATGCGCTATTTTTTATAAATTATTTAGGTAAAATTTTAGTAAAAATATTGAAAGTTTTTACTAGAGAGAGTAAAATTTAAAGTAGTTAACTTACAAGACACATGACTTCTGGAGGAATTTGAAATGAACGTTATTACACTTAATAAAGTATTTTTAGATCTGTTTCAGGTTTTACCGAAGCAAGCCTTTTTTGCTCCTGGAAGGATTAATTTAATTGGCGAACATACCGATTATAATGGCGGCCATGTTTTTCCATGTGCGATTACTTATGGTACCTATGCAGTAGCAAGGAAGCGGGAAGACAAAGTCGTTCGCTTGTACTCAACCAACTTCCCTGAAAAAGGAATCCTCGAATTTAACTTCAACGAGCTTGATTATAAGAAAGAACACAATTGGGCTAACTATCCAAAAGGAATGATTCGATACATCATCGAGGCAGGCTATGAGATTTCCTCTGGATTTGATTGTGTCATTCAAGGCAATATTCCGAATGGAGCAGGTCTTTCTTCATCAGCTTCGATTGAGCTGTTAACTGGAGTGCTTGTAAATGGCCTATTTCAATTAGAAATTCCCCGACTTGATCTCATCAAGCTTGGCAAGAAAGTGGAGAATGAATTTATTGGCGTAAACAGCGGCATCATGGACCAGTTTGCGATTGGTATGGGAATGAAAGATGCGGGAATCTTGCTAGATTGCCAGACTCTTAAATATGAGTATGCGCCTATTCATCTGGAAGATTACAAAATATTAATCATGAATACGAACAAACGCAGGGAATTAGCTGATTCGAAATACAACGAAAGAAGAGGAGAATGTGAAGAGGCATTGGCACAGCTTCAACAGAAGCTGCCGATCGAGGCTCTTGGTCAGTTATCTGAAGCGGAGTTCGATGAAAATCAATACCTTATTACCAATGAAACGGTTCGCAAACGAGCAAAGCATGCTGTCTATGAAAACATGAGAACCATTAAAGCATTAGAAGAGCTAAAGTTAGGAAATCTAGAAGTGTTTGGACAACTAATCAATCAATCACACGTTTCCTTACGGGATGATTATGAAGTGACTGGCGTGGAGCTTGATAGTTTAGTAGAAGCTGCATGGAAACAGCCGGGAGTTCTTGGTGCGCGAATGACTGGTGCAGGTTTCGGCGGATGTGCGATCGCAATTGTTGCAAATGGAGAGGTTGAGAACTTTATTGAGAATGTTGGCGCAGCTTACCTAGAGAAAATTGGCTATGAAGCAGAATTTTATGTAGCGAGTATTGGTGACGGTGCAAAAGAAATTCAAATGGAGGAAGCGATATAAATGAGTATCCTTGTATTAGGCGGCGCGGGGTATGTTGGCTCACACGCTGTTTATCAGTTAATTGATCAGGGGTTTTCGGTCGTTGTCATTGATAACTTGCAAACAGGCCACGCAGATGCCGTTCATCCACAGGCTAATTTTTATCAAGGGGATATCCGCAGCCGTGAGTTTATCCGTTCTGTTTTTGAAAAAGAAAACATCGAAGCTATTTTGCACTTTGCTGCCAATTCCCTTGTCGGGGAATCAATGGTTGAGCCATTAAAATACTTTGATAACAATGTATACGGAACTCAAATAGTTCTTGAAACGATGAAAGAATTTGGCGTCCAGCACATCGTCTTTTCTTCCACAGCAGCTGTTTATGGGGAGCAAATGGTAGTTCCAATTACCGAGGATGCAGCAACGATCCCTACGAATTCGTATGGTGAAACCAAGCTGGCAATGGAGAAAATGATGGCCTGGTGTGAAAAAGCGTTTGATCTTAACTATGTTTCCCTTCGATATTTTAATGTTGCTTCAGCAAGAAGTGACGGAAAAATCGGAGAAGACCATAATCCGGAAACACACCTGATCCCAGTTGTCCTCGAAGCGGCATTAGGAAAAAGACCGGCAGTGACGATATTTGGGGAAGATTATGATACCGCTGATGGTACCTGTGTCCGCGATTATATTCATGTCGAAGATTTAATTGATGCTCATCTCTTAGCCTTACGTTATTTGCAAAATGGCGGGGAGAGTAATATTTTCAATCTAGGCTCAAGTCAAGGTTTCTCGGTAAAAGAAATTGTTGAGACAGCGAAAGAAGTGACAGGGATTGATATCCCGGTAAAAATCGGTGAACGTCGTTCGGGAGACCCGAGTACATTAATTGCTTCTTCGGAAAAAGCTAAAAAGGTATTGGGATGGAATCCAACAAGAACATCGATTCATCAAATTATTAGCAATGCTTGGAACTGGCATCAGCGTCACCCTAATGGATATCAGAAATAGAGGGGATCATAATGATTTATCAACTAATACAACAATTAATCAATCAAGCTATTACCACTCAATTAATCGAGCGGGATGATGAAATCTATGCGCGTAATCAAATTCTGTCCTTGCTCAATCTAACCGAGTTTAAGGAAGTAGATCTAGCTGAGATCAGTCAGTTTGATATCCCTGATTTACTCGATTTAATCGTGGACTATGCCTGCAATCAAGGGGTAATTGAAGAATTATTTGATGAAAAAGAGATTTTTTCAAGTAAAATTATGAACTGTTTTATCGCGCGGCCATCGACGGTCAATCAGCTTTTTTATGAAAAATATCAACAGGATCGAACAGCAGCAACTGAGTATTTTTATGAGTTAAGTAAAAATAGCAATTACATTCAAATGAAGCGCATTCGTAAGAATATCGAGTATAAAACCGCCACAGAATATGGTGAACTTGACATTACAATTAATCTATCAAAACCTGAAAAGGATCCCAGAAGTATTGCGCTCGAGCGGTCGGTCCAGAAAACGGATTATCCGACATGCTTGCTATGTATTGAAAATGAAGGATATGCAGGTAGAATCGGCCACCCAGCCCGCTCCAATCACCGAATGATTCGAGTCAATCTATTAGATCAGCCATGGTACCTCCAGTATTCACCATATGTGTATTACAATGAGCATTGTATTGTTCTATCAGAAAAACATACCGATATGGCCGTTAGTGCCACGTCATTTTTACGGCTGTTAAGCTTTGTCGAGAAATTCCCACATTATTTTGTGGGCTCGAATGCGGATCTGCCGATTGTGGGCGGCTCGATTTTATCCCATGATCATTACCAAGGCGGGAATTATCAATTTGCGATGGCGAAGGCTGGGGATGACTGGACCTTTAAAATGGCAGGTTATCCAAATGTAGAGTGTTCCGTTGTTAAATGGCCCATGTCCGTTATTCGCCTTCGCTCTCATCAAGTGAGTGCGCTCGTAGAAGCTGGTTCACACATTTTTGAGCAATGGAAAAATTACAGTGATGAGACGCTTGATATTTTGGCGAAAACCGGAGAGACACCACATAATACAGTTACGCCAATTGCCCGGAAAAATGTGGATGTATTTGAACTTGACTTAGTCCTCCGTAACAACCGAACAAGCGATGAACATCCGCTGGGCATTTTTCATCCTCACGCTGACGTTCATCATATCAAGAAGGAAAATATCGGTCTTATTGAAGTAATGGGGCTGGCGGTTTTACCAGCACGGCTAAAAGAGGAACTGGTGGAAGTGGAAAAGTACATCCGCGGGTTACCATCAGATGTGGCGGACTATCATTTAGACTGGGCGGAATCACTAAAAGCCCGCTATCAAGAGGTTGCCAATGAAGTGAATGTGGAAGGCCTGGTAAGAGAAGAAGTAGGAAAGAAATTTTTAAGGGTTTTGGAAGATGCTGGTGTGTTTAAGCGGAATGAAGCAGGAGCAGCAGGGTTCCAGCGTTTTATCAATGCTTTATAAAAAATCGCAATGTAAAGCTTATTGTTGACTTTGGCCCTAGGTTGATTGGAGCGCCTTTCGCTTCAATCAACCGCAAGTTTAGCTACTTTCTGAAAAATATGGAGTGATAAATCGATGAAAATATTAGATAGAATATTCGGCAGTTACGAAGGTGAGACCGTTACTGAGTATACCCTAGTTAATGATTACGGTATGATGGTCTCTTGTCTGAATTATGGTTGTGTCATTACAAAAATCGTTGTCCCTGACCGCCAAGGAAACTTTGAAAATGTTGTACTTGGATTTGATACCTTCGAAGAATATACAGAATGGTCACCGTATTTCGGAACAGTTTGTGGACGTGTAGCCGGAAGAATAAAAGGTGCGAGCTTTGAGTTGGATGGACAAGAATACCATCTTGCAGACAATGATTATCCTAATCATCTCCATGGAGGCAAGAAGGGTTTTGATTCTGTTATTTGGAAAACCGAAATCATTGAAGATGAAAATGCTATCGGTTTGAAGTTTTACTATCATAGTCCAGACGGAGAAGAAGGCTATCCTGGTAATTTAGACACCACTGTTACGTACATTCTAAATAATAAAAATGAACTCGAAATTAGTTATGAAAGTAATACGGATCAAAAAACGTTAGTCAACTTAACGAATCACTCGTATTTTAACTTAAGTGGGAATATTAAACGAGATTGTTCAGAACACATTCTTAAATTAGAAAGTGATCGATTTTTAGAGTTGAACGATGCTCTCATCCCTACGGGTAGGTTGTTGGATTCTAAAAATACCCCATTTGATTTTAAACATGGCAGAAGGTTGAGTTCGGGGCTAAATTCGTCATATCCTCAAAATGTACTTGTAGGTAATGGCTACGACCACCCGCTTGTATTTACAAAAGAGGGGGAAAATACAATTATCCTAAGTGATGAAGAAAGTGGACGCTCGCTCTTTGTCACGACCGATCAGCCGTGTGTCGTCCTTTATACGGGGAATCAATTAGCAGGTCCTTTTTCTATTTCAGGGGTCAGGGCTGAGAATTATTTAGGTGTTTGTCTGGAAACGCAAGGATTTCCTGATGCGATCCACCATCCAGAGTTCCCCTCTGTCATTTTAAATCCAAAGGAAGTATACTATTCCAAAACAGTGTATCGTTTTTTTGCTAATACATTAGGAGACTGATTCATGGCTACCATCAAAGATATTGCACAAATCGCCGGGGTATCAATTGCTACTGTATCCCGTGTTTTAAATTATGATACAACCCTTTCTGTCAGTGATGAAACCAAAAAAAGAATTTTCGAAGTGGCAGAGGAACTATCATATAAAAAGAAGCCAGCCCGCAAACAGGAGTCGGGTAAGATTGCCCTTTTGCAGTGGTATACCGAAAAAGAAGAACTGGAAGATTTATATTACATGTCGATTCGGCTGGGTGTTGAAAACCAATGCCGGCACCATGGGATTCAGGTTGATAAGTACTTTCAAGACAACTATGGGGATTTGAAGGAAAACGAAATACAAGGGCTTATTGCCATTGGGAAATTTAGCAAGAAGCAAGTGAGTGAGTTGCTTAAAATTACCAAAAATATTGTCTTTGTGGACACCTCGCCAGATGAAGATCGGTTTGACTCAATCGTTATTGACTTTGAAAGAGCCACCAAAAAAGTCCTTGATCATTTTATCAAAAAGGGTCATGAGAAAATTGGTTATATTGGTGGCAGAGAAGTGTTTAAAGATAAAACGTCCATTATAGAAGACCCGAGGGAATTGACCTTCAAGCGCTATTTAACAGAAAAAGGGGTGTCCCATGAAGACTGTATGTATGTGGGCACTTTCTCAGCTGATGATGGGCATGCCTTGATGAAAAAAGCGATCCAAGAACTGGGCAATCAATTGCCTACGGCCTTTTTTGCCGCTAATGATTCACTGGCAGTTGGCGCATTAAGGGCCCTGTTAGAGGAAGGAATTTCTGTTCCAGATCGTGTTAATATCATCGGTGTCAACGATATCAGCATCTCCAAATATGTCTTTCCATCTTTAAGCACGGTTAAGGTATATACCGAAATCATGGGGGAAACGGCCGTCGACACCCTTTTGGAGAGAATGGCTGGTAGAAAAACAGCCAAAAAAATATTCATCGCCACAGAACTAATCATTCGTAACAGCAGCTTTTAACATAAGAAAAAATTACAACAGGCCGATTTGTCCACCTGAGGTGGACAAATCGGCCTGTTGTCTTTTTGTGGTGCCTGACACCATTTATTTGTCACCGTTTACTTAGTGTTTGGGTTGGTTTGTGCTGCCAGCCATTCCATGATGGTGGATGTTTTTCCGTTGATCATGTCTGTTGGCGCATTATTGTATACATAAATCCAAGACCAGTGTCCGTTGTATTCATATGGAGTACCATCTGCTTTGGTATATAAACCGGATGTATCGACTACCTTATCAAATAATGATAAATGGACATTATCTGCTCCAGCTTCGACTAAGCGTTTATACGTAGGTTCAACATATTGAGTTGTGATAACTACTGGATCGGCTTTAGCGGCAATAAACCACATTGGGAGATCCTTCATTTTTTGAATTTGTCCATCTGTAATTATGTTATCCCTTAAGGCTTCACATGTTGGGAACGCTGCGGCAAAGTAATTTGTATAATCCCTCGCCATCAGCATGGTCATATATCCGCCGTTAGAGTCACCGCCAATGTAAATTCTGCTGGTATCAACGTCTTTGTGATTAGCTACATAATCCTTAATTAAAGACATTAAAGCATTCTCATATTTGGAGGTTCCATCTCCAAATCCGTTTAAACCGTCCATCCAAAAAGTCGGAGTTTGAGGGGCCAGAACGTAGGCACCGTCAAAGTAGGATTGAATATCCTTTGAAGCAAAGTTTGCTGCTTTATTGGCTGAGATTGGAATGGTTGGATCTGTGCCGCCTTCACCGGCTCCGTGCAGCCAGATAATTAATGGGTTTTTATGATTGTCTTTTGCTGGGGAATAGTCCGCATATGTTAAATTAACATTGTCATAGATTCCCTTTCCCGTTGAAAAATCATCTACTAGTTCTCTTGCTTCCCCTGCGAATTGGTCGACAACTAATCCTGAAATCGTTCCTGCACTTGTTTCAATATCTTTTTGCTGTGTGATGGTATATTTCATATCAATCCAATCATTAAAACCAGTAGTAGCCCAATCATAGTTAAGAGGTGAACCTAGGGATACATCAGGGCCAATTTTCATTTCTAAGACGACATATTTACCTGTTTGGACAGCATGATTACCGTCTTTATCTGATACGTATGCCTTAGTAATTGTGCGGTCGCCTTCCTCTAGAAACGGTGTTTTTAACCGTTTATCGATTCTGGCCACATGTACTTTGAAGGTATCTGTTGTAACAGAGTCCTTTGGTATTGGTTTTCCAACGTTGACAATTATTTTCGTGGTAACTGCTCCCCAATCTTCAATCTCTGTCACGGTTTGATAGGATGTCGGTTGTGTATTGATTTCCTTAGCGAAAACGTTTGTATTGAGAGATAAGGTCATAGCTGCAGCCATTGTGGCCAATATAGCCCTTTTTTTCATTTTTTTAAGCATTTTCCTTTACCTCCAAAATGTTATTTATAGGAAAGTCAATAATTCTCTATTGATTGAACTTTGATAGTGTTTCTAATTGCACATCTGGTCCATAGTCATTGTCAACTTCTGCAATTATCTCTTTGTCGACTTTAAAATCCAGCGTCCCTCTGATATCGGAAGAAGAAGCTCCAATCTTAAATTTATAGGTTCCTTTTTCAACAATCCAAGAGGAAGTAGACTCATCAAATGAAGCAATATCCTTTGGATTAATAAAGAAGTTGAACGTCTCTTTTTGACCTGGCTTAAGCTCACGAGTTTTTCCGAACCCTTTCAACTCAATCGCTGGTTTTTCTAACTTGCCGTCAGGCGCACTTACATAAAGCTGCGTAGCTTCCTTTCCAACAAAGGAACCTGTATTGGTTACTTTAAATGAGACTTTGATTTTATTTAATAAGGTATCTTTATTTAATTTAAAGTCGCTATAATCAAACGTAGTATAGGAGAGTCCGTAACCAAACTCGTAAGCTGTTTGTTTATTGAAGGTAGAATAGTAGCGGTAACCGACGTAAATATCTTCCTTATAATTTACTAAGTTTGGATTGCCGTCCGAGCTTGGGAAGTTCGAATAACTTGGCGCGTCCTCTAATCGGACCGGGAAGGTTTCCGGAAGTTTACCAGATGGATAAGCTTTACCGGAAAGAACATCTGTAAGCGCGTTACCTGCTTCCATCCCAGGCTGCCAAGATAATAAAATGGAGTCTACAGAATCTCTCCAGCTTACGGTGTTAAACGGAGCACCAACGTTTAAGACTACTACTACCTTTTTATTAACAGCGTGATAGGCATCAGTAACTTTTTTGATTAGTTCTGATTCTTTTGCTAACGGTTCAAAGGTTGTTGCATTTCCATCTGCCCCTTCTCCAGACCCTCTAGCAATCACAATCACACCAATATCTGAATTCTGTGCCATATATGCGGCATCTTCAGCGGTAAGATTTTCATTAATTTCAGAACCGCTGGCGTTCGTGTTAACAGGTATATATCCTCCATTTTTCAGGCCTTCTGGAAGTTGAACGGTATGAGTTGGTGTTACATAGGCACTTCCGGTTCCCATCAAGAACATTTTTGAAGCAGCATTATCTGTAGTACACGCAGAAGCAGGAGTACCAAAACCACAGCTTGGCATCGTATATGAGTTACCAACAATTCCAACCTTTTTCACTTTCTTATCGAAAGGAAGCGTGGTATTCTCATTCTTTAATAAAACCATGCCTTCTGGTGCTGCTTCTCGTGAAAGTTTTGCATCGGCAGCAGCAAGGTCAGAACTTACGCTTAGTTTCGTATTGTCAACGGTACTTAATTTTTTAAATGTTGGGGACTTGACTACTAAGTTAAGAATGTTCTCAATTGCCGTATCAAGTGTTTCCTCGTTTAATGAACCGTCCAAAATGGCTGCTTTTACAGCTGCCTTCCCAGCAGCATTCAAGCTTGGCATCGACAAATCATTTCCGCCGTTTAACATAGCTATTCCATTTTGTTTCGAGCCGCCCCAGTCTGTCATAACCATTCCGTTAAAGCCCCAGTCACTTCTTAAAACATCATTTAGCAGCCAAGAATTATGAGCAGAGAAAGGTCCATTAATAGAATTATAGGAACTCATCACTGTCCATGGTTGCGCTTCTTTAACCACCCTCTCAAATCCAGATAAATAGATTTCTCTTAAGGCACGTTCAGAAATAATCTCGTTTACTGACTGTCTGTTTGTTTCCTGATTATTTGCTGCATAGTGCTTCATACTTACGCCAACACCCTGGTCTTGTACGCCTTTTGTAAACTCAGCTGCCATTTCACCACTTAAGTATGGATCTTCCGAATAATATTCGAAGTCTCTTCCGCCCCTTGGGTCTCTGTGGATATTCAAGGCTGGCCCTAATATAACATCCACTCCATAATCAAGAGTTTCTTTTCCCATCGCACTTGAAACCTGGTACATTAATTTCTTATTAAAACTAGCAGATAACGCCGAAGGAATTGGGAAACCAGTTGTCGACTTTTTTGCTGTTGATCCAAACCTGAGCCCGGCTGGACCATCGGCAAAAGTAAGTTTCGGTATTCCAAGCCGTGGAATAAGAAACGTTCCGCCCGCAGCCCCAGTTACTGCCGCTCCAGATCCTCCAATCAAATCTACCTTTTCGTCCAGCGTCATGGCCCGAATAACTGCTGGAATGGAAGCTTGGTCGACTAACATCGGCGTTTGCTCCTCAACAGCACCAGTTTGTGCACTACTATTGTCTGTAGCAACAGCCGTTGCATTAACTTGCGATTGTGGCTGTTCTGCTGCTAGAACTCCTGAAGTACCTGATGACAATAGCAATAGACTAAACATCGAGGAACTTAGAACTTTGTAATAACCCTTCATACCTAACAACCCCTTTATTTAAATGAAAACCCTTACATTCATGAAGGTAACATGAAGAGTGTAATCCGATAAGTTACAAGAGGTAGCATTAAATTGTGATTTACTAGATTAATTTGTTGTAGACTGAATATTCAATTAATTATTAAAAAATCAAGAGGAATTATACACATTCCTTAGACATTATCCGACATGGAGTTAAGATATAGGTTTATTAGAACTGTAAAGGAACTCTTTTCAATCGGTTCTAAATGTTTTTTTAATCAAAACAAAATAGTGAAGATATTCGCAATATAATCCAGAAAATTAATAATAGTCTGAAACTTTATTTAAGTTAAACTAGCAAATGAAAGCGTTTCAATTTACGAGTTTAAAACTATTTGAGGGGGAATTAGAATTATGTTAAAAAAACTAAGGAAACAGAAGAAGTCAAAATTACTAGCTATTACTCTCACATCTTCATTACTGCTCTCAGGACTCACCTTTGATATTGCATCCGCTCAGACTCAAAATCCAACAACCGTACAAAAAAACCAAACTACTACAGTACAGACAACAGCACCTTTCTTAACAGACGCAGCATCTATTGACAGTGTAATTCAAGCGATGACCTTAGTCGAAAAAGCTAAATTTGTTGTCGGGGTAGGAATGCCTGGATTTGGGGGTATGCCTTCATTTGAAGTTACCGGAGCAGTAGGCGGCACCTACGGAATTCCTCGGTTAGGGATCCCTGAACTGCGTTTTGCCGACGGCCCGGCAGGACTGCGGATTCGTCCAACCAGACCTGGACAAACTCAAACTTATTATGCAACCGCTTTCCCGATTGCGTCCGCGCTGGCATCCACTTGGGATCCTGCCACTGCAGAAGCAGTAGGTAAAGCTCAGGGAAATGAGGTAAAAGAATATGGTGTCGACCTTTTATTAGCACCGGCACTGAATATCCACCGTAATCCATTAAATGGGCGAAATTTCGAATACTATTCAGAGGATCCTTTAATTTCAGGGAAAATAGCTGCGGCGATGGTGAATGGGGTACAATCGAACGGTGTTGGCGCAACAATCAAGCACTTTGTTGCTAATAACCAGGAAACAAACCGGAATAGCATTGATACCGTAGTTTCTGAGCGAGCATTAAGGGAAATTTATCTAAAAGGCTTTGAAATTGCTGTTAAGGAATCCCATCCATGGTCTGTTATGAGTTCCTATAACAAACTTAATGGAACATACACTTCCCAAAATGCTGACTTGTTAACAACTGTTTTGCGTAAGGACTGGGGGTACACTGGGTTTGTCATGACAGACTGGTTTGGCGGAGATAATCCGGTAGAGCAAATGAAGGCTGGCAATGACATGATTATGCCGGGTGCATCGTACCAATCCGATTTAATTAAAACAGCTGTTGAAGGTGGGAATTTGGACGAAAAGGTGCTAGACCGCAATATTAAGAATATTCTCCAGATCGTCATACAGACACCTGAGTTTAAAAAGTACCAAAACTCTGATATGCCTGATTTAGCTGCTCATGCACAAACAGCTCGAAAAGCAGCTGCGGAAGGGATGGTTCTTTTAAAGAATGACAAGATGCCGCTACCGATCAGCAAAAATCAGAAAGTCACGTTATTTGGCAATACACAAATCGAAACGGTAAAAGGTGGAACAGGAAGCGGTGATGTGAATGCCGCTTACACTACCTCGATTGCAGATGGCTTAAAGAGTGCAGGATACCAATTAAATCAAACTGAATTTCAGGAATACCAGACATATATCGATACCTTACGCTCGCAGGAACAGTATAAAATTAAACCAAGTCCATGGGGTGAAGATTTTGGTAAGTCAATCCCTGCTATTCCTGAAAAGCCTCTGGCAGATAATGAAATTGCCGCTGCTTCGAAAGAATCGGATATTGGTATTATCGTTATCGGCCGTAATTCTGGAGAAGGTGCAGACCGTCAAGTGGTAAAAGGGGATTACCTATTAAGTGATGTTGAACAAGACATGATTTCGAAAGTATCAGCAGAATACCATAAGCAGGGTAAAAAAGTAGCTGTTATTTTGAATATTGGCGGACCTATCGAGGTAGCAAGCTGGCGGGATAAAGTCGACTCTATCCTATTAGCATGGCAACCAGGCCAAGAAGCAGGTTATGCTGTTGCTGATGTTATTTCCGGTAAAGTTAATCCGTCAGGAAAACTGCCAACGACCCTCCCTGTAAAATACAGCGATGTTGCTTCGGCAAATAGTTTCCCTGGAACACCTGCAGTGAACCCAACACAGGTGGTCTATAACGAGGACATTTATGTCGGTTATCGCTACAATACCACTTTTAATGTAAAGCCTGCTTATGAATTTGGTTATGGCTTGTCGTATACAAGCTTCAACATTAGCCATGTAAATATTAGCGAAGGCAAGAAATTTAAGGACAAGCTTAAGGTATCCGCTATGGTCGAAAATACGGGCAAGCTTTCTGGAAGAGAGGTCGTCCAAGTTTATGTTTCCGCCCCGGATGGAAAGCTTGTGAAGCCTGCTTTAGAACTAAAGGCCTTTGGTAAAACAAAAGAACTTAAGCCACTTCAACGTGAGCTGCTCCAATTCGATTTAAATGCCAAAGACCTTGCCTCCTTCGATGAAGACAAAAATGCATGGGTACTTGAAAAAGGCACATATACAGTAAAAGTTGGGGCGTCTTCAGAAAACATTAAAGGAACGGCAACGTTTACGGTAGATCACGATATGGTCGTTGAAAAGGTTAACGAGGCATTGGCACCTAAAGTTGATTTTGAATTACTTACCAAATAAATCAGAAAAAAGACATGGATGAACAGCCTTCATTGAAAGTGAAGGCTGTTTTTTTAATGGTAAAAGGGTTAAATATGAGGTTCCTATGATTAAAGTTTTACTTAAAATGGATCAAAATATTTTCATTTTTTGGAGATTGTCGATTTATGGCAAGTTCCGTATAATAGGCTTAACCATGCTTTGGGATTGGAGATGTTATATGAGCAGGTTATCCATCGTTGCCTACACAGTTGGAAGTTTGTTTTTTCTTGTAAGTTGCTCATTTGCAATATTTTACGGCTATAAGGTAATTACCCATCATTTACCTGAAGAGGAAAGGGTAGTAAAAAAGTATAACTACCATCTTGTTCTTGTTCCCGAAGAGTTAGATAACGAATATTGGAAGCTTGTTGAGGAAGGGGCAAAGGCCGCTGCTAAAAATTACGATGTGCTTTTGGAATATGCTGGACCAAAGCAATCCAATCTGGACGATCATTTAAAAACAATTGAAATGTCGGCGGCAGCCAAGGTTGACGGAATTATGACACAGGGATTGAGCGATAACCAATTTATCCCACTTATCAACAAGGTAGTTGAAAAGGGAATACCTGTCATTACCGTTGATACAGATGCAGCAAATAGCAGAAGACAGGCCTATATTGGGACAGACAATTATTATTCTGGATTTTTGGCAGGAAAAGCCTTAGTTAAAGATACAAATGGAAAAGCAAATGTAGCTATTATTACCGGCAGCTTTACTAGGAACCACCAGATTCAAAGGGTCCAAGGCTTTAAGGATGCCGTTCAAGCCGAAAAAGGGATTCATATTATTGCTTTGGAAGAATCAGAGATTAGCAGGGTGAAAGCTGCAGAAAAGGCTAACCAAATCATTCAGGAACACCCTGAGGTGAATGCATTTTTTGGAACTAGCGCTCTGGATGGCATCGAAATAGCACATGTGGTAGAAAAATATAAAAAGCAGAATCTAATATACATTATCGGATTCGATACACTTCCTGAAACAATAAAATACATTCGGCGGGGTACCATTAAAGCAACGGTCGTTCAAGAGCCATATGAAATGGGCTACGGTGCCGTGGAAATGATGATTAATATTATTGAGGGAAAAAAGGTACCTCCTATCGTCCATACAAATACGCGAATTATAAGAGTAGAGGATCTTCCTGTTAGTGGAATGGGGGTCAAGTGATGTTATTTCGAATCAGATCGAAGCTGCTTTTATATTTTATTGTCCTTGTTGTTTTATTATCTTCTGTCGGTTTCTTTTTCTTTAACAGCAGTGAAAAACTAGTAACAGAATATGACGACAGCTTTGAACGCTTTCTATTGTTAAATGATATCTCCCAAAGAACTAATTTAATGACGGAAAAGCTGCATGCATATATTTTAGATAAGCAGCCTTCCTATCTAAGAGATTATCAAAAAGAAAAGCTGAACCTTATCGATGATCAAAACAGATTGTATGAGGTGATTCATACAAATGAATTTAAGCTCACGAATTATAAAAATATGATCGATAGCTTTATAGATGAAAGTGATGCAACTCTAGGGGCCTTTAAAAAGGATGAGATTAACAAATATTCGAATCATTTTAATGAAGTTTTAAAAATTAATGGTTTTCTTCAGGAAAGCACACTGGCTTTGTTAAATAATAAACTGACAGACTATCAAAAATTTTACGGCCAAATGGAGCAGCAAAAACATTATTATAAATTGATGTCCATTTCACTTTTTGCGGCTGCTTTTTTCCTTAGCACCTTGTTAGCGTTATGGATTTCCGGCGGGATTACAAAGCCAATTAGTCTGCTTTCAAAAGCGGCAAAGGAAATTTCAAAAGGGAATCTATCAGGGGAAGATATAAAAATTACCACAAAAGACGAGTTAAAGCCACTAACGGAAACCTTTAACCAAATGCGCACGAATCTAAGGCAATTGGTAAAGGAAATCAAACAAAAATCGGAATTGGATAAGCTGTTAAAGGAATTGGAGCTGCGGAGTCTGCAAAATCAAATCAATCCACACTTTTTATTCAATACATTGAATACGGTTTCAAAAATGGCATATTTAGAGGAAGCAGAACAAACGTCCAGATTGATTGAAGCTGTTGCGGCATTACTGCGGTACAATCTCGGAGATGTAAATAAGGCCTCAACCCTTCGTGATGAGGTGAGAATTGTAAGTGAATACTTTTTTATTCAAAAAACGAGATTTGGAGAGCGGATCCAATTTATTACAGACATACAGGAAGACTGTTTGGATATTGAGATTCCAGTTTTAATTCTGCAACCGCTCATTGAGAACGCCTTCATTCACGGGGTTGAGGAATACGAAGAAAATGCAGTGATCCGGCTGAATGTTTATCGGTACAAAGACCGAATTTATGTAGAAGTAATCGATAACGGTGCAGGTATGAGTGAAGCCACTAAAAATAGATTTCTTAATTTTATGGAAGGAACAGCAGCAACAGAGTCCTTTGAGCCTGAAAAATCAAAAGGCCATTCTAACGGGATTGGAGTAAAAAATGTGATTAGAAGGCTGCAGCTCTATTACCAGCGAAACGACGTAGTGGAAATTGAATCAGAGTTAAAGAAAGGGACCAAGTTTAGACTCACCATTCCTGACGTAGTTAAAGGGGGAAAAGAGTTTGTTGAAATTACTTATAGTAGATGACGAAATTCTGGAACGGAAGGCATTAACGAAAATCATTAACAGCTCTTCGGATACTGTTAGGGTCATAGGAGAGGCTCCCAATGGAAGAATAGCGATTGAAATGGCTAGAGAACATCAGCCTGATATTATGTTTATGGACATAAAAATGCCTGGAATTGATGGAGTCCAAGCAGTAAAAGCCATTAGAAAATTCGCCCCCGGTATTCGGTTTATCATGGTTTCGGCGTTTAATACATTTGAGTATGCTAAAGAAGTCATGCAGCAGGGAGTTAAGGAATACATCCTAAAGCCGAGCAGTAAAAAAGATATTCTTGAAAGCTTAAACCGTGTGTCAGGAGAAATCTTTGAAGAACGGAAGCTTAGAGAAGAGCACGAAAACTTGAGGGAAAATCTTAACCGTGCAGTTTCCATTGCCCAAAAGGAATGGGTGTCGTCGCTATTGGTAAATCAAGTACAGGACATCACATTTGATGAGTGGGGCCAATTATTGGGAGTAGAAATTACAAGCGGATATATGGTGCTGTTTTCCTTTCAGCCATTACAAGAAAGCGAAACAACTGCAAACGATAAACAAAGTTGGTATTTGTGGCTTAAGGAAACCGTAAAATCTTTGGTGAAAGAAAAGGAGGCCATTTTTGGCCCGTTGACGGACAACCAAGTTCCTGTTATATTCCTATCCCAAAAAACAATCGAAAAAAGTCAGTTTAAATCAAGCACACGGACCAATTTCGAACGGTTATTTACGCTTTTTAATAAAGAATCTTTCAAAGGTCAACTGCGGATTGGAATTGGCCGCCCTTACCATCATGCACATGAATTGAATCAATCCTATCATGAAGCAGTCATGGCATTAGAACAACTGCTAAAAAGTCCGAACCAAAGGTACTTTTTTTCGGACAAACAAGAATCAATGAAACGGTCAGATCAATCAGGGATTCTTGAGATTGAGAAAAAGCTTCTTGATGCCCTACGGCGGGGAGATGTGAATCAAGTCCTGTTAACTTTCGATTCGTTTGTCAGGATGCCTACGGGAAATAAAGAATTAAAAGCTCCATTGCTTAAAAAGTCATTTGATGAATTGTTTGTTCTGATATCTCGAATGCTCCATGATTTAGGGATAAGCTATCAACAACTACCATCCATCGATGAAACCGAAGAAGTAACGAAGATGCTAGAAAAGGGAAAAGCCCATCTGTTGGCGGTAGTTCAGCATGTACAGGTCTGGCGTAACGATCATGCTAAGGGAATGCTGCATAAAGCAAAGGAATATATCGAAATTCATTATGCCGATTCTCTTACATTGGAACAGGTTGCCGAATATGTGGAACTTAGTCCTTTTTATTTTAGTAAATTATTTAAGGATCGGTTCGGTTTGACGTTTATCGATTATTTGACAGAGATAAGGATTTCGAAGGCAAAAACGGAAATGGCAGACCCCGGAAAAAGCTTAAAGGAAATCTGCTATTCAATCGGTTATAAAGATCCGAATTATTTTAGCCGTGTTTTTAAAAAGCATACTGGTTTATCGCCTTCTGAATTCCGTAAGGCGTCTGTAGGTTAATAATTTACGATAAGACCAATCCGCAATGCGGGTTGGTCTCTTTTTTACAATTATTACATTTATTTTGCAAACGTTTGCAAAATAATCTAGATAATCACAAATATGTGCTAGAGTTTTGAACTATTGCAAAGTTCCGTCCGGTGCTAACATAAAGGTAAGGGCTTACATGGAGGCTATGTTAAGCAGATTTGAAGCTTACCAGAGTCTTTACTAAATAGTAAAAGGAGAATGACAACATGTTTAAAAAGAAAAAAGGGTTAATTCTATCTTTGACAGTTGCATCTAGTATTCTATTAGCAACAGGCTGCAGTGATTCAACAAGCGGTAAGGATTCTGGGTCAGGCAAGGACGGCAGTCTTCCAGCGGTTGGTGCCACCATTTACAAATTTGATGACAACTTCATGTCCTATGTGCGCCGTGCCATGGAAACTTCAGCTAAAGACAGCGTTAAGCTTATGCTGAATGACTCTCAAAATGACCAGGCAAAACAAATTGAGCAAGTGGATACACTTATTGCCAAAGGAGCTAAGTCTCTAGCGATTAACCTAGTTGATCCAAAAGCAGCACAAACAATTATTGACAAAGCGAAACCAAAAAATATTCCTGTTATCTTCTTTAACAAAGAGCCAGATGCCAGCGTATTAAAAGGCTATGATAAGGCTTACTATGTAGGAACAACATCTTCAGAATCAGGTGTTCTTCAAGGTCAACTGATTGCAAAAGCTTGGGAAGCTAACAAAGATAAATATGACAAAAATAAAGATGGCAAACTTCAATATGTATTATTAAAAGGTGAGCCAGGACACCCAGATGCAGAAGCACGTACAAAATATGCAGTGGACACTGTAAAAGAAAAAGGTATCCAAGTGGAAGAATTAGCAATGGATACTGCGATGTGGGATGCAACAAAAGCTACTGAAAAAATGGATGCTTGGATAGCTAAGTATAGCGACAAGATTGAATTTGTAATTGCTAACAACGACGGAATGGCATTAGGTGCGATTGCTTCTCTTGAAAAAGCTGGCTACTTCTCTGGAGACAAGTTTATGCCAGTCGTAGGTGTTGACGCGATTCCAGAAGCACTTGAAATGATTGAAAAAGGCAAAATGGTTGGTACAGTCTTGAACGATGCTAAAAACCAAGGTAAAGCAACAATTGATCTTGCAGCAAATGCAGCAAAAGGTAAAGACGTATTAGACGGAACAGACTGGAAACTTGACGACAATAAAGCGGTTCGTGTTCCTTACATTGAAATAACAAAAGATAATATCCAAGTTGGTAAAGACGCTTATAAATAAGAAAAGTGGAAGCGCCTAGGCGCTTGAGCAGGACAGTAAGAAAAGCAGAAGCGCCTTGTCCAGGGGCGACAGGCATAAGACGAGCCGGCGAGAAGGTTGCTCTTTAACCTTCTTGACGGATTGGCTTATGACCCCGAGCCCCTAGGAGCTTGAGCAGGACAGTAAGAAGCAGTAGTCGAAGCGCCTTGTCCAGGGAATTCATTTTTTCCTAGGGGCTGGAATCAGTCCCTGGGCGCTCTTCGAACGAAGGAAAAGGGATCGCTTTTCTTTCGTTCGGAGGATGACTCCACCTGAAACTGGAGCTGGACACCGTTCTTTTTATAATTACTTATAACAAATTCAGATGACACGCCTAAAGCAGTGTCTTATATCTTCAAATGGTTTAACAAGGAGGTTCGCTCATGTCAGAATCCAGTACTACCAATTTACTTGAAATGCTAAACATAACTAAACGATTTCCTGGGGTACTTGCATTAGATAATGTGTCCCTTAAAGTAAAACCCGGATCGGTACATGCCTTAATGGGCGAAAACGGTGCCGGAAAATCGACACTAATGAAATGTCTATTCGGAATTTATTCGATGGATGAGGGCAAAATTCTTTTTGATGGAAAAGAGGTTTCCTTTGCCAATTCAAAGCAAGCACTTGAAAACGGCGTTTCGATGGTGCACCAAGAACTAAATCAGGTTCGTCAACAGAACGTTATGGATAATATCTGGCTGGGCCGTTATCCGAAAAAAGGTATTTTCATAGATGAAAAGAAAATGTATGAGGATACAGCAGCCATTTTTAAAAGTCTTGACATTAATATTGACCCTCGTAGTAAAGTGGGGTCGCTATCCGTTTCTGAAATGCAAATGGTGGAGATTGCAAAGGCTGTTTCCTACCATTCAAAAATTATTGTCATGGACGAACCAACCTCATCTCTAACAGAGACTGAAGTAAATCATCTCTTCCGAATCATCAGAAGGCTTCAAAGTGAAAATGTAGCAATTATCTATATTTCACACAAGATGGAAGAAATCTTAAAAATTTCTGATGAAGTAACCATCATGCGTGATGGTCAGTATATCGCAACCAAAAGTGCGAAAGACTTGACCACTGACGAAATCATCAAACTGATGGTGGGCCGTGACTTATCACAGCGCTTCCCTGCTAAGGTAAACAAGCCAGGGGATGTCATTTTGAAAGTCTCTAATCTGACAGCAGAAACTCAACCTTCTTTTTCAAAGGTTAGCTTTGAACTAAGAAAAGGCGAAATATTAGGGATTGCTGGCTTGGTTGGCTCTAAGCGGACTGAGGTTGTGGAAGCATTATTTGGAATTAGGGCATTATCATCTGGAACGATTGAATTAAATGGCAAGGTGGTTAAAAACCATACGCCGCAGCATGCCATCAAAAACGGCTTTGCACTTGTGACAGAAGAAAGAAGATCGACTGGGATTTTCCCAGATTTGAGTATCAGTTTTAACTCGATCATTTCGAACATGAAACAATACAAAACAAAAAGCGGGTTCTTATCAGACCGTAAAGTTGCCGACGATACGCAATGGGTTATTGATTCTATGAACGTAAAAACCCCTTCGCAAAAAACTTCCATCGGCAGTCTTTCAGGTGGTAACCAGCAAAAGGTTATTATCGGGCGCTGGTTGTTAACAAAACCAGAAATTTTATTACTTGATGAACCAACACGAGGAATTGATGTTGGAGCAAAGTTTGAAATTTATCAGTTAATTAACGAGTTAGCTGCTGAAGGAAAAGGAATTATCATGATTTCTTCAGAAATGCCAGAACTTCTAGGCGTTTCTGATCGAATATTAGTTATGAGTAATGGAAAAGCAGCTGGGATTGTGGAAACCGCAACAACGTCCCAAGAAGAAATCATGCGCTTAGCAGCTTTGTATTAGGAGGAGATGCAAATGAAAAATTCAGCTACACAAAAAAGCAGTATAACCAAATTGCTATTTGATAATGTGATATATGTATTTTTAATCCTACTTGTCATTGGAATCGTAATTGCTTCTCCTGACTTTCTATCAGTAACCAATCTTATCAATATCTTAAGTCAGTCCTCTTCCCGGATCATTATTGCACTCGGGATGGCAGGGATTCTGATTACTGCTGGTACAGATTTATCCGCTGGACGGATGGTCGGACTTGCAGCCGTTGTATCAGCGTCTATGCTGCAGGCTGGTGATTATGCCTATAAAATGTATCCTAACCTTCCAGAATTACCATTGATTATACCAATCTTGATTGCAATGCTTGCAACAGGTTTAATTGCTACATTAAATGGTGTGATTGTGGCTAAATTACATGTGCCACCGTTCATTGCTACATTAGGTATGATGATTGGTGTGTACGGAATCACTTCTATTTACTTTGACCGCCCGCCATATGGTGCACAGCCAATCGGTGGATTAAGCGAAAAATTTACAACATTTGCCCAACGTGGGATTCCCATTGGATCATATGAACTTCCATATCTAGTTATTTATGCACTTGTTGCAACTGTGGTTATCTGGGTTATTTGGAATAAAACCCAATTAGGTAAAAACATGTATGCAATTGGGGGGAACCCAGAAGCTGCAAAAGTATCTGGTGTTAACGTTGCAAGAAACCTGATTATTATCTATATGATTGCAGGTCTTTTATATGGCTTCTCTGGTACGCTTGAAGCTGGTCGTGTTGGTAGTGCGACAAACAATACAGGAAACATGTACGAACTTGATGCTATCGCAGCCTGCGTAGTTGGTGGTGTATCACTATCCGGTGGTATCGGATCTGTACCAGGCGTAGTAACAGGGGTATTAATATTCCAAATCATCAACTACGGTCTAGCCTTCCTTGGAGTAAGCCCATACATCCAATTCATCGTAAAAGGATTAATCATCGTAGTAGCAGTAGCCTTCGACATGCGTAAACACGCAAAGAAAAAATAAGTGAGTTGGTGTCAGGCACCCTTCGTGGACAAATGTCCACGAAGGGTGCCTGACACCTTTTTTTCGCTTATATTTTATAGACAAACTATCAAATAATTTATGGGCAGGATTTGATGTTTTGTCTAATGACTGACCATGCCAGTGGTGTATAATAAATATATTGACTGAATATTTGCATAAATCTCATAGTAGCTACCTTTGGGTCTAAGAGCTGCTTACCATCGAACACCGGCAAATCTCTACGTTTTTATCCTCCATGTGATCTATTAAACAAGATAACCTGCATCTCATTTATAAAAAGGGGAGTGTTTAATCATGCAACGACAAAAGTTAGTGATTAATGGGGAAAGACTGAAAACGACTTTAGAACAATTTGCAAACTTTGGCCGGACTGAGAACAATGGGGTCACAAGGCTGTCCTTATCAAAGGAAGATATCCGGGTAAGGGATTATTTCCGTTCATGCTGCGAGGATTTAGGGCTGTCCGTCACGGTTGATGATATGGGCTGTATGTATGCGACATTAGCTGGCACTGAAGATAAGCCGCCAATTCTACTTGGCTCTCACTTGGATTCGGTGAAAAAAGGCGGCCGCTTCGATGGTGTCTTAGGAGTAGTGGCTGGTTTAGAAGTGGTCAGAACATTGGTTGAGAATCAAATTAAACCACAAATCCCAATTACAATTGTTAATTTCACGAATGAAGAAGGGGCTAGGTTTGAACCATCCATGATGGCATCAGGGGTGCTCTCTGGTAAATTTGATAAGGAAGTTATGTTAAAAAAGGTAGATTCAGAGGGAATTACTTTTGGGGAAGCTTTAAAGGCGAGCGGCTATGAAGGTGAAGTGGAGAATCGATTGAAAGAGGCAACGGCCCTTTTAGAGCTTCACATTGAACAAGGCCCAATCCTTGAAAAAGAGGCGCTCTCAATTGGTGTGGTAGAGTGTGTAGTGGGTATGGCCTGTTATGAAATTGAAGTAACGGGTGAATCCGACCATGCCGGCACCACCCCAATGAATATGAGAAAAGACGCTCTGTTTGCTACCAATAACTTAATCAATGAAATCCGCAGGCGGTTAAGCGGATTGGATGAGGAGTTAGTCTTCACGATTGGAAGAGTGAACGTGTACCCAAGCATCCATACGGTCATTCCGAATAAAGTTGTTTTTACTCTTGAAGCACGCCATAAAGACATGGAAATTGTCCGCACGGTTAAAAACTTCATTGAAGCACTCCCAAGTTTAACGTCATTAAATGAGGGCTGTGAGGTAAAAACAACAAAATTATGGGAGCGGGACACCGTCTGGTTTGAACCTGAAGTCTGCAAGGCACTAGAAGAATCCGCCCAATCGCTTGGTTATTCCAATAAAAGAATGGTCTCGGGAGCAGGCCATGATGCCCAGTTCATTGCTAGCTTCGTTCCTACGGCGATGCTGTTCGTTCCTAGTATTAACGGAAAAAGCCACTGTGAAGAAGAATTAACGACTTGGGATGACTGCGAAAAGGGAATCAATGTTTTATTAGATACCGTTTTAACCATGCTGTCAAAATAGTTAATATGAATTATAGATGAGTAGATTTTAAGGGAGACCTTTTCGCAATGCGGAAGGGTCTCTTTTTATTTAGTGGAGCTAATTTATGGGAAGCTGGTGGATGTTATTTTAATTAGTAGTTCATGAGGACAAAAAGTGCCTGTTGTATGTGAGATCTGTCCTTATGCACACCTATGAGGAAAAAAAGTGCTTGTTGTTTGTGAAAACTGTCCTCATAGGAAGGTGCATGAATATTCAGAAAAATCATTTACAGAATGAAATTTCTTTGTTAAGATTAATTTGGTCGTTATAACGAACAAAAAGGGGGATGAATGGTTGTATGAAAATTAGTAGAAAATTTTCAAGTTTAGTACTCACTGGTGCTTTACTCGTTTCTTTGCCGATGTCCACTTTTGCCAATGGTCCAGCCAAAAAGGTCATAGATTATGTTGCGCTTGGTGATTCTTTAGCGTACGGGATAACACCTGAGGGTGGTCTGACTAGAGATTTAAGTTATACTGATTACCTTGTTAACCGGTTTGAACAATCACAATATACTGTGGGTTTTAAGAATTACGGTTTTCCCGGTTATACCTCAGAACAATTAAAACAGGATGTTCTTACAAAAAATGATGTACAAACAAAAATTAAAGAGGCGGAGTTTATTACAATTGATATTGGTTCAAATGATTTATTTCAAGTAATGAATAATCCTGCACGAATTCCAGTTGCATTTAATTCAGTTGCAGTGAATTTGCAAACGATCTTAGCTGCCATTGAACAGCTAAATCCAAGCGTTAAAGTCTATGTGATGGGTTATTATAATCCATTTCCATATAGGTCACAAGAACAACAAGCAGCTATATTACCGTTGTTGAATAGATTGAATCAAATAATTGAAGTAAGTGCAAACGCATATGGCAATACCTATGTGCCCACAGCCGAAATCATCGCAAAGGACTATGAAACATATCTTCCAAAAGATAATGTCCATTTAAGCTTAGAAGGATATCAACTAGTTGCAAAAGAGTTTTGGAAAAATATTGATAAAAGTAAGGATTAAGAAACTAATAGTAAATAAACACTTTCATAAATAAAAATGAAGTATCAAAGAACAGTTTTATCTTTGATGCTTCTTTTTTTATTGGGAACTTTTAGTGGTTGTAAGGGGTCTTCGTGAGATTCATGAAAATCACTCTTATTGGCATACTTCTTGCATATTAAAAAGATGTAGGTAACATTCATTCAGGAGGTGCTTTTTAAGTGAATAAAATGATTTCATTAGAGGAAATTTCCTCCATTCTGACAGATGGAATGACAATAATGGCCGGCGGGTTTATGGGGGTCGGTACACCACAAGAGCTCGTAACTGCCATGCTTGAAGCAAATGTGAAGGATATAACCTTGATTGCGAATGATACCGCCTTCACGGAATCGGGTGTAGGCCCTCTGATTGTAAACAAACGAGTAAAGAAGGTCATTGCCTCCCATATAGGTACCAACCCAGAAACAGGCAAACAAATGATTGCGGGTGAACTGGAAGTGGAACTAGTTCCACAGGGGACACTTGCTGAACGTGTTCGGGCGGGAGGCTCTGGTCTTGGCGGTGTGTTGACTCCAACTGGTGTTGGAACCGTTGTCGAAGAAGGCAAGAAAAAATCACCGTTGATGGTCGAGAATATTTACTCGAAAAACCTCTTCGCGCTGAAGTGGCCCTTCTTAAAGCATATAAAGCGGATCAAGCCGGCAATTTGATTTATCATCGTTCTGCACGAAATTTTAACCCGTTGATGGCCTTAGCAGCCGACCTCGTGATTGTTCAAGTAGAACAGATCGTTGAGATTGGAGAAATTGATCCAGATGAAGTCATGACTCCAGGAATCTTGGTAGATAAAATTTTCGTTCAGGGAGGCAGTCGACCATGATTAAAACGTTAGTTAATCCAAAACAAGTAATCGCTGCTCGTGTGGCAAAGGAAATGAAAGATGGGGATGTCGTAAACCTAGGGATCGGGCTGCCAACTATGGTACCGAACTACCTTCCTGAAAATGTTAAGGTCATTCTTCAATCGGAAAATGGTTATATCGGTCTTGGCCCTCTAAATGGAGAAATTGATCCGGATTTGGTCAATGCTGGCGGGCAGCCATCTGGAATTAATCCTGGCGGGGCATTCTTTGACAGCCTCTTCTCTTTCGAATTGATCCGTGGAGGCCATGTGGAAGTAACTGTTCTGGGAGGATTAGAGGTTGATGCAAAGGGCAACCTGGCTAACTGGATGATTCCTGGAAAAATGGTGCCTGGCATGGGTGGGGCCATGGATTTGGTTACCGGCGCCAAGAAGGTTATTGTCGCAATGGAACATGTCGCAAAGAATGGATCATCAAAAATACTAGAACAATGCCGATTGCCGTTGACTGGGAAAGGTGTTGTTGACCTGATTGTGACAGAACTAGCCGTTTTTCGTGTAACACCAGAAGGATTGGTACTAGAAGAACTCCAAGCTGGTGTCGGACTTGAAACGGTAAAGGAAAAAACAGATGCTGCATTCAAAATAAACCCAACCATTTTAGAAGCAACAAATTAATTATTAAATCAGAAGGAATCCATTTTCCGAAAAGACGGAAAATTCCGCATTTGCGGAATCAGAAAATAGTAAATTTCCGAATTTCCGGAATGGATAAACGAGAATAAACACACTAGATTTGCATTGACGAATCATAACAATTGAAGGGTATAGTATAATACTTGTATGATAATAAAGAAAATTTATATTTTTTTGAATTTAATAACCAATTTGGCATGGAACTTGCATTTTTATAAAGTGAGCTTTAGGTTGTAAACGCTTACCTATGGGGGGGATTCTGAAGCTTCCATAAAAAACAAAGGGGGATTTACATGCAATTATTTATTATTCTTTTGTCACTTGGGCTGTTAATGTTTGTTGCCTACCGAGGATTTTCTGTTATCTTATTTGCTCCAATTTGTGCACTTTTAGCGGTTTTACTTGTTGACCCGAGCCACGTATTACCGTTCTTTTCCGGAGTGTTCATGGAAAAGATGGTCGGATTTATTAAATCGTACTTCCCGGTCTTCTTATTAGGAGCGATTTTTGGGAAAGTGGTTGAAATGTCAGGGATTGCTGAATCAATTGCGAAGACGATTGTCCGCTGGCTTGGTGCAAAACGTGCTATGCTGACGATCATCTTATTGGGAGCTATTTTAACTTATAGCGGCGTAAGCTTATTTGTAGCGGTATTTGCTATTTACCCATTTGCAGCACAAATGTTTAGAGAAGCTAATATCCCTAAACGTCTAATTCCAGGAACGATCGCCCTTGGTGCGTTCACATTCACAATGGATGCTTTACCAGGAACACCACAGATTCAAAACGTTATTCCCATTCCATTCTTTAAAACAGATATTTATGCGGCTCCAACTCTTGGAATTATTGGTGCAATTTTCGTCTTTACACTCGGTTTGATTTATTTAGAGATGAGAAGGAAGAAGGCGGCAAAAGCTGGAGAAGGCTATTATGGATTCGAATCAGAGACTGCTGTTGCCTTGGAATTGGCTGAAGCAAAGCAAAAGGATGTATTGGTTCCAGATTTAACGACTAATCAATCTGTTTTTAAACAAATTCTGGCGTTTGTGCCGCTTGTGTTGGTAGGGGTTACAAATAAACTGTTTATTACTTATATACCAGAATGGTATCCGAATGGGTTCGATTTTTCTGCGATTGGCTTAAAGGCATATACAGTTGATGTACCGACTGTCGCAGCGATTTGGGCGATTGAAATGGCGCTAGTCGTGGGGATTATCACTTCACTCGCCTTTGATTGGAAGCGAGTAAGGGTAAACTTTAAAGAAGGATTAAACCTAAGTATTGCCGGGGCCTTGCTTGCAACGATGAATACAGGGGCTGAATATGGTTTTGGTGGAATTATTTCCGCCCTTCCTGGTTTTACAAAAATTAGTGATGGAATTTCCAGTACCTTTACAAATCCACTCGTTAACGGTGCGGTTACAACTAGTTCCCTTGCAGGGATTACTGGATCTGCCTCAGGTGGTATGGGGATTGCATTAGGCGCGATGGCTGATAAATACAATCAGGCGATTACCGCAGCCAATATTCCACCAGAAGTCATGCACCGTGTTGTCGCTATGGCATCAGGTGGTATGGATACACTTCCACATAACGGAGCGGTCATTACCTTGCTTGCTGTTACAGGATTAACTCACAAACAATCGTACCGCGACATTTTTGCTGTAACGATCATTAAAACAGTAGCTGTTTTCTTTATTATTGGTCTCTACACTTTATTTGGGATTGTCTAAATTATTGAAAAATAGTTTTCTAGTTACTAAGGAGGATGCTCGTATGAGCAAGTTATTAGAAGGAAAAACAGCATTTATTACAGGGTCGGCAAGTGGTATTGGATTAGAAATTGCAAAGACTTTTGCACAAGAGGGAGCAAAAGTGGTTATTTCCGATTTAAATGCTAGTAAAAGCGAAGAAGTAGCCGCTGGATTAAGGGAGCAAGGATTCGAGGCACTATCGGCGCCATGTGATGTTACCGACGAGAAAGCCTTTAAAGATAGTCTTGAGTCAGCATATAAAACATTCGGCCGGATTGATATTTTAGTCAATAACGCAGGAATGCAGTATGTATCTCCGATCGAAGAGTTTCCTACTGAAAAATTTGAACTACTTGTTAAAATCATGTTGACGGCTCCGTTTATCGGGATTAAAAATGTTTTCCCAATCATGAAGAAACAAGGCTATGGAAGAGTCATCAATATGGCTTCCATTAATGGTGTGATCGGGTTTGCCGGCAAGGCTGCCTACAATAGTGCGAAACACGGAGTCATTGGTTTAACAAAGGTGGCAGCATTAGAAGGTGCTGCGGATGGAATCACCGTAAATGCTCTTTGTCCAGGTTACGTCGATACACCGCTTGTAAGAAACCAATTGGGAGATCTGGCTAAAACACGGAATGTTAGTTTAGATCGTGTTATTGAAGAGGTGATCTTTCCACTGGTTCCGCAAAGAAGGCTATTATCGGTAAATGAAATTGCGGATTACGCTGTCTTTTTAGCAAGTGATAAAGGAAGAGGAGTCACAGGTCAAGCAGTCATTCTAGATGGCGGATACACGGCCCAATAATTGCAAATAGAATCCTATTCGAGTCTTCGAATAGGATTTTCATATTGTATGAAAATGCTTCCATTCATTCAAACCGACGCCTTCATTTGGTATAATAATAAAATCTATTGTGCAAAGGTGGGGGGAGAATGTACCAAGGATTAAAAGGAATCCCTGATAATTGGCAAGAACAAATTATTAATCTATTAGCTGAACGAATTGTCGTAGTCGATCATGATGGTATTATTCTTTACATAAATGAGGCATATTGCGAGTTTTTAGGAACGACCGTTAAAGATGCCGTCCACCGGCCTGTACAGGATGTCATTGAAAATACACGCATGCACATCGTCGCCAACACAGGACAAAAAGAACTTGCGGCTCTTCATCCGATTAATGGCAGTGAAATGATTGCAAACCGTTTCCCTATCATTGAGGATGGGAAAATAGTCGGAGCGGTGGGAACAGTCATGTTTCGTTCCCCTGAGGAATGGCGGATGTATCGAACAAAAATACAAGGACTAGTCGAAGAATTAAAGTATTATAAAACCAAACTCGAAAAAGAGCTGAAAAGTAAGTACCGATTCAGCGATTTAATTGGAAAATGCTCTACTTTTCTAGCAACCAAAAAATTTGCAGAAAGAATCTCTGGTAGCAACTCATCCGTTTTATTGATGGGCGATTCTGGAACAGGCAAGGAATTATTTGCCCATGCCATTCATAATAGTAGCATGCGTTCTTCCTTGCCCCTTGTTGCGATCAATTGTGCTGCCATACCTGAACATTTGCTAGAATCAGAGCTATTTGGATATGATGACGGTGCATTTACAGGAGCAAAAAAGGGTGGCAAGAAGGGGCAGTTCGAAATTGCCAACAATGGGACACTTTTTCTAGATGAAATTGGAGACATGCCACTCTCGATGCAAAGTAAACTTTTAAGGGTCTTGCAGGAAAAAGAGGTTCAGCGAATCGGTGGTCAAAAGTCTATTTCTATAGATGTACGAATCATTGCAGCAACTCACCGGGATTTAGAGAAATTGGTGGAGGAAGGAAAATTTCGCCAGGATTTATACTACCGATTAAATGTGATTAAAATAGAAATTCCCCCTCTTCGAGAAAGAAAAGAAGATATTCCACTAATCTCTCAAAGTCTCTTAAAAAAATTAGAAAGAAAATTTTACCGTAAAGGAATTGAGCTATCGGCTGAAGTAGAAGAAAGACTAATGAAGCATGAATGGCCAGGAAACATTCGTGAACTTGAGAATGTACTGGAACGATCCATCAATGTTCTAGATGGCAAAACAATTGAAGTGGCTCACCTGCCATTATATTTACGTGACATGGAATCCGAGACTAGTTTTGTTAATACTCCCCTATCGCCGAATAAAATGCCGGCACCAAAAGCGCAATTACCAATCGACTCATTGAAAGAAACTCTTGCTCGTGCGGAAAAGGAAGCCATTTTACATGCTTTAGACATAACAAATGGCAATAAGCAGGAAGCCGCTAAGGTGCTGGGAATTGGGAAAACAAGTTTCTATGAAAAGTGCAAATTGTATGCTATTAAATAGCAAAATTACTTATTTTAGAGGGGGGCACTCCCATTTAGAAAAGAAAATTATTTATATGGTAATAGTAACGACTCTAGTTTATGATAAGAGGAAATATTTCGAATATCGTTCAGAGTGGGTGGAAGTAAGTTGATCTTGTTAGACTATATTGTTAATCTCGCAATTTTTTCGCTTTTGGTGAGTACACCTTTAGTCGTCATCTCATTTATCAAATTTAGACCCATTAAGCTGATTCACCTTTGGTCTTCTTTATATGCGGGTGTAGTTTCAGTTATCCTTGTTATGCTGTCATTCCAACAACAGGGATATTCATATGATATCAGGTATGCCCCTATTATTCTCACTTTTGCCTATCTTGGACCAACGGCGGGTTTAATTACTGGTCTTTTTTCATTACTTACAAGATTATACACAAGTGGTCAATGGTACCCAGCTATTACTGGATGGGGATTCTTGATGCTTGGTTTTTCAGTCATTTACTTCTATACAAAACGCCTCACTGCCATTAAAAGAAGTTTCATATTATTTGCTGCCTATATTGTGATTTACGGAATAACTGTCTTTACTTTTAACATATTAGTGGATAAACCTGTCTTTCATATCCAATATATATTATTTGTGATGTTAGGGGTTATCATTGGCGCATTTCTGATTGAGTCATATATGAAGTTACATAGATTAAATACTAGATTAACAGATATTTATAGGATGGTTGAAGCAAGTGAATCAAAATACCGCCTTATTGCTGAGAATACGTCGGACTTGATTATGGTTATGGATGAAAAACAGGCGGTCAGTTACTTTTCTCCTTCGCACGAGATTGTTTTAGGGTTTCAATGCTGTGAGCTTGAGAGTTTAGAATTATGCAAGTTCATTCATCCTGAGGATGTGAAAGGGTTTCGAAGTACCATTAAATTGATGTTTGATAATAAAGAATCACAATCAATGGAATTTCGATTAAAACACAAAGAAGGGCATTGGATTGAATTTGAGTCACGCTGTGTGCCAGTAAAGCGAGAGAATGAACTTATCGGGAATATTGTTATTATTAGCAGAGATATTTCTGAACGAAAGCAGGCAGAAGAAATTCTCCTCCGATCGGAAAAATTATCAATTGTTGGAGAGTTAGCGGCAGGTGTGGCCCATGAAATTAGGAATCCCCTCACCACCCTAAAAGGCTTCATGCAGCTTTATAAAAAAGAGGATAGTTCGATTGATGAATTGCTTCTTAACGAATTGGGGCGTATTGAAACCATAACCAGCCAGCTGCTTACTTTGGGGAAACCACAAGCAGTTCAACTTATCCGAACGAATATCCTTGAAATAATTGAAGGTACGCTTGAACTTCTAGCTCCAGAGGCTTTAATGAGTAATATCCAATTTAAACTGGATTTTGAGGAGCCCTCATACTTTATTACCTGTGAGAGAAATCAATTAAAGCAGGTCTTCCTTAATCTATTAAAGAATGCCATGGAGGCTATGAAAGACGGGGGAGAAATTCAAATCAACCTTCGCAGGGGATCAGAAGATGAGTGTATTATTTCTGTGCAAGATCAAGGCTGTGGAATCCCGGAAGAACTGCTTCCTCGATTAGGTGAACCATTTTATACACTAAAAGAAAAAGGCACCGGCCTTGGATTAATGATTAGCCACAAAATAATCAAACAACACCATGGCAGCATTACATTTACCAGCAAAGAAAACGCAGGAACCAAAGTCGAAATAAAACTCCCAATGGCAAGTTGAGAATAGTGATTTTAGTGATTTGGGTGTCAGGCACCACTCGTGGACAAATGTCCACGAGTGGTGCCTGACACCCTTTTTTATTTATAGTAGAAGTTCATATACAATTCATATATTCTTTGTATAATCGATTTTGTACTAGTGAAACGTTATTGAAGCTTGTGTTTGATAGAAAGGATGTCAATAAATATGTCAGCTGTGAAGAACGAGAAGGGGTGGCGCCAGTTTATTCGATTGGTTCAACATACCAAACCATCTAAATTGCTCCTGGGTATTGCCCTTTTATTAAGTGTAGGGACCACCTTAGTGGGGCTATTAGTCCCACTGTTCACCAAAAATCTTATTAATGATTTTTCCCTTAGTTCCTTAAGTACAGGAAGAATCATTCTCCTTGTTTCCGCCATCTTAATCCAAGCGGTAGCCAGCGGTATATCAATCTATTTATTAAATCATATCGGTCAATCGGTGGTTGCCGGGATTCGAGACCGTTTATGGAAAAAACTGCTCGTCTTAACGATTCCGTTCTATGATGAAAATCAAACAGGTGAAACGGTCAGTCGAATGACTAATGATACAGCTGTGGTCAAAGGCTTAATCACCGACCATCTCGCCAATTTCCTATCAGGGACCATTTCCATCATTGGTTCGATTATTGTCTTACTGCTATTGGATTGGAAAATGGCATTATTAATGTTTATCGCCCTGCCACTGGCAGCAGTCATATTAATGACATTGGGAAGAAAGATGCATCAGGTGTCAAAAGGGATGCAAACGGAGACTGCACAGTTTACCTCAGTCGTTCAGCAAGTGTTATCAGAAATACGCTTAGTCAAAGCCTCGAATGCAGAGGCGGTCGAATATAAGAACGGTAAAAACGGTATTACCCAATTGTTTCAATATGGGCTGAAGGAAGCGAAAATTCAAGCGCTAATCACTCCGTTAATAGGTGTAGTGATCATGGTATTACTAGTTGTCATTCTAGGATTCGGTGGGATGAGAGTATCATCAGGCGCCTTAAAAGCGGGCGATTTAGTGGCCTTTATCATGTATCTTTTTCAAATCGTCATGCCAATGGGACAATTAGCCGCCTTCTTTACCCAATTTCAAAAGGCAACCGGTGCAACAGAACGAATTATCGCAATTATGGATATGACCGGGGAACAAGATGATTCCATGAAGGATGTCCAAAACATGGATCAACCGATAACGGTGAAGCATCTACATTATTCATATAAAAATGGGGAAGAAGTATTAAAGGATATTAGCTTTACCGCAGAAGCCGGTAAAGTGACAGCGATTGTCGGTCCAAGTGGCAGCGGGAAAACGACACTATTTTCATTATTGGAACGGTATTATCAACCGCAACAGGGAATGATTCGCCTTGGGCAGGAACCTATTAATGATTTCTCCCTGTTTTCTTGGAGAAGCCAAATTGGCTATGTATCACAGGAAAGCCCGATCGTTGCGGGCACCATTCGTGATAATATTGGTTACGGAATGGATAAAATTGTTGCGGATACAGAGATCGAAAGGGTAGCGAAAATGGCTTTTGCTCATCAATTTATTGCGGAACTGCCGAACGGATATGATACAGAGGTGGGTGAAAGAGGCATTAAATTATCGGGTGGTCAACGGCAAAGGATTGCGATTGCTCGTGCCTTTCTAAGGGACCCGAAAATTTTAATGTTAGATGAAGCAACCTCCAGTCTTGATAGCAAATCTGAACACGTTGTCCAACAGGCATTACAGAATTTAATGAAGGGACGAACCACACTAGTGATTGCCCATCGTCTGTCCACCGTGATTGATTCTGATCAAATTATCTTTTTAGACAAAGGGAAAATTACCGGAAGCGGCACACATGAACAACTTGTACACACTCACTCCTTATATCGTGAATTTGCCGAACAGCAATTACGGATTAACGAACCTGTTTAATAGATGGAAAGGGATGAGGATAGATGACGAAGATTCTAATTGTTGATGATGATTCCAATATTCGTGAACTGGTCCTGCTTTTTTTAAAAAAGGAAGGATTTGAACTTTATGAAGCAGCTGATGGTTTGAAGGCATTACAGCTGCTCGAAAAAGTAAAGGTTGATTTAGCCATTATTGATATTATGATGCCAAATATGGATGGCTGGGAATTATGTCGCGAGATTCGGGAGTTCAGCAATATGCCAATCTTAATGTTGACCGCTAAAGGGGAAACATCCCAAAAGGTAAGAGGCTTTGAACTTGGAGCGGATGACTATCTGGTTAAGCCTTTTGATCCAATGGAGTTAACGGCACGAGTCAAAGCCGTATTAAAACGGTATAAAATAACGGTCTCCCAAACAATAACGATTGACGAATTTATGTTGAATCGAAAAACACATGAGATTTCTTTTAAAAATAAGGATTTTACAATTCCGTTGAAAGAATTTGATCTGTTGTTTAAATTGGCAAGTTATCCAGGAAAAACGTTTTCCAGAGAGGTACTGATTGAAGATATCTGGGGCTACGACTATGAAGGCGACGAACGAACGGTCGATGTTCATATTAAAAGGTTAAGAGAGAGGTTTTCAGAAGAAGAATTCCCGTTTCGGATTCAGACGATTCGGGGATTAGGTTACCGCTTTGAGGTAAAACAATGAAGATCAAACGTTTTTTTCAGCATCTATTTGGAGTTGTCTTTTTTCTTACATTTGTTTCGCTTAGCTTTTCTGCAGGATATTTCATTGTCTCCAAGACTTATGAAATATACAATTTTCATACATCAGATTATTTTCGACATTTGGCCTCTGTGATCTGTGGTGTATTAACTATGGTGATAGTTGGGTTTCTTATGTCGTTATTGATGAACTCTAGGCGTCGTAATCTCTTTCATGAAGTACTTGAAGCATTAAGCAGGATTGCTAAAGGAGATTTTAATGTGTACCTCGATTTAAATGTTGGGAGAGAAAATCAATTTACCAAACTGATTGATCATATCAATCATATGGCCAAGCAGTTAAAACAATTGGAAGAGATGCGCCAGGAGTTTATATCTAATGTTTCTCATGAAATTCAGTCGCCGCTGACGTCGATCATGGGTTTTGCGAGGGCACTAAAATATGACCAACTTACCAGTGAGGAAAGAAACCATTACTTAAGTATTATTGAAACGGAAAGTAAAAGGTTATCGAAATTAAGTGATAATCTCCTAAAACTTACCTCACTAGAATCGCAACATCATCCTTTTGAGCGACATAGCTATCGGTTAGATCAGCAACTACGGACGATTATTCTGGCCTGTGAACCTACTTGGATGGAAAAGGAATTGGAACTGGATGTTTCCCTAGAGAAGGCCCATATCATTGCGGATGAAGACTTGATGAGCCAGGTTTGGACCAATCTCATTCACAATAGTATTAAATTTACTCCAAACCAAGGGATGATTCGTGTTCAGCTAGAAAAGGCAGATGACAAAACGATCGTGAAAATTTCCGATACGGGGATTGGCATCTCAAAAAAAGACCAAATCCATGTATTTGAACGCTTCTACAAAGCCGATAAGGCAAGAGACCGATCTAAAGGGGGAAGCGGTTTAGGACTCTCCATCGTAAAAAAAATCATCGAAATGCACGAAGGAACCATTTGTGTGGAAAGCGAAGAAGGAAAGGGAACCACCTTCACCATTACACTATAAAAACCATATTGGTGTTGTTTTGGGTGTCAGGCACCGCTCGTGGACAAATGTCCACGAACGGTGCCTGACACCCTTTATGTGATACTTCTATTAAAATTCACAATTTAGACATGCTATTTACCTGTGCAAAGGAAAATTTTTGGTATATGCTTAAGTAGAAAATATAATAGCAGGCTTAGAGACTTGGAGAAAGCCATAAAAACCATGGGGAATGGTTGTTACTATTCCTATGCGTTTTTATGGCTTTTTTGTGTGCAAAAATAACCCTTAAGAATGAGGATGGGAGGGAATTAGGATATGGGACAAAAACTAGAAACAGAAGTAATTGTAATAGGCGGAGGAATGACGGGAGCAGGAGTGCTTCGGGATCTTTCCTTACGTGGCATAAAAGCGATATTAATCGAGCAGCAGGACTTAGGCCATGGAACCTCCACACGAAATCACGGTTTGCTTCATTCGGGTGCACGGTATGCTGTTCGTGATGAGGAAGCAGCCATTGAAAGTTATCGAGAAAACCTAATTTTAAAAAAAACAATTCCAGGTTCAATCGAGCAAACGGGTGGTTTATTCGTAAAAGTACCTGAAGATGATGATCAATATATTCAAAAATGGCTGACATCTTGTGAGAAGGTGGGGATTCCTGTTGAAGAAATCCCTGTTGCCCAGGCCTTACATCAGGAACCTTATTTAAATAAGGACTTGCAAGCTGTGTATCGAGTCCCAGATGGTGCGGTCGACTGTTTTACGATGGTGGTTGACGTGGTGGCCGACGCGGTAAAACATGGTGCAAAGGCGTTGACTTATCATGAGGTGGTTGATGTATTAACGGAACAACACCGGGTCATTGGTGTACAGGTTCGTGACGTTTTTACAGGGGAGAAAAAGGAAATTTTCGCTCAATTGGTTGTCAATGCAGCAGGCCCTTGGGGGGCGGAAATTGCACAGCTAGCAGGCATTCCCTTAAGAATGATTAATAATAAAGGGATGCTCGCGATATTTAGCCATCGTATCAATATGCAAGTCATTAATAGGTTGCGGATGCCTGGAGATGCTGACATTTTCGTTCCAGCCCATAATGTGACAATCTTTGGTACAACTGGAATGAATATCGATGATCCAAATGATTTTTCCTTAAACCGACAAGAACTTGAGGGTATGTTAGCAGAAGGGAAGAAGCTAATTCCAAAGATTAATGAATTTAGGTTGATTCGCGCTTTTAGCGGCAGCCGTCCATTATATCAAGAATCGAATGTGGCTGATACAAGTGGGAGAAATGTTACCCGTGGAGTTGCATTATTAGACCATCATATACGGGATGGTATGGATGGATTAGTCACGATTACAGGTGGGAAGTTAACGACCTTCCGCTTTATGGCGGAAAAAACAGTCGATTTAATTTGCGAAAAGCTCGGGGTAAAGGCAACATGCACCACGGACCAGGAAATGGTTCCACATCGAAAAGTTGATGAGTTTTTCAAAGAAGTGGATATGGCTCCTGCTGCGAAACACAAATTATTTCATTGGGCTGGTACGAAAGCACAGAAAATCGAATCGGCCTTGAAAGAGAAGGATTCGAATGTTGTCGTTTGTGAGTGTGAGCAAGTAACCTGGGCAGAAATTGAGTCAGTTATACCGGAAGAGGGCCGTTTTCATCTAGGAGATATTCGGCGGAGAACTCGCCTAGGTATGGGTCCATGTCAAGGAACCTTTTGCAATCACCGGGCAGCGGCGCTAGCTGTTGAGAAAGGGAAGGCAACGATTGAGGAAGCACAATGGGCAATTCACCATGCTGTTTTTGAAAGGAAAAAAGGTATGGACGTGGTTGCTACGGGTGAAACCGCGAAGCAAGTGCAGCTAATGGAAACGATTTATAAAGTTTCTTTAGGACTCGGAGAGGGGGAGAATCAATATGTATGATGTGATTGTTATTGGTCAAGGGTTATCGGGATTGCTTTCTGCCATTTGGGCAAAAGAACATGGATATAGTACAGCAGTAGTAGCCACTGGAACAGGGAAAATTATTCAATCAACCGGGGTGATGGACCTCATTCCTGGAACAGCCGGAGGATTAAATGAGTGGGTTGAGCTTTATCAAATGAGTCATTTACAACTAGGACAATTGACAGGAGTTATCGAACAATTTAAAGCCTTAACGAAAAAAATAGGGTATCCTTACAAGGGTGAAATCGAGAAACTCTCTTCTATTGTTACCGGCTCCGGACATGTGAAAAAGACAGCACTTTTTCCGGAGACCATTTCTCCCCTTCCAGAGAAAGGTCATATTGTGATCGTTGGTTTCGAGGAAGTAGTTGATTTTCAGCCCGCTTACATTAAAGGGAATTTACAAAAGGCAAGACCTCAGTTAACCATTGATGTGTTAAAAATTAAGTTAGGAAATCGCTCGCAACGGACAATGACACAATTAGATGCTGCACGGCTATTGGATCAAAAGGAAATTCGGAATAGCTGCATCAAACAAATTAAACGGCTTATTGTTGAAAAAAATATCAGGGAGCTCGATATGTTTATTTTTCCAGCCTCACTTGGGGTAGAAGACTGGAAAGAGACAAAGGATCAGTTCTCTTTTGAGTTAAACGCAAAGATCACCGAGGCTCCAGGCATGCCGCCCAATACAACAGCCATCCGTCTCTATGAATGCTTGAAAAAAGAAGCAGTGAAATTAGGTGTGAGATTTTATGCTGACACCACTGTTACTGGATGCACCATTGACGGAGAAGATATCAAATCGTTGACTATTCAAACCGCAAATAGATTGTCAAATCTTAACGGGAAACAATTTATCCTCGCAACCGGAGGGATTCTAGGTGGTGGGTTGGAAGTAACACCGGAAGGGTTAAAGGAAACGGCATTGCGGCTGGAGACAGATGAAAAGGGAGTACTGCTTCATTGTCTATCCAACCTTTACCAAGTAGGAGCAAGCAGGGGTATTCAGGTAACGCAAAATGGTATTACCGGAGGCATTTTTACCCTTTTATCAATCCATGAAATGATCGACCAACTTCACCAGCAAATGATGATAGGGGGGACACGTAGTGCTTGAGTTGCAATTTGCTGATTCCACCTATGATAAGTGTCTTAAATGTAATGCTTGTGTTGCAAGTTGTCCTGTTTCCAATGCGTCATTGGAATTCGGCGGCCCTAAACATTTAGGTCCTGAGTTAAAACGGCTTATGGACAATCAACAACTCATCGACGATAAACGAATCGAATTATGTACGTTATGTGGCAATTGCGACATGTCTTGTCCGGAGAATGTCCATGTATCGACATTGACCGCTTATTTAAAAGCGATTCATTCGGAGCAGTCGGGAACCAAATTCCGTGACTTGGTGCTAAGTAATGCGGAAATGGTAGGGAAACTTGCTTCCGCATTTGCGCCTGTTACGAATCTTGCCATGGGAATGGAACCTGTAAGAAAAGTGATGGAGATCGTCATGGGAATTCCTGCAGAGCGGCAATTTCCCAAGTATCGTTTTAATAATTTTAACCGTGTCTATAACAGAAAGTACGCCTATACCAAACGGAAAGTCGCCTATTTTGTTGGTTGTTATGCAACCTATAATGCACCTGAAGTGGCAGAAAGCTTCATTAAGGTGATGGAGCATAATGGCATTGAGGTGGTTAAGCCCAACCAAAAATGCTGCGGTGTACCAATGTTCGCGAACGGACAAATGAAACAAGGGCTGAAAAATGCAAACGATAATATTAATAGCTTTATAGAATATACCCGACAAGGCTATGACATTGTCGTCACCTGTACAAGTTGCACCCTTGCACTTAAAAAAGAGTATATAGCATATGTAAAGACAGAGGAAGCAAAAGAGCTGGCCGGACATGTCTATGATGCGGATGAATATTTGCTTATGCTAATGGAAAATGGTGAAATGAACATGAATTTAGCGCCAATGAATGCAAAAGCAGGTTACTATTCACCATGCCATATGAAAGCACAAGGAATCGGAAATCCGGCGATGGATATTTTAGAACTTATTCCTGGTTATAAAATTACTGACGTAGGAGCAGGCTGCTGTGGTCAATGTGGCACTTTTGGTTTTAAGACGGAAAAATATGATGTTTCGATGAAAATTGGCCAACCGATGGCTGAGGCAGTGGAAGAATTGAATGCAGATTACACCGTTACAGAATGTGGAATGTGTAAAAATCAACTCGACCAACTGACTGAAAAAGCGGTTAAACACCCTATGCAAATCGTAGCAGAATCATATGAACGGGCAAAAGTATTGGTTTGATATCCACTTTTTCACAGTTTCGACAATACCAATCTAAGTAAATCCAACTAAAGACTGTTTCAAAGGATAAAAGTGTTATAAGATAATAGAAAAAGAGATCGAAGATGAAAGGTGAACAATGGGGATGAGCTTCTTTGGACAAAAGGTGTTACCAGCAATTCGAAAAATAGAAGATGTCGAGAAAATGATGTCAAGCAATTATGAATATCTTGTTATTTTGGATCTGCATGTTTCCAGACTGAAACCCATTTTTCAAATGGCTAAGGCCAACCATAAAAAGTTAATTATCCATATGGATTTAATTCATGGGTTAAAAAGTGATGAATACTCCACCGAATTTATTTGTCAGGAATTTAAACCATTTGGACTGATTTCAACTAAGGGGAGCGTTATTCTGAAAGCAAGGCAAAAAGGAGTTATTTCGGTGCAGCGTCTGTTTTTATTAGATACGAGTTCGATCGAAAAGAGCTTCGCGTTAATTGAACGGACCAAGCCCGATTTCATTGAAGTGTTACCAGGCATAATGCCGAAAATTATTAAAGATATACGCAATCGAACCCAAAGGGAAGTATTTGCCGGAGGATTTATCGATACGATTGAAGAGGTAGAACAAGCATTTGCAGCAGGAGCCATTACAGTAACAACATCCAAAAAAGATTTATGGAAACATTTTGAGCCTGAAAAGAAAAAATAATAGAATACTAATTTGGAACACAAAAGGCATTCTTTATTACATGGAGAATGCCTTTTTATGTTGTTTTTCAGCTGCTATAGTAATAGAAATGAAGGAGGAAAATATGAAGATTTTGTGAATGTATTGACAGCGTTTTCAGGTACACATTATACTAGTAATTAAGTTGATAATATGTGAAGAAGAGCGAGAGACTCACGGAATTTCCCTTTTTTGGGGATATTTCTGTGTGTCTTTTTTCTTTTTTCAGGATTATTTTCAACCGATTCAGATGTTTTTATAAAAGAGGAGGTTTATTATGACAGCTTTTTGGGGTGAATTAATTGGCACGGCAATTTTAATTACGTTAGGTGCTGGCGTGTGTGCAGGTGTGAATCTGAAGAAAACGCTTTCTAACGGCAGCGGTTGGATTGTGATTACGTTTGGTTGGGGATTTGCAGTAGCTGTTGCTGCGTACTCCGTAGGTAAATTTAGTGGTGCCCATCTAAATCCTGCTTTAACCGTGGCGCTGGCATTTACCGGTGATCTTCCGTGGAAAGAAGTCCCAACGTATATTTTCGGACAAGTAATTGGTGCAATGATTGGGGCTACGATTATATATTTCCAGTACCTCCCACATTGGAGAGTAACAGAAGATCCAGGAGCAAAATTAGGTACATTTGCAACAGGTCCTGCCATTCCGCATACTTTTGCAAATTTGATTAGTGAAATCATTGGTACATTTATTCTTGTTTTAGGAATATTAGCGATTGGTGCAAATAAATTTACTGATGGACTAAATCCATTGGTGGTAGGCTTCTTGATTGTTAGTATCGGTTTAAGCCTCGGGGGAACAACAGGATATGCAATTAATCCTGCTCGTGATTTTGGTCCAAGGTTAGCACATGCCCTTCTTCCTATTCCGGGAAAAGGAAGTTCTAACTGGGGATATTCATGGATTCCCATTGTAGGTCCCATCCTTGGAGGTAGTTTAGGAGGATTATTCTATAAAGCTGCCTTTCTCGGTAAAACAGAAACGAGTCTTTGGTTTATAATAGGAGCAATTGTCGTGGTTCTAGCAGCAGCTTCAGTAATTGGAAAGAAGCCTCAAGAAATGGTCGGCGTAGAAAAAATCAGTGCATAATTAAATTAAAGGGAGAGTTTAAATATGGAAAAATACATTTTATCCTTAGATCAAGGTACAACAAGTTCACGTGCCATTCTTTTTAATAAAGAAGGGAAGATTGTCCAAGTCGCACAGCAGGAATTTCAACAATTCTTCCCTCAACCGGGTTGGGTAGAGCATAATGCAAATGAAATTTGGGGTTCGATTCTTGCTGTAATGGCTTCCTGTTTAGCAGAGGCTAACGTAAAGCCAGAACAAGTGGCCGGAATCGGGATTACAAACCAACGGGAAACTGCCGTTGTCTGGGATAAAGAAACAGGTCAACCGGTATATCATGCCATTGTTTGGCAATCCCGCCAAACGGCGGAGATTTGTGAAGAATTAAAAGCAAAAGGTTATGATCAATTATTCAGGGACAAAACAGGCCTTTTAATTGATGCATATTTCTCAGGAACAAAAGTAAAATGGATTCTTGATCATGTAGAAGGCGCAAGAGAAAAGGCTGAGCGTGGAGAATTGTTATTTGGAACAATCGATACATGGCTGATTTGGAAGCTATCTGGTGGAAAAGCTCATGTAACAGATTACTCCAATGCATCGAGAACATTGATGTACAATATTCATGACCTTAAATGGGATGAAGAGTTATTAGAAATTCTTTCTGTGCCTGCATCAATGCTGCCAGAAGTACGCCCATCTTCAGAGGTTTATGCTGAAACAGTGGATTACCATTTCTTTGGCGCTAATGTGCCAATTGCTGGAGTTGCAGGTGACCAACAAGCAGCATTATTCGGTCAGGCTTGTTATGAAAAAGGAATGGCGAAAAACACTTATGGAACTGGTTGCTTTATGCTAATGAATACTGGCGAACAAGCAGTAAAATCTGAGAACGGTTTGTTGACAACCATTGCTTGGGGTGTTAACGGAAAAGTGGAATATGCATTAGAAGGAAGTATCTTTGTTGCGGGGTCTGCCATCCAATGGCTTCGTGATGGACTCCGTATGTTTAGAAGTGCTGAAGAGAGTGAGAAATTTGCTACTAGTGTAGCATCTACAGACGGTGTTTATGTCGTTCCAGCCTTTGTAGGGTTAGGAACACCTTATTGGGATAGTGATGTACGAGGTTCGGTCTTTGGCTTAACACGCGGTACAACAAAAGAACATTTTGTTCGCGCAACGTTAGAATCGCTTGCATATCAAACAAAAGATGTTTTAACGTCTATGGAGGCAGATTCAGGAATCTCCCTTAAAGCCTTGCGTGTAGACGGCGGCGCTGTTGCTAATAACTTCTTAATGCAATTCCAAAGTGATATGTTAGATGTACCAGTTGAACGTCCAGAAATAAAGGAAACAACAGCCTTAGGAGCTGCTTATTTAGCAGGCTTAGCAGTAGGTTATTGGGAAAGCCAAGAAGAAATTGCTACTCAATGGCATATGGATAAAGCATTCAAACCAAATATGGGTGAAGAGGACCGAAATCATCTATATTCAGGTTGGAAAAAGGCTGTAAACGCAGCTAGGGCTTTTAAATAATTGTACTCCATGATATACTTAACTTAAGTTAATAATTTGGCGGGAGAATTAGAGAGACCACAACAAAGCAATGGATTTTTTTACCATTGTGTTTGTTGGGGTCTCTCTTTTTTTTATCCCTATTGGAGGTAATCATAGTGGAAATGTTAAAATTTTCGAGTTCCAATCAAAACGCAATCCTAAAGGAAATGGCAAAAGAGGAATTTGATGTACTAGTCATCGGTGGTGGAATTACAGGCGCAGGAATCGCATTAGATGCTGCAACAAGGGGAATGAAAACGGCTTTAGTAGAAATGCAGGATTTTGCCGCTGGGACATCGAGCCGCTCCACGAAGCTTGTTCACGGTGGTCTCAGGTATTTAAAACAATTCGAAGTGAAGATGGTTGCAGAAGTGGGGAAGGAACGAGCGATTGTTTATGAAAATGGCCCGCATGTAACCACACCAGAATGGATGCTTCTGCCTATGCATAAAGGTGGAACGTTTGGAAAAATTAGTACATCCATTGGACTGAGGGTCTATGACTTTTTAGCAGGCGTAAAAAAAGGTGAGCGAAGAAAAATGCTTTCTCTAGATGATACCATTCAGAAAGAGCCGCTTATTAAAAGAGAGGGATTAAAAGGCGGCGGGTTTTACGTGGAATATCGGACCGATGATGCCCGGTTAACCATCGAAGTCATAAAAGAAGCGGTTGCTCAAGGCGTTAAAGCAGTAAATTATTCAAAGGTGATTGAGTTTCTTTATCAAGATGATAAGGTGATCGGTGCTAAAGTTGAGAATCTATTAGCCGGAACTGTTCATGATATTTTCGCGAAACACATCATTAATGCGACTGGTCCTTGGGTCGATACACTCCGAGACAAAGATCAGTCGCTATCTGGGAAAAAACTGCGGCTCACCAAAGGGGTGCATTTGGTGATTGATCAGTCGAGATTTCCCCTTAAACAGGCAGTGTATTTTGATACACCCGATGGCCGTATGGTATTTGCCATTCCAAGGGATGGGAAAACGTATGTGGGGACAACAGACACCTATTATGGCAACGATCCGATTCATCCAAAAATGACAGCAGATG
Source organism: Neobacillus sp. 204 (assembly GCF_046562815.1). Taxonomy (NCBI): domain Bacteria; kingdom Bacillati; phylum Bacillota; class Bacilli; order Caryophanales; family Bacillaceae; genus Neobacillus; species Neobacillus sp. 204. The sequence continues at coordinate 59,802 of NZ_JBJORY010000018.1, forward strand.
ATCGAAATTACATTATTAACGCGATTCATTATATGTTTCCAACCGTTACTATTAAGGTGGAGGATATTGAATCCAGTTGGGCAGGGGTAAGACCGCTTATTTATGAAGAAGGCAAGGATCCCTCTGAAATTTCGCGAAAGGATGAAATTTGGGTTTCCAATTCTGGGCTGGTTACCATCGCAGGCGGGAAGCTGACCGGATATAGAAAAATGGCTGAAACTGTGGTGGACTTGATCGCGAAACAGAGCGGAGAAGAACGTCATATTGGAGCTTGCCAAACAAAGCATTTACCTATTTCCGGAGGTCACGTGGATGGGGCAGGGAACTTTTCCTCATTTATTGAAAAAAAGGAAAAAGATAGCGAGTTAAGAGGGTTTTCAAGGGAGCACTATCTCAAATTGGTCCATCGTTACGGTTCCAATATTGACCGTATTTTTGAAATTGCGAAAACGTATGACCCAAATAACAAATTTGGCTTGCCACTAGAGGTGTATGCTCAAATCGTTTATTCATTAGAAGATGAAATGACCGTAAAACCAGTGGACTTTTTTATCCGCCGAACGGGAGCCTTATTTTTTGATATTCAATGGGTAGTGGAGTGGAAAGAGGCCGTCATTGACTTTATGGAAGATGTGCTTGGATGGACATTGGAGGAGAAGACCAGATTCACAGAAGAATTAGAAACAGCACTGAAAGATGCGATCCATCCAACCGATTCCGAATGAAATGTTCTAAGTTATTCCGCAGTGTAGTCGCATGTAAACACAACTTTTTGAGATGATAAAAAAACTAATCAAACGTTTGATTAAATAAGTGATGGGCTTGGAATATATAGACTAGTCATGTCATATTATTTATCATATCAAACGTTTGATTGTTATAAAGCTTGGCAGGAATAGAAATTATTGATCATTATTCCGACTTAATGCATTGGAATATTAGGATTTCTGTTTTTCCGAAATTAAAGGAGGAATATCATGAATTTCTTGCTTATCATCGTCAATGTAGCTGTGCTGTTATTACTCATGTTTGGATTATTTACGATGCAAAAGAAGCATGTTTCTTTTTCCAAGCGGGTTTTTAGTGCATTGGGTTTAGGTATTATTTTTGGTTTTATTATTCATCTCATTTATGGCACCACACACGAAGTAACGACCGGTTCAATCGATTGGTTTAACATTGTCGGGAATGGCTATGTCAAACTATTGCAAATGGTGGTCATGCCGCTGATATTTGTTTCGATTGTTGGGGCGTTTACAAAGTTAAAGTTAACGAAAAATATTGGGAAAATTAGTTTTCTTGTGATTGGCATCCTGCTGGCAACGACGGCTGTTTCTGCAGCGATTGGAATTGGCTCTGCATTAGGATTTGGCCTTGATGGGGTTCAGTTAACCGAAGGAGAAGCAGAAGCAGCCCGAAATGCGCAGTTAGAGGAACGAGTGGCAGGGATAGAAAATATGACACTGCCGCAACAAATTATTGAGTTAATCCCAAGCAATCCATTTCAGGATTTAACCGGGGCACGCGCGACTTCGACGATTGCGGTTGTTATTTTTGCCGTGTTTATCGGGATTGCATACCTTGGGGTCAAGCGAAAGGACCCAGAACAAGGGGAATTTTTTGCAAAGATCATTGATACCCTCTACTCAGTTGTTATGAGGGTAGTTACACTTATTCTCCGTTTAACGCCGTATGGAATTCTTGCGATTATCACCAGGGTTACGGCAACAAGTGATTATGCCGCGATTGCAAAATTAGGTCAGTTTGTGATTGCATCCTATGTAGCGCTCATTCTCGTGTTCCTAGTCCATTTATTACTATTATCCATTGCTAAACTAAGTCCTATAAATTATGTGAAGAAAGGGCTGCCAACCTTGACCTTTGCCTTCACCTCACGGACAAGTGCAGGAACCTTGCCAATGACAATTAAAACGCAAACAAAGGACTTTGGTGTCTCAGAAGGAATCGCAAACTTTGCAGGATCGTTTGGACTTACCATTGGTCAAAACGGATGTGCGGGTGTTTATCCAGCGATGTTAGCGGTGATGGTTGCCCCAGCGGCAGGTGTTGATCCAACGAGTATATCCTTTATCTTAACACTCATTCTTGTGGTCGCGATTAGCTCCTTTGGGGTGGCTGGTGTAGGCGGCGGCGCAACCTTCGCGGCGTTAATCGTTTTATCAGTCATGAATCTTCCAATTGCGATCGTTGGTTTGCTTATTTCTGTGGAGCCGCTTATTGACATGGGGCGTACAGCACTAAATGTTAGCGGAGCGATGACATCAGGCATATTAACGAGTAAAGTAACAGGTGAATTTGAAAACGAAGTTTATCAACAACCAGACATTGTTGAAGCATAAAAAACTGGAAACAATGTTCTAGGGCTTTTCCGCATAGCGGAAGAGTCCTTTTTTGTTGCAAGCATAAAAAATGGATTGGTATTTCATATTGTTTGAATTAAAAATACTTTAATTCGAGATAAATTTGAATTATAATGTATTTATAGTATTCGGATGAATGCTATGTAAATTATCCATATTAAAAATAAGACAAATTTTATATAAGAATGAGTGATGAAGGGATGAGTAGAAAATGGATAAATTTCATCAAGCTCCAAATATTTATGTTGGAGAGGTCAATATTAACGTTAAAAACCTAGATTATTCGCTAACCTTTTATCAAAATATTATAGGCTTTCAAGTATTAGAGAAGTCAGAACATAAAGCGGTCTTAACGACCGACGGAAAAACCCCATTATTAACTCTTGAGCAACCAAAAGATGTTGTAGCGAAAACAGGACGTACGTCAGGCTTGTATCATTTTGCTATCTTGCTTCCATCGCGGGCTGACTTATCAGTCTTTTTACAGCACCTAGTTCAAACAGGATATCCACTTGGTGCTGCAGATCACTATGTAAGTGAGGCGTTATACCTTAACGACCCAGATGGCAATGGAATTGAGGTGTACCGGGACCGCCCTTCTTCAGAATGGAGATGGAACAACGGTTTAGTAGAAATGGCAACTGAAGAGCTTGACGGAAATGGAATGATCGCCGAAAGTGATGCGGAATGGGATGGTTTGCCGGCTGGCACACTTATGGGTCATATTCACCTTCATGTGGCTAATTTGAAAAAAGCTGAAGAATTTTACACGAAAGGGCTTGGTTTTGAGGTTGTTAGTTACTATCCACAAGCTGCTTTCCTTTCGACAGGCAAATATCATCATCATATTGCCATCAATACCTGGCAGGGAGAGGGAGCCTTATCACCACCAAAAAACAGTGTCGGATTAAATTGGTACTCACTCGTCTTCCCTGATGAAACAGCAAGAGAACGCACAGTGAATCAGCTGAAGCAACTAGGTGCCCCAGTAAAGGAAGAGGACCCTTACTATGTAACCTCAGATCCCTCAGGGAATCACATCCGATTAGTCATATAATAAAGGTGTCAGGCACCACTCGTGGACATTTGTCCACGGGCGGTGCCTGACACCCTTTTTTAATAATAAAGACTTGGGGAAAGGAAGATTCCCCAAGTCTTAGATGTGTCCCTATTTTTCAGATAAGTTCCCGCTGGTATTGCTTGTATTATTTTCGTCCTTGGCTCTTTTCACACCTTTGCTGACGTACGGTTTGGCGCTTTTGGCTTTTTTGACACCAGCTTGCCAACGAGTCCAGCCCTTTTTGCCTGTTCCTCTGCCGGTTCCGCCCTTTCCTTTTGCACTACTCATTTAACCACTCCATAATAATTGTACGTTCAAGTAACATCGTCGTTGGTTAGTTTAACACAGTTCATGGTGATTTGCCTTGAAATATTCGGGCTTAATGACTGAAAAACCCTAAGGCATATTTAATTCCTTCTTCGATCTCGTTCGTTTCATAACCTAATAAGTCCTCATGGGTGACTTCTAATTTGGTTCTTGCTAAGGAATAGCCGCTGTCTAATTCGATATCCAGCAGAACTTCATACCCTAAGGCTGTTTGGTTTATTTCAATAATGTCATATTCGCGAATAGCTGTCCCTGTTTCATATTCTAAAGGTTCTAATTCTGACATGGAAAACAACACCTCCAAATGAATTCGGTCATAGCTATTATCATTTCCAAAGTTGCGATCAAACATCAGGAATTGGATTATTTTCTATTTAGCAATTTAAGCCTCATTAATAGACCGAGAAACGTGAAAGGACTTCACTTGAAATAAAAGGATTTCAAAGGAAGATGGCGAATATGAATAAGTGTATTATTTTTCCAGATGGAGGTAATGGGATGGATTTGGATACATTATACCTAATCGATCAAAAAGATGATTTGGGCTTGGAGTTCAGTAAATTGGTTTCGATGATGAATTATACGAGGTATACGACGATTGAAGCGGTAAAGACCTTAACAATAGAAGAGTTAGACTTCCTTTATGATGAGGAAGCTAATTCCATTGGAATGTTATTAGCCCATTTGGCTGCGGTCGAGAAGGCGTATCAGATTATAACATTTGAGAATCGTGATCTCACTGAGGAAGAGTTGAGCATTTTACTTCCCGGATTAGATCTAGGAAGTCTCGGGCGAGAACAAATTAAAGGAAATTCGATTGATTTTTACTTGGAGCAATTAGCGGCAACTAGGAAAACAACAATCGAAACGTTTAAAACACTTCCTGATGAATGGTTATATGTACAAACACCGTTTTGGTGGAATCGTCCCGCAAATAACTTCTTTAAATGGTTCCACGTGTTTGAAGATGAACTGAGTCATAGAGGTCAAATTCGCCTTATCAAAAAAATGCTGCTGAAACATAAGGCTGAAAAAAGCCAAGGATAAATTTTTAAAAGGCTGTGATTTTTCATGTGTTTAATCATATTTGCATATCAAGTCCATCCAGTTTATAAGCTCATTGTGGCAGCTAACCGTGATGAGTTTTACGGGCGGACTACTGCTCCGGTACAGTATTGGGAAGACAATCCTGATATCCTGGCCGGCCGGGATTTAGAAAAAATGGGTACCTGGATGGGGGTTACCACGACAGGTCGGGTTGCTGCGTTGACCAACTATCGTGAACCGAAAGAGGCAACAGCAGGAAAGCGGTCGCGGGGAGAATTAGTGGCCGATGCTCTGAAACATAAAGGAAATGTGAAGGAATATATGGAAAATCTTGTAGAACATAAGGATTTATATCCTGGCTATAACTTACTGGCCGGGGACAGAACGGAACTATATTATTATTCAAATAAAGGGCAAGATCCCAAAAAGCTGGAGCCAGGGATATATGGTGTCAGCAACCATTTGTTAAATACCGAATGGCCAAAGGTGCAAAAGGGGAAGGCGGCCATATCTAAAATCATTAACGGGGAAAAAGGAGAACTAGTAGAGAGGCTTTTCGGCATCCTCCAAGATGCAGACCAAGCTCCTGATGAACTTCTACCGAATACTGGGGTTTCCTTAGAGTGGGAAAGAAAACTTTCACCACTGTTTATAAAAAGTGGTGACTATGGGACCAGGAGCTCGACCGTCATGTTGATGACCGACCAAGAAATTCAATACGTGGAGCGGGTCTTCAATAAGGAAGGCATGAGTGAGCAGAAATTTACGATTAAATTATAGATTTTGTGAATCTAATGAAGGATCAAAGAAAGATTTCTCTCTTTGATGCTTCATCTTTTTTTTTCATAAAAGCAGTCGTAACTACCAATTAAATACACATGAGTTTCTATGGAAATTGTAATAACTCTGGTTTATGATTAGGGTGATTTATGAAACCGATTACGAATAACAAAGGGAGAAACTGGCTGTTTTGAAGAATGTGATAACATACGAAAACAACTAGTCTTGATGAGGATTATAATGATTGAAGTTATTAAAGTTACTACAAAAAAATTGAAGACTCAATTGTATGGCAGCTTTCGTACCAAGTTGGTGCTGTTTTTCATCTTGGTCGCCTTAATCCCTCTTCTTTTATTTGGTTATCTCTCCTATCAAAAGTCATCCATGATCGTGAATAGACAATTTAATGAATATGAAAACTTTGCTGTTTCTCAGCTTGAAAAACAATTAGAAAGCACGATTAATCAGATGTTTGTCGTTTCAAACGATATTCATCAATATTTATCCGATCCTACTTTAATAGTTATCAAAGAGGAGATTCCAAGAACGTATGAAGGATTCATAGAGAAAAAGAATTTTGAAAGATTCCTAGAGGCCCATAAAACCTTTAATACGAAAGGAATCTACTTAATAACAGAATCCGGTTATTATTACGGAGGAAACCATCTCAATTCTCAAAAACTATTTCAGATGCCGTTTTGGAAGGAAGCAGGCAAAATAAAACAAGGGGAGCGCTGGATTGGTCTTTATACCGCGGATCATTACGAAAGCCGGAATTCTCCTGAACCAATGATTGGTCTGGTTTTGCCGATCCAGAGCCAGTATGGAATATTGAAGGGTAGTAAGCTGCTAATTGAGACGAATGCCGAGGAGCTTTTTTCATGCATTAAGTATCTTGAAAGAGATGTTCACGCCTTTGTAACCATCGAAAATGAAAAGAGTAAAGTCATTTACCAAACAAAAGCCAAAAGGGAGCCGCTTTCAAGTGATGTGGTCAGGGTAAAAAATATTGATGCTTATGGCTGGAAAATTGAGATCCGTGTCCCTGAAAAACTATTTTACCAATCCTCTGAGGTTATTTTTAACTATACTTTGCTGGGTATTTTCTTTTTAATTATCCTGGCTATCTTATTAGCACTGGTTTTTTCAGCACCGCTTGCAAAGCGGATCAGAAAATTAAAGGAATCAATGGAGCTTGTTAGTGTGGGTGAGCTGCAGACGCAGATTCCTGTAAAAGAACACGATGAAATTGGGAAATTAACGATCAGCTTTAATCAGATGGTCCAGCAAATTAAGGAATTAATTGATGAAATCGGTGAGACGGAACGGTTAAAAAGGAAAGCGGAGTTAAGGGCGTTTCATTATCAAATCAATCCTCATTTGTTGTTTAATACGCTAAACTCCATTCAGTGGAAGGCTAGGCTTAGTAATGCAAAGGAAGTCCAGCAAATGATTTACCATCTTACCGAAGTTCTTCATGAAAATCTTAATTTTTCTGATGAATTGATATCGTTAAAAAAAGAACTGGATACAATTAGACATTATTTGAAAGTGCAGGAAATCCGTTTTGGACATATGTTTGACTACCAAGAAAGGGTCAATTCGGAATGCCTGGATTATTTGATACCAAGGTTGTCCCTGCAGCCATTATTTGAAAATATTTTTTTTCATGCCTTTGAAGACGGACAGGGAATAATTGAATTAACTATTGAGGATAAATCAGACTTCCTTGAGCTTACCTTGAGTGATAATGGAAAAGGAATGAGTGAACAAACGGCCTTAAGCTTACTTAATGACCAGTCGCCCAAGGATAAAGTACGTGGAATAGGCGTGTTTAATGTAGATCAGCGGCTAAAGCTTCATTTTGGAAGTAAATATGGTCTTACAATAGAATCCAAACCGAAGAGTGGAACAACCTTTAAAATGCGCTGGCCAAAAAGGAGGATGACCAAGTGATCAAAGTCATAGTAGTTGATGATGAATATATCGTCCGAAAAGGGCTAATGGCCACGGTGAATTGGAAGAAATTCAATATGGAAGTGGTTGCGGATGCCTCCAACGGTCACAAAGGCTGGGAAGTGTTTCTTGAACATACTCCTGAGGTCGTAATTACAGATATTGTTATGCCAGAACAGAATGGGATTGAGCTTGCTCGGAAAATTAAACAAGCAGCCCCGGACACAAAAATCCTACTATTAAGCTGCCATCGCGATTTTGAATATGCCCAGGAAGGCATTAAGCTTGGTGCTTCAGGTTATATATTAAAAACAGCCTTTCAAGATGATGAATTTGAAGAATATCTAAAACAATTCTCTGATGAAATCTTAAAATCAGAAGTTAATGAACAAGTCTCTAGTGAACCAGAAGTTTTAACATATAGGATTGATGAAAAATGGCCGGAACCGATTCAAAAAGCCGTTCAACTGATCACGGAGGACCTTTCCAAATCCTACTCATCGGTTGATGTTGCCTATGAAGTCGGCCTTAGCAGAAGCCATTTTAGCACCCTTTTTAGTAAGTCCGTAGGAGAAAGCTTTCATACATTTACGGAAAAGTTAAAGCTCCGTGCAGCTTGCGAATTGCTTGAAACCACTTCTCTCACATTACAGGAAATAGGGGAGAAGGTTGGGGTGCATGACGGCAAATATTTTAGTAAATGGTTTAAAAAATGTACTGGACATACACCATCAGACTACCGTCAAACAAAAAGGGGAATCCATTCGGACAATTTTACCCCTATCCCATAAACTTAACAGAAAATTAAAACATTATTACTAACAAGTTAAGATGAATTTCAGTATGAGACCGCTTTCATTAGAAGTACAATGAAGGCGGTTAATTTTTTATCTATAGAGGGGGAAATTCAGAATGAGAAAAATCAGCTTTCTAGCCATGATTTTAGTATTAGTTAGCATCTTCTCCTTGGCAGCCTGTTCGAACAGTAGTTCAGGAGAAAAAGCTTCTGGTGGAACGGGAGAAGAGAAGGATGGAAAAGAAAATGTTACACTTCGCTTTGCTACCTGGGACTCCGGTGAAGCTCTGAAAATTCAACAGGATATTGCCAAAAAGTTTGAAGAAAAGAATCCGAGTGTAAAGGTTCAAGTGGAAGCTTATGGTGATGGTTTTGACCAGAAGCTAGCCGCATCCTTTGGTGCAAAAAATCCACCAGATATGATGTATATGTGGAATTTCCCTGCGTACTACGAGTCACTCGAACCGCTTGACAAGTACCTCGAAGGCGATACAGAGATAGATATGGACGATTTTTACCAAGGTCTATTTAATTATTCCAGTATGAATGGAAAACTTTATGGGATGCCTGCTGGATTTACAACCCGAGTTATGTATTATAACAAGGATTTATTTGATGCAGCCAACGTCCCGTATCCAAAGGATGGCTGGACATGGGATGATTTTCATCAAATTGCAAAGAAATTATCAGATCCGAGCAAAAAGCAATACGGTGTTGGGATCGTGCCAGAGCCAGATACGTATGATCTTCAAGGATTGGTATGGAGCAATGGCGGCAGCTTCATCAGTAACGATGGAAAAGAAGTTAAGGGCTATATGAACAGCCAGGAAACAATTGACTCAATACAACTTTTAAGTAATCTTCTAAAGGATAAGAGTGCGGTTCTTGTTGGTGGGAAAAACCAACAAAGCGGTGATGATATTTTCAAAGCTGGAAAAATTGCCATGTGGGAGAGCGGTATTTGGCCTTTAGCAGGATTTAAAGAAGCTAAAATGAATTTCGGAACGGTTGAAGTTCCTTCGTTCAGCGACAAACCGGCAAAAGGAGTTATTGCTTCATCGGCTGTTTCGATAGCGAAGGATTCTAAACATAAAGATCTTGCTTACGAATTTGTGAAATTTTATTCCTCAGCAGAAGCAATTAAAATGCGTACGGCCGATTTACCAGTTCGAATCAGTGTTGTTAAGGAAATGAATATGGAGCAGGATCCAATGTTAAGCCCATTCTATAAAATGCTTGAACGATCTGATGATACACCAGCGTTTCTTTTGAATAGCAATTGGAATGAAATTAACCGTAACCTGTCTGCAGCTGTTAATGCGGTAATGCTTGGGCAGGATGCTGAGAAACTACTTAATAAAGCTGTTCAGGATTCTGAGAAATACCTGAAGAAGTAAGACTAAATAAATGGGGTGTTCATTGTTGAAATCTTTACCTGCCTCTCCAACACCCTATGTGGAAATAAATAAGAAAAAGAAAATAAAGTGGGACAAGATTGTTCCACTTCTTTTTATCTCCCCATGGGTAATCGGGTTTCTTGCTTTTACGCTCGGACCATTATTATATTCTCTTTTTATCAGCTTTTATGATTGGCCGGTTGTCGGTGAGGTGACATTTATCGGTCTAGATAACTATAAGACCATGTTTATGGATGATCCGCTGTTTTGGCAATCATTATGGGTAACAGTGAAATTTGCTGCACTGTTTGTTCCTTTAAATATCATTGTCGCCTTGGTTTTAGCCATTTTATTGAATCAAAACGTAAAAGGTCACTCCTTTTTCCGGACCTTTTTCTACCTGCCGTCTGTTATTTCCGGCGTTGCTCTGGCGATGATCTGGGCATGGGTATTTAACGGTGAATACGGTATTCTTAATTATTTTCTTTCCTTAGTTGATATAACAGGTCCTAACTGGTTGAACGAGACGGGCTGGGCACTTATCGCAATGGTAATTGCCAGCCTTTGGGGACAAGGTACGATGATGTTAATCTTCCTGGCAGGTTTAAAAGGCATTTCGGGTGAACTTTATGAAGCGGCATCCATTGATGGAGCCAATAAGATCACACAGTTTTTCAAAATCACTTTACCGCTCTTAACGCCAACCATTCTATTTAATGTCATCACAACGATTATCGCAGCCTTCCAACAATTGACGTTAGCCCTGCTATTAACCGGCGGTGGACCTCTCAATTCAACCTATTTTTACGCTATGTATGTTTACGAAAATGCCTTTAAATATTTTAAAATGGGTTATTCCTCCGCAAATGCCTGGTTTATGTTTTTGATTGTTTTAGGTTTAACAATGCTAGTGTTTAAATCCTCGTCGGCCTGGGTGTACTACGAAGGAGAAGTTAAAAAGAAGAAATAGGATTACAGCCAATCTATCGATACGAGGGGGTTTACTATGAAAATAAAAAGAAGGGTTGAAAAAACCTTTATATATGTTCTTTTAATCTTTTTCTCACTATTATTTTTGGCGCCATTATTTTGGATGGTAACCACATCATTAAAATCACCTGAAGAGCTCTATCTGTTCCCGCCAAAGTGGATACCTTCCAGCCTTCACTTTGAGAATTTTAAGGAAGCGTGGATTTCCCAGCCATTCACACTTTTTCTAACGAATTCACTCACGGTGACAATCTTAGCAACACTTGGCCAAGTGGTTTCTTCTTCACTGGTCGCATATGGGTTTGCAAGGTTTACCTTTAAGGGAAGAGATTTCTTATTTATGGTCCTTCTGGCCACAATGATGATTCCATGGGAGGTGACGATGATTCCTTTATATATGGAATTCAACTTCCTAGGTTGGATCAATACGCTGAAACCGCTGATTGTACCTGCATGGTTCGGTGCTCCATTTTATATCTTTTTGATGCGCCAGTTTATTATGGGCATACCGAAAGAGCTGGATGAAGCAGCGAAAATAGATGGTGCCAATTCTTTTCAAATTTTTTATAAAATTTACCTTCCACTCATGAAGCCAGTATTAATCCTAGTAGGGGTATTCAGCATATTGAACTGCTGGAATGATTATTTAGGACCACTAGTGTTTTTGAATGATCAGAGCAAATATACACTGACACTTGGACTTGCGCAGTTTAAAGGAATGTTTGGCGTAGATATGGAAGGAATCATGGCGATTACTTTCTTAATCAGCATACCGCCGCTTATTTTGTTCTTCGCCGCACAGCGCTACATTGTTGAGGATGTTTCTAAATCAGGGGTAAAGGGATAACAAGTAATGTTTTTTATTCGAAAAACAGGCTCTATTCAGAAGGGATAATCCTTTGTAATTAGTTAGTGTATTGATGGGGAATTATCCCTCCGAAATTTTGTTAAAAATGAAAGGTTGAAACACTCTATGATACAGTCGTTAAGATTTCTTACTTTGCCGTCTGGTGTAAAACGTTTTTTGGCCACAGAATCACTTTACGGGCTGAGCATTGGAATGTTTACCTTGATCTTGAATCTTCATTTAATTGAAATGGGTATTACAGAAAAGCAAATTGGGCTCATCACATCGATGGGGATTTTAGTAATGGGAATCTTTGCAATTCCTGTAAGCATCTTAGCTAAAAAAACCGGTCGGAAAAAGCTGCTAGTAACAGGGATTACGAGCCTTGCCATTGGATGCTGCATTTTTGCTTTTGCAGAAAGCTTTGCATTCTTTTTTTTCGCTCAATTTGTGGTTTCGATTGGTCTAACGCTTGTGGAAACAACAGAAATACAGTTGTTGTTTCATTATAGTCGTTCTAAAAGGGAAGAAACTCAAGCTTATAGCTTTTTATTCGCAGTGTTTACTGCCTTTACTGGAGCGGGGACATTAATAGGCGGTTTTTTACCCAATTGGATTGAGTTTTCGGAGAGAGGTTACCAAAATACCTTAGTAGCCACATCGATTTTGTTTATATTATTAGCCTTTGTGAGGGGGGGACTGCTCCCTACAGAGCAAAGAAGGAAAACTGATACGCGTGAAGATATTGACGAGCGTAGAGAGAAGGGTTCTAAGGGGAAGGTTTCCTTTCGATCTAAAGGTAAGCATTCGAGTGATCTTAAGCAAAAATTACTATTCTTTGCTGTATTCGCACTGATTACTGGCGGGGCAGTATCCTGTCTCCAGCCTTATTTGAATTTATTTATAAAGTTTCGTTTCGATTTCTCGAATGAGGCTGTATCGATGCTACTGGCTCTAAATGGTTTTGCGCTGTTTATTGGTTCTGTTTTTTCACCGGCACTAATTGACCGCTTCGGGGTGAAAAAGACTTTTTCTTATATTTACATGGTGAATATCATTCTATGTTTTATTTTATTTTTAAACATCCAACCCTATATCTTTTCGACGCTTTTATTAGTAAGAGGCGGGGTTTTTACCATGCTGACCAATCTAGTTGACAGCTTATCGATGTCATCATTTAAGGATGAGGAGCGGGATTTGTATGCGGGGATGAGAGCAGTATTCCGAAGCATCGGTTCTGCAGTAGCCGCATTTCTAGTCGGCACGATCCTAGCTGGAAAAAACTATACTCTTCCATTTTTTTTAGCGTGTCTCCTTCTCCTCCTTGGCTATGCGTATTTTACTTATATAATCAGACCAAAATTCTTCGAAACGGATCAAGAATTTCGGATGAAAACGAAGGATGAGATAACAAATGAATGTTGAAAGCGAGTGGACCGCATGTTTGATATAAAAAAAATCCCCTTCAGCCGATATGGTTCTTTTATAACCATTTCACCAAACCACCACGAGGATGGGGAAAGTCCGCTTTACCTCCGCAATATCCGAAATGGGGATAATGAGTTTGGCGAGGTGTTCCGGATTGATCTAATCCATGAAGGGATCATCCAGCCATATAAGACGGTACTAAGTCCGAGCATGCTCCGGCTCGATAGTGAGGAAGGGTTTGCAGAATTTTGTATAACAGAAGCCCGTGTTTTACAACTAAGAAGCCATGGCGTGGGGGTAAGACTGACAGGAATTACAGGTGCTTATGATTATGCTGTTCCTGTGGAAAATGGCCGATGGGAAGTGAATCACTCGCGGCAGGAAATGCGGTATATGCTTACTTCGATAAAGGGACGCCTCGTAGTGGATGCCCCTTTCATTGAACAGCGCTGTGAAAAAATAATTGTCGATTTTCTTCCAGATTTGTACTTGGGGGAAATGGAAGGTGTGATAGAGGAGTTTACAACCGTCTATCAGCACCGTTCGTACGGATCCTTTACAGAGGGACACGAGCACGTAACTAAGGAATATGAGTCCTGGCTGGAGACTACCCTTGAAATACCTGAAAAGTTTGCAGGAGGGAAAGAAATGGCATCCTATATTACCTGGTCATGCGTGGTGCCGCCGGAAGGAATGCTGACTAGGCCTGCGATGTACATGTCGAAGAACTGGATGACAAATATTTGGAGCTGGGACCACTGTTTTAATGCTCTGGCGTTAGCAAAAAATAACCCCAGCCTTGCCTGGGACCAGTTTATGATCTTTTTTGATTTGCAGGATGAATCTGGGATGCTGCCGGACTTCGTCAATAACAGGTCTGCATTATGGAATTTTACCAAACCGCCCATTCATGGCTGGACACTAAGGCGAATGTGGGAGCAAAACAATTTTGTGACAGAGGAAAAGCTTCACGAAATTTATCAGCCGCTTGAAAAATGGACGAAGTGGTGGATGACTTTTCAGGACAGTGACCAAGACGGGATCCCACAATATAATCACGGAAATGACAGCGGTTGGGATAATAGCACGATTTTTCACAAAGGGACGCCAGTTGAAAGTCCAGACCTATCATCTTTCCTAGTGCTGCAAATGGAAGTTCTTTCGGAAATAGCCTGTAAGCTTGGAAAAAATGATGAAGCTAGAAATTGGATGGACGAGTCTCAAGCCTTGTTAAATAGAATGATTGCCCATTTTTGGAACGGACAAAGCTTTACAGCAAAACGGTCTGGGACACATGAAACCATCGAATCTAACAGTCTTGTTTTATATGTCCCTCTGATTCTCGGAGATCGGCTTCCGTCGGAAATCTTAAACAAGTTGGTAGAAGATTTAAAGACTAAGGGATTCTTAACAGAACACGGACTGGCAACTGAGAGTCCAGACAGTCCTTTTTATAGGGAAGATGGATATTGGCGGGGACCAATCTGGGCACCAACCACTTTGCTGCTCACAGATGGCTTGCTTTTAGCCGGTGAAAAGGAAATGGTCCTTGAGGTGGCGGAGAAATTCTGTACAATGGCATCCACATCAGGCATGGCCGAAAACTATAATGCTCTAACTGGAGTAGGACTTCGTGACCCGGCATTTACCTGGACCTCGAGCGTTTTTCTTAACCTTGGACAACTTCTAGCCACAGAGGACACACGTTGATGAACAGGAACGGCGGCTAAAGTATTAATCAATTTACGCTTCCTCCGTATGCGAATTAAAACTTAACGATTGAGAGGCTGAATCATGAAAAAATTGAAAAGATGGGAAGACATCCATACAGATGGTATAAATCGCTTGAGTGCCCGTGCTCACTTTGTCAGTTATCCTTCTCTTCCAGCGGCAAAAATTGATGATACGGTCAAAAGCCGATACTACCAAAACCTAAACGGAACTTGGAAATTCACCTTCCTTGAAGCTCCGGAATACTGGCAGGATGGATTTTATCAAGATGACTTAGATACAACAGATTGGGACGATATTACGGTTCCCGGCAACTGGCAAATGCAAGGCTACGGGAAGATGCACTATTCAGATCTGTGGTATAACTTTCCGATTATACCGCCTCATGTCCCAACAGAAAATCCAACGGGCATATATCGGAGGGAATTTGAGTTAGATCGAAATTTAGACAATGAACAATTAATCGTTCGTTTTAATGGTGTGGATTCTGCGTTCGAATTGTATGTAAATGGTGAATTCGCGGGTTATAGCAAAGGGGCTCGCATTCAATCAGAATATGATATTACAAATCTATGCAGACAAGGAACAAATACAATGACTGTCCGAGTATTCCAGTGGTCAGATGGCACGTATTTAGAGGACCAGGATATGTGGTGGCTAAGCGGAATTTTCCGTGATGTTGAACTATATACCCGGCCAGTTTCCGGTCTATATGACTTTACTGTAACGACAGAGCTTGATAGAGAATGGAAGAATGCGACCCTAACCGTTTCTGTGGAGTTAACGGAACAAGGCAGCCAGACCATTTCTTATGAATTAATGGATCCAGCTGGAAAGCAAGTTTTTATCGAGCAAAAAAAGGCGGAAGAACCTTTTAGCAAATATATAGAGTCACCCTTAAAATGGAGTGCGGAGCAGCCCAATTTATACCATCTATATATGACAGTAAAGGAAGATGGGAATATTATTGAAGTCATACATCAGCCAGTGGGATTCCGCTCCATAGTGATGGCGGGTGATACCTTCCTCGTAAATGGAGTGGCCATTAAGTTCAAGGGCGTGAACCGTCATGATTACAATCCGAGGACAGGACGAGTAGTGACCAGAGAAGAAATTGAACGTGATATTAAGACCATGAAGCAAAATAATATCAACGCCATCCGCACCGCTCATTATCCCAATGCTCCTTACTTTTATGATCTTTGCGATCAATACGGGATGTATGTGATTGATGAGGCTGATTTAGAATGTCATGGCTTTGAATTGACAGGAAAGTATGATTGGATTAGTAATGATCCGGACTGGGAAAAGGCTTTTGTTTCAAGGCTTGAACGGATGATTAAGCGCGATAAAAACCATCCATGTATCATCATGTGGTCGCTTGGAAATGAATCAGCTTTTGGTCATAATTTCAGGGCTATGGCCAAGCATGCAAAGGAAGTGGATCCGACTCGCCTTGTTCATTATGAAGGTGATTTTGAAGCGGAAGTGACTGATGTATACAGTACGATGTATACATGGCTTGAACATAAGGAAAGACGGACAATGGACCAGGTAATAGAAAAATCAAAAAAACCTCATATTCTCTGTGAATACGCGCATGCCATGGGAAATGGACCTGGAAATCTAAAAGAATATCAGGACATATTTTATAAGTATGATAAGCTCCAAGGCGGATTTGTTTGGGAATGGTTTGATCATGGGATTGAAACGGTGGCAGAAGATGGTACGGTTTACTATCGATATGGCGGTGATTTTGGTGATGACCCGACCAATGGAAACTTCTGTATCGATGGGTTAATTATGCCGGATGGTACTCCGTCCCCAAGTCTATATGAATATAAAAAGGTGATTGAACCAGTACAAACCGAATGTATTGACAGCGAGAAGGGCATTTTTCGTCTGATTAACCGATATGATTTCTTATCATTAGATCATTTAAATTTAAGTTGTTCATTATTTGAAGATGATCGTTTAATTGAAGCCCTTGATGTTGAGCTTCCAAAGATAGGTGGACGTGAAACAGCAGAGATTCAGCTCCCAGTTGGACAGGATATTGAAAAAGTCAGCGGAGCCAATTATTATTTCGTATTTTCATATAAACTAAATCAGGATACATCTTGGTCAGCGAAAGGACACGAATTAGCGAATGCTACCTTTGTGCTATCAGGAAAATCGAAATTACCAAAAGCACATGGTGACGGCGAGCTCCTTGTTAAAAAAGAGGGAGCGTTCCTAAACGTTAGTGGCAATGATTTTACCATTACTTTCGATTGTGTCAAAGGAACGCTGAAACAAGTAACCCGGAATGGAAAAATCCAGATCCAAAAAGGCCCACAGTTCAACTTCTGGCGCGCCCCGATTGACAATGATATGTACTTGCTTAATGACTATCGAACAAAATATTTCATGCATTTAGGACATGAAATCGTTGAGGATATCTGCTATGAGTTGAATAATGGGGTATTTGAATGGCATACGGATGCTTTGTATGGTACAACAAATAGTTCTTGGCACTATCGACTTAAATATCAATACAAGATTTATCCTGATGGTGACATTCTTTGCAGCATCAATGGATTAGCTTCCGGTATGAAAGACAATGCTCCACTTATGGTGCCGCGGCTTGGTCTGGACATGCAGCTTAATAATGATTTTGTCCAAACACAATGGCGCGGAAGAGGCCCCGGAGAGAGTTATCCGGATTCAAAACAAGCGAATTCTTTCGGTGTATACACTAAATCAGTTAATGAGCTGTTTACTAATTATGTGAAGCCTCAAGAGAATGGCAATCGTTCCGGCTGTGACTGGGTCAGCTTTACCGATCATGATGCGAACGGGCTCATTTTTATCTCGAATGAAACCTTTAACTTTAGCGCATCACACTACGAAGTTAGTGATCTTGAAAAGGCAAGGCATACAGTCGATTTGAAGCCTAGGGACTACGTAGTCTTACATATTGACTACAAACAAAATGGTCTCGGCAGCAATTCATGTGGCCAGGATCAACTAGAAAAATATCGTTGTCAATTCGAAGACTTTAACCTAACATTCCGAATATCTTCCTTCAACCCTGAAAAAATCACAGCGGTAGAACTTGGAAGAGAACAATGCTAAGGGTGTCATTCTAATGGTGTCAGGCACCATCCGTGGACATTTGTCCACGAGCGGTGCCTGACACTCTATTTAAGAACTAATATAGTCGCCGCCATTGACGTGTAGGGTTTGACCTGTTACATATTGAGAGTCCTGGCTTGCGAGATAGACGTAAGTTGGGGCGAGTTCAAAGGGTTGACCTGCTCGTTTCATTGGTGTGTCCGTCCCAAAGGTTGAAACTTGCTCAGCTGAGAAAGAAGAAGGGATAAGCGGCGTCCAGATTGGTCCTGGTGCTACAGAATTTACGCGAATGCCTTGTTTAACAACATTTTGGGAGAGCGAACGTGTAAAAGAAACAATGGCCCCTTTAGTGGATGAATAATCTATTAATGTCTTTTCCCCACGATAAGCTGTTATTGAGGCTGTATTAATAATGGAACTGTCTGACTTTAAATGGGGTAACGCTGCTTGGGTCATAAAGAAATAGGAAAAGATGTTGGTTGCAAATGTATTGATTAACTGCTCTTCAGAGATATCTGTCAACTTTTCACGTGGGAATTGCACAGCAGCATTATTAACAAGTATATCTATTTTCCCGAATGTTTTTATGGTTTGTTCTACGACCTTGGTGCAATTCTCCTTGTAGCGAATATCTGTTGGGAATGCTAAGCACTTCCTTCCAATCTGCTCGATTCTTGTCTTCGTTTCTTCGGCATCTTGCTGTTCGTAAAGGTAAACAATCACCACATCTGCACCTTCTTTTGCAAAAGCTACCGCAACCGCACGACCAATGCCGCTGTCTCCACCCGTAATAATGGCTACTTTATTTTGCAGCTTTTGACTGCCGGCATAGGACGGGTTTTCGTATATGGGTCTAGGATTCATTAAATATTCCAGACCTGGCTTTTGATTCTGATGCTGAGGTGGAAAGGCAATAGGTTGCTCTTCGCATTTTGTTTCTTTGCTGTAATAAGGATACATTGGATAGTTATTCATAAAGGTACCTCCATAACATGGGCTTAAAACTAAAACATTATATGCGTTGGTACCTTTTTCAGTTAACTTACTCGACAGATAAATCCATAAGCGGAAAAAATCTAATCAAACGTTTGATTAGCGGATTAAACGCACAAAAAATGAAGCACCCCTAGGAAGGGTGCCTCACTCATGAAATAAAAACCAGTTCGTTTCGTTCCTCGATAACATTTGTGTAATGCCAAATAAGATCTTCAAGGATCCGATCCCATCTCTGCGTTAATGCGTAATCCCTTCCGGAGAACCCCATTTGTTCACGTAGTCCATCATTAGATAAAATCTGAATAATCGCATCACTAAATTCCTTTACATTACCAGGTTTACATAAATACCCCGTAACCCCGGATTTAATTATATTCTTAACACCTCCAGACTTCGCCCCTATGACAGGGGTTCCGCTCGCAAGGGATTCAAGGACCACATTTCCGAAGGTCTCCGTAGGAGAAGGGAAAACTAATAGATCGGATGCTGAATAGACTTCGGCTAAGCTTTTTCCATTTAAGAATCCTGCAAAGCTCATATTTTCTGGGGCATGTGCTTGCAATTCCTCACGTAATGGGCCATCACCAACTATTAACCATTGTAATTTCTCATTTAATTCAGCTGGGATGGATTTTGCGACGGCTAATAGTGTTTTGATATCTTTCTCAGGTGCTAATCTGCCTACAAATGTTAACAGATATTTCCCCTTTGTCCTGTAAAGTCTTTGAACAGCATCTTTATCATAATAAGGGTGATAAAGTTGGCAATCTACGCCTCTTGGCCATATTTCTAAGTTTGAAAATCCATGGTGCTTTAACTGCAGGAAGGTTTCAGGTGAAGGAACGAAGAGTTTTCTACATGTCTGGTGGAACCAATGCATGTATTTCCAATGGATCTTCGAAAGAAATTGAAGGTGGTAATAGTGTAAATAATGATCAAAATTGGTGTGATAGGAACCGACAAGGGGAATGTTTAATTTCTTAGCAAAATAAACACCACAAAGGCCGAGTGTAAATGGGGTTGCTACATGAATTAAATCTGGAGAGAAAGCTTTTAATTCCGACTTGATGTGAAGAAGGTTTGGAAAAGCTAAGCGGCATTCAGGGTATAAGAAGAAGGAACGGCTTTTAAAAAGATGTATATTAGTAGAATTATCTTCATTGGAATAAGAGTCGGGTGCAAAGATCTTAAAAGCAATGCCCTGATCTCCCAAATAAGTAGTTAATCGTTTAAGTGTCCTGGCGACCCCGTTGATGTCTGGATAAAAGGTATCTGTGAAAATGGCAATTTTCATAAAATCCCTCCCGATCGTATACCTTATAACCACAATAAACAGAAGCAAAGAATCCCGGTAAGTGATCCGAGTATCCCTCCAGCAAGCACATCGGAAGGATAGTGAAGGCCTAAGTAAATTCTTGATATGCCTACACAAAGTCCTAAAGGGATTAGGACAATAGAAAGTTGTGGCAGGAATAGGATATATGGAGTCATAACAGAAAATATCGCAGTGGTATGTCCTGATGGAAAAGAATGATCTTGTAATGGATTTGCTGGAAACTTTGTTTTTTCTATTATCAAATAGGGTCTTTTTCGGGGAAACAGCAATTTTACAAAATGTACAGGAATGTGACTTGCTGATAAAGCAAGTGCACTGGCAATCGCTACTAGTCTAGTCTCCCTTGGCGAAAACATGAAGAGAAGCAAAGTTGCAGCGATTGTAATTCTTGCTCCACCAAGATGTGTGACCGTACGGAAAAAAAGGTTTAATAGTTTTTTATCAAAATGACGATTCACTTGCTGAAATAATCGGCATTCGAAACCATAAAACAAATGCAACATTCTCATAATCGCCAATTCCCCTTTATCAATTAATCACTTTCATTCCATTATTTAGTCGCCGTCAGGTCGAATTATTTAACACGGTTAGGAGGTTTTCTTCTTTCGATATTTTGTTGGATAAGATCGTTCGTACCGACTCGGATCGTGCGTTTTGTACAAAGAATCAAATCGGTTTCGATCAATTCCTTTGTATGTATATCTAAACCTGTTACCATGTGCCCTAGTTCAGCGAAACACATCCTTGCAACAAGCCAATCAAATCCTACTCGAGTAACGGAAACCTTCATCCAATCCCTCCTAATGATATTTCTTACTTAATTGTATAAGAGAATGGTCGGTTTTTTCCTTAATTTAATGTTAAAAGAGTGTAAAGTATTCGTAATTATTGGAAAAATAAAGAATAAATAATTTTTCACCCAAAAATTTTTGTGAATGGAAATTATAGGGAGTTTTTCCCGTTCTATTTTTAGTATAATTCATACAAAAATAAAGTGTTCGGTTTAAATAACTATTTTATGAGATTGGCATTGGAAGCGTTATCATTTTTCTTGATAAATCATAAGTTTCAGAAATATTTTAATAAATAGAATAATATACTAGACGAACCGGATTAATTGTTCTAAAATAATATTTATTAAATGGCTTAGACATTCTTATAGCTATTTTGTGTTAGATAATCTAACAATCTACGCGAAAAGATGTCAGAAAAATTAGACAAATAGAAAGAGGTCCTTAGATATGAAGAAGAATTGGGCAAAAATGTTTATGGCTTCCACCTTATTGGCCGGAGTGCTTGCAGGATGTTCAGGAGCAAAAGAAAGTTCAGGCAGTGAAGGTAAGACAATTAAAGTTGGTGTAAACTTAGAGTTATCCGGTGGGGTTGCTTCCTATGGGGAGTCACTTGAAAACGGAATTGATATTGCAGTCGATGAAATTAACAAAAAGGGTGGAGTTGACGGCAAAAAGCTAGAACTTGTTAAAGTAGATAACAAGTCCGAAGCTGCCGAGGCTACGAACGGGGCGATCAAGTTAACAAGTCAAGACAAAGTAACAGCGATTATTGGTGCGGCTACTAGCGGTGACACCGTGGCGCAAGCGCAAATCGCCAATGATACGAAAACAATTCTATTAACTCCGTCGGGGACAAGCCCAAATGTAACTGTAGGGGATGATGGAAAATTAAACGAATACGTTTTCCGTACCTCATTTATTGATCCATTCCAAGGAATTGTAGCTGCGAATTTTGCTGCAAAGGAATTAAAATTAAACAATGCAGCTATTTTTGCAGATAGTGCCAGCGATTATGCCAAGGGTTTAGCAGCTTCCTTTAAAGAGACCTACGAAAAGGCGGGCGGCAAAGTTATTGCTGAAGAGGCTTATGTTGCAAAAGATACGGACTTCCGTGCTACCTTAACTCGTATTAAGGCTAAAAATCCAGAATTCATTTTTATTCCTGGATACTATGAAGAAGTAGGTTTAATTGTAAAACAAGCTCGTGAATTAGGGATCAATGTTCCGTTAATGGGTGCAGATGGTTGGGATTCACCGAAGTTAGTGGAATTAGCTGGAGCTGACGCGTTAAATAATACATTTATCACAAACCATTACACATCTGAAGATCCAGATAAAAACATCCAAAAGTTTGTAACAACATATAAAGAAAAGTTCAATGGTGAATCTCCTAATGCGTTTAATGCACTTGGCTATGACACTGTTTATCTATTAGCTGATGCGATTGAACGTGCGGGTGGTACGGATACAGCAAAAATTAAAGATGCCCTAGAGAAAACAAAAGATTTGTCTAGGATTACAGGTACAATCACGATCGATAAGGACCACAATCCGATTAAATCAGCAACTGTTTTAGAATATAAAGACGGTAAACAAGTGTTTAACACAAAAGTGAATCCATAAGAATGGCAAA
>NZ_JBJORY010000019.1:0-71298 GCF_046562815.1 Neobacillus sp. 204
GATGGTAGTTGGGACACGCGTCCCTGTGAGAGTAGGACGTTGCCAGGCTGTTATAGTATTGTTCCGCAGTAGCTCAGTGGTAGAGCTATCGGCTGTTAACCGATCGGTCGTAGGTTCGAGTCCTACCTGCGGAGCCATTTTTATGTAAACTAATATTTAGCTATGCTTCCATAGCTCAGTAGGTAGAGCACTTCCATGGTAAGGAAGAGGTCAGCGGTTCGAGCCCGCTTGGAAGCTTACCTATTTTAATAATAGTATGGCCCCTTGGTCAAGCGGTTAAGACACCTCCCTTTCACGGAGGTAACACGGGTTCGAGTCCCGTAGGGGTCACCAAAGTTTTTTACGTTAGTAAAAATAACTTTCATTTTTGTGGAGGATTAGCTCAGCTGGGAGAGCATCTGCCTTACAAGCAGAGGGTCGGCGGTTCGATCCCGTCATCCTCCACCATAATCTTATTATGTTAACTACATGTTGACGTTTCATGTATAAATTTAATATTTTTTATACCTATTTGCCGGGGTAGCTCAATTGGTAGAGCAACTGACTTGTAATCAGTAGGTTGGGGGTTCAAGTCCTCTCGCCGGCACTTTCTTTTTTAAAATTAATATGGAGGGGTAGCGAAGTGGCTAAACGCGGCGGACTGTAAATCCGCTCCCTCCGGGTTCGGCGGTTCGAATCCGTCCCCCTCCACCATTATATTTTTAAAAGAGTTGGACATACTAGATATTATCATATAATTATTGGGCTATAGCCAAGCGGTAAGGCATCGCACTTTGACTGCGACATGCGTTGGTTCAAATCCAGCTAGCCCAGCCAGAGAGCCATTAGCTCAGTTGGTAGAGCATCTGACTTTTAATCAGAGGGTCGAAGGTTCGAGTCCTTCATGGCTCATATAATAACAGCAAAGGACTTTGGATATATTATCCAGGGTCCTTTATTCTTTTCGCTATTTAACCTTAAGCCAATCATTGGTTTAAGGTTTTTTTTGTAGAAAATTATGAATTAATTTATTGTGGAAAAATTAAAATAGTTTTCTGAATCGGCTCCAGCCCTTGTACAAAGCGCTTCTGCTTCTGGGTCCGTATATATATACATAATTTTGTCGAGTTGAGTCATCAGTATGAAAGCGGTTAAAATAGGATACATAATGGGGTAGGAGGAAATAATATGAACAAGCTTTCAATAATTGGGATGCCGATGGATTTAGGTCAAATGAGACGTGGGGTTGACATGGGGCCGAGTGCTATTCGTTATGCTGGGATGGTTGAACGACTAAAGCCGTTATTTGATGAAGTACATGATTTAGGAGATATTCCAGTTGGAAGACCTGAAGTAGTAGTAGATAAAGAATCTAATTTGCGAAATTTAGATTTAGTTGCTGAAAAAAGTGCTATGCTTGCTGAAAAAGTAGATGCTGCTGTGGAGTCTGGTGCATTTCCACTTGTGCTGGGCGGAGATCATAGTATTGCAATTGGTACTTTAGCTGGTGTATCGAAACATTATAAGAATCTTGGAGTCATCTGGTATGATGCGCATGGCGATCTTAATACGGCCGAGACAAGCCCATCGGGTAATATCCATGGAATGCCTCTTGCCGTTAGTATTGGGTTAGGACACAGCATGTTAACCGATATAGGTGGCTATGGTCCAAAAGTAAAACCTGAAAATGTAGTCATTATTGGTGCAAGAGCGCTCGATGATGGAGAAAAAGATTTAATAAAAGAAGTTGGTATCAAAGTCTATACCATGCATGAAATTGACCGGATGGGAATGGCTAAAGTAATGGAGGAAACCATCGCTTACTTAAAGGAAAAGACAGATGGTGTCCACTTATCACTTGATTTAGATGGATTAGACCCAAATGATGCTCCAGGCGTTGGCACACCAGTTATTGGTGGAATCAGTTACCGAGAAAGTCATCTTGCCATGGAGATGTTAGAAGAATCAAAAATTATTACCTCCGCAGAATTTGTTGAAGTTAATCCGATTTTAGATGAAAAAAATAAAACAGCTAGAGTAGCTGTTGAGTTGATGGGATCATTATTCGGAGAAAAATTATTATAAAAATAAGCAGCTGCAGATCATCTGTGCAGCTGTTTTTTTATTTTCTGCTTATTATTAAACCTTTTAGCTAATTTTTGTTAATATTAAAGGTATCGCGAAGTTTTTTTCGTTATAAACGAAACTTTTCTGCTATCGATACGTATTATCGGTTAGCAGCAATGGAGCTGAGGTACTTAATGGACGCAATAATAAAAAAGAGAATAAAACAAGTAATCAAGGGTGATCAGGATGCCTTTGGTGAAATTGTTGAAATATATAAAAATAGTATTTATCAACTTTGTTTCCGCATGCTAGGAAATCGTCATGAGGCAGAGGATATTGCACAGGAAGCTTTTATTCGTGCCTATGTTAATATCAAATCATTTAACCAAGATTTAAAATTTTCAACCTGGCTGTTTCGAATTGCAACCAATCTCTGTATTGACCGACTGCGTAAAAAGAAACCGGATCATTATTTAGACGCAGAAGTTGCAGGGACAGAGGGACTAACAATGTATTCACAGATTCCTTCAAATACGCCGCTGCCTGAGACAGAGTTAGAAAGTTTAGAACTGCAGGAGACCGTCCAAAAAGAGATCTTAAAGCTGCCCGACAAATATAGGTCAGCGATCGTATTAAAATACATGGAAGAGTTGTCCTTAAATGAGATTAGTGAAATTCTTGACTTACCCCTAGGGACGGTTAAAACGAGAATTCACCGTGGCCGGGAAGCGTTAAGACAACAATTACGATATGTGTGATGAGAGGTGAAACTGTCAATGTGTCCAGAGCAAATCATCGAACTAATGCATGAGTTTTTAGATGAAGAAATTACACCCGAACAAGAACGTACTCTAAGAGAACACCTCCAGAGTTGTAAAGATTGCGAAATGATATTTAATGAATTAACTAAGACGATTGCTTTTGTTAAAAGCATCTCTCATATGCAAGCTCCTGATGATTTTACCGCTAACGTTTTGGCTCGGTTACCAAAAGAGAAGAGAAAGATATGGGTGCAGCGTTGGTTGAAAAACCATCCCATGCTTGCTGCGGCCTCACTATTTCTCATTTTAATGATGGGCAGTCTCATTTCCACTTGGAATGAAGATCACGAGTTTTCCGTAACAAAGCAAAAAAACTTAGTGGTTCAAAATAATACGGTAATCGTTCCAAAAGGGGAAACCGTTAAAGGCGATGTCATCGTCCGAAATGGCAAATTGAAAATTGAAGGTGAGGTCCAAGGTAATGTGACCGTCATCAATGGTGAAAAGTATTTGGCCTCCGCAGGACATGTTACCGGGCAAATTGATGAAGTAAATGAAGTGTTTGATTGGATTTGGTACCATATTAAAAAGACCACACAAGATGTTGTTCAAATTTTTGACGAACAACCGGAAACTAAATAAAAACAAATCACTCGGACTGGGTGATTTGTTTTTTTACTCAGGTACATATAATAGGTACAAGTGGTATTTATGTTATAATAAATAGATTGTACTGTATATGTGTTAAAGAAAATTACGGAGGAAAAACAATGCCGTTTGCTGATTTCGAACTATGGAAGTATTTAGCTAGTATTGTTGATATTGTCCTCGTTTGGTATGTCATTTACAAGTTGATCAATGTAATTAGAGGAACGAAGGCTGTTCAATTATTAAAAGGCATTCTCGTTATTCTTCTAGTCAGAGTGGTCAGCGAGTTTCTAGGCTTCCAAACGTTAAGCTGGATGATGGAACAGGCGATAACATACGGGTTTCTTGCGATTATTATCATTTTTCAGCCGGAGCTTAGAAGAGCCCTTGAGCAATTAGGCAGAGGGAAGTTCTTTTCGAGAAGCAGTACGCAGGATGATGAAGCTCCAGAAAAAACGGTTGAAGCAATTGTGAAGGCAACTGATTATATGGCAAAACGCCGTATAGGGGCATTAATCTCGATTGAAAGAGAAACAGGAATGGGCGATTACATCGAAACAGGGATCCAGTTAAATTCAAATGTTTCTTCTGAATTGCTCATTAATATCTTTATCCCGAATACACCGCTTCATGATGGTGCAGTAATTATCCAGAAAAACAGTGTCGCTGCTGCCGCATGCTATCTTCCTTTATCTGAAAGCCCGTTTATTTCGAAGGAATTAGGAACAAGGCATCGGGCGGCATTAGGTATCAGCGAAGTTACAGATAGTATAACTGTCATTGTGTCGGAAGAGACGGGGAATATCTCGCTAACAAAGAATGGAGAGCTTCACCGCGGAATAAATCTTGACGAATTAAAAGAATTACTTACGAGTGAACTGTTAATTAACATTAAACTGAAACAAGCTTCTTCAGCTCGTTGGAACTGGAGGGGAAAAAATAATGGATAAATTGATGGATAATCCTTGGTTTATAAAAATTCTTGCCTTGGTATTAGCTGTTCTTCTATATTCTTCTGTACCGCATACTGGGAAAAAAATAACCGATGTGAATGTTCCAGGAGAACAGTCTACGGCAACGATTACGAATATTCCAGTCAATGTTTATTATGATACGGAAAATTTAGTCGTATCTGGCATTCCGAGCAAGGTTGAAATAACCTTAAAAGGCCCATTAACACACATCCAGTCTGCGAAGGCATTAAAGAATTTTGAAGTGTATGTCGATTTAACAAAGGCTAAAGTGGGAAAACAGAAAGTAAAGTTAAAAGTAAGAAATCTGTCTGACAAATTAACGGCAACGGTGAAACCATCCAGCGTGAATGTTTCGGTCCAAGAAAAAATCACAAAGGAATTTAAGGTAGAAGCAGAATATAATACGGGTCAAATTGAAGAGGGGTATTCAGCCGGACAACCTGTTGTTAAGCCAGATAATGTAAAGATTACCGGGGCAAAAAGTGTCATCGACCGGATTACTTATGTAAAGGCAGTTCTTGAGGAAAAAAATAAACTGAGAGAAAGTATTACTGAAGATGCTGACATCCAGGTACTCGACAAAGATTTAAATAAGTTAAACGTAAAAGTGGAACCTGATACAGTTGAAATTACTATCCCAGTAAAAGTTAATAGTAAGACTGTGCCAATCAATATTGTTAGAAATGGAACTGCCCCAGAGGGTGTGACAATTGAATCGATTGATATCGATGAAAAAGAAGCGACCATTTTCGGGAGTGAGACTGTTCTTGATAAGACCGAAAAGGTCCGTGTGGAAGTTGATCTTAGTAAAATTACTGATAATACTACACTTACATTACCTGTCATCATATCTAATGGGATCACAAAGGTTACCCCACAAACGGTGAAAGCAACGGTTGTGGTCAAAAAGCAAGAAGAAAAAACCATTTCGGATGTACCTGTAACCATTAAAGGATTACCGGATGAATATGAAGCAACCATTAATGATCCTGGGAATCAGATGATTGACATCCTTGTTAATGGACCTGCTACTGCAGTTACTCGTGTTAAGCCTAAGGACTTTAATGTCTATATTGATTTGTCAGACCTTGATGAAGGGGAGCATGATGTAGACATTCATGTTGAAGGTCCCCCTGACCTAAAAATGAAACCGACGAAATCATCAGCGAAAATTACAATTAATAAAAATAATGCATAATATCGAGCAATGCACATGTTGAAGGAGAGATTTTTAAAATGGGAAAATATTTCGGTACCGATGGGGTACGTGGAGTAGCAAATAGTGAATTAACACCGGAGCTAGCTTTTAAACTAGGCCGCTATGGCGGATATGTTTTAACAAAGGATAAGGATCGTCCCAAAGTCCTCATCGGACGCGATACCCGTGTATCTGGACATATGTTAGAAGGAGCCCTTGTGGCAGGGTTATTATCGATTGGAGCGGAAGTAATGCGATTGGGGGTTATTTCTACCCCAGGTGTTTCATTTTTAACAAAAGCATTAGGTGCCCAAGCAGGAGTCATGATTTCTGCTTCACATAATCCGGTAGCGGATAATGGAATTAAATTTTTTGGCCCCGATGGCTTTAAGCTTTCTGATGAGCAGGAGTTAGAAATTGAGGAACTAATCGATTTACCTGACGACCAGCTTCCTCGTCCAGTGGGTGCTGATCTGGGTCAAGTTATAGATTATTTCGAGGGCGGCCAAAAGTACCTGCAATACTTGAAAAATACAGTCGATGAAGAGTTTTCAGGAATCCATATTGCCTTAGATTGTGCGCATGGGGCAACGTCGTCGTTAGCAGCCCATTTATTTGCTGATCTGGATGCTGATCTCTCAACAATGGGAGCATCTCCGAATGGTTTAAATATCAATGCTGGTGTTGGTTCAACACACCCTGAAGCATTAGCAGCTGTCGTTCAAGAAAAAGGTGCTGATGTGGGTCTTTCATTTGACGGTGATGGTGACCGTTTAATCGCCATTGATGAAAATGGTGCCATTGTGGACGGCGATCAAATCATGTACATCTGTGGGAAGTATATGAAAGAACAGGGCCGCCTAAAGCATGGAACGATTGTATCAACCGTTATGAGTAATCTCGGTTTCTATAAGGCACTTGAGACTCATGGGATCCAGAGTGTCGCAACAGCTGTAGGTGACCGCTATGTTGTTGAAGAAATGAAGAAAAATGGTTTCAATCTTGGGGGGGAACAGTCAGGTCATATTATTTTCTTAGATTATAACACCACAGGTGATGGATTATTATCAGGGCTGCAGTTAGTCAATATTATGAAGGTAACTGGAAAGCCATTATCTGAGCTGGCTGGTGAAATGAAGAAATTCCCACAAAAGCTTGTCAATGTAAGGGTCACTGACAAGCATCATGTAACCGATAATGAAAGAGTAAAAGAGGTTATTGAGCAAGTTGAAGCTGAAATGGCTGGAGACGGTAGAATCCTTGTGCGACCTTCGGGTACGGAGCCACTTGTCCGTGTCATGGCAGAGGCACCGACGGAGGAATTATGTGAATCCTATGTCAACCGAATTGTTGCAGTGGTCAAAGAAGAAATGGAATTAAAGGAATAATAACATCCATTTGTCTGGCTTCAGCGCCTAGGGGCTGAAGCCTTTCTTATATGCATATGGGAACAATTCGTTCTTTTATGCATATTTTATTATGTATAATTGGTGGGATATTCCTGATTTTGGTTGACGGGAGTCCGTAATCATAGTAGTATTAATTTGCTTTGTTTTTTTAAAGCAAATTACTGCATAATTTTAAGGAAAGGTGGGTAGTGAGAGAATTTATTTAAAAAAAAAGCGCCTGGACTAACCACATGCGGTGGGTTAGTTGACGAGGAGGAGGAGTATCGAAATGTTCGGCGGATACCTCCCGGTTGAGACGCACAACCGAAAATTTCTTCTTTAAAACGCAGAGGCAACTCTGTGCACAAAGAGAAGAGAATGCGCATACTAACAGTAATGTTTCAACAGGTATAGACAGATACCTAATAAAACAGAGATAAGGGGGCAAGCATAAGCCTCCAAAACTTTCTTGCCCCCTATATCAGGGAGGAACAGAAAATGTGTGGAATTGTAGGATATATCGGAAATAATGATACAAAAGAAATTTTATTAAAAGGTTTAGAAAAGCTTGAGTATAGAGGTTATGATTCAGCAGGTATAGCTGTAATGAACGATAACGGTGTTCATGTTTTTAAAGAAAAAGGTCGTATTGCTGATTTACGCCAAATTGTGGATGAAAATGTTTCGGCCAATATCGGAATTGGTCATACTCGTTGGGCAACACATGGTGTCCCTAGCAAGGTAAATTCACATCCGCATCAAAGTGGATCTGGTCGGTTTACACTTGTTCATAACGGAGTAATTGAGAACTATGATCTTTTAAAGCGTGAATATTTAGCAGGTATCACGTTCACCAGCGAAACGGATACAGAAGTTATTGTTCAGATGATTGAGTTATTTGTCAAAGAAGGATTAGAGGTTTTAGAGGCATTCCGTAAAACGCTAACGCTTTTACATGGGTCATATGCTCTTGCCTTATTAGACGCCCAAGACAATGAAACCATTTATGTGGCCAAAAACAAAAGCCCGCTTCTAGTTGGACTAGGAACTGACTTTAATGTGGTTGCCAGCGACGCCATGGCAATGCTTCAAGTAACGAATCAGTACCTTGAATTAGTGGACAAAGAGATTGTTCTTGTTTCTAAAAATGAAGTAATCATTCAAAATCTAAACGGTGAAATCATCAGCCGTGAGCCATATACTGCCGAACTTGATGCTAGTGACATTGAAAAGGGTACGTACCCGCATTACATGTTAAAAGAGATTGATGAGCAGCCGCTTGTGATGCGTAAGATTATTCAAACGTACCAAAATGCTCAGGGTGAATTGACGATTGCAGAGGATATCATTGCAGCCGTAAATGAATCAGACCGGATTTACATTGTAGCTGCTGGAACCTCTTATCATGCCGGACTCGTAGGTAAGCAGTTCATTGAAAACATTGCTAAAATTCCTGTAGAAGTTCACATTGCTAGTGAGTTTGTTTACAATATGCCGCTTTTAACGAAAAAGCCGTTGTTTATTTTCATTTCACAAAGTGGAGAAACAGCCGACAGCCGTGCCGTGCTTGTTAAAGTGAAAGAAATGGGTTACCCAACTTTAACAATTACAAACGTTCCTGGTTCAACTCTTTCTCGTGAAGCGGATTATACACTCTTGCTTCATGCAGGTCCTGAAATTGCCGTTGCTTCTTCTAAAGCCTATACTGCACAACTAGCCGTGCTGGCTATTCTTGCTGAAGTAACAGCAAAGAGACAAAACATCTCTGTTGATATGGATCTGGTCCATGAACTAGGAATTATCGCAAATGCAATGGAAGTGCTTTGTGATTCTAAAGAGTTGATAGAGCACATTTCAAGAGAATTCTTAGCCGTAACGCGGAATGCTTTCTTCATTGGCCGCGGGGTTGACTATTATGTTGGCTTAGAAGGTGCTTTGAAGCTGAAAGAAATTTCTTATATTCAAGCGGAAGGCTTTGCTGGCGGAGAATTAAAACACGGAACCATTGCCTTAATCGAAGAGGGCACACCTGTCATCGCTCTTGCCACACAAGAAAGTGTCAACTTAAGCATCCGTGGAAATGTGAAAGAAGTGGCTGCTCGTGGAGCAAACACTTGTATCATTTCAATGAAGGGCTTAAATATGGACGAAGATAGCTTCGTCATCCCAGAAGTACATGAATTATTAACACCACTTATCTCTGTCATACCTATGCAATTAATTGCTTATTACGCTGCACTTCACCGTGATTGCGACGTGGATAAACCACGTAATCTTGCTAAATCGGTAACCGTTGAGTAAGCGTAAAAAGTCAACATTAAGGACCCTAACTATATTTTAGTTTGGGTCTTTTTTTTATAAAATTTAAATTTAGAATATAAATTCGAAGGAGGAAAAAACTAAGAAAAAAATGAAATGTAGGGTGAAATCATGCAAACGATTAAACCAATTAAATTAGGTTCAAATAAAACAAGCATAACAGAAAAATTAACATCTGCAGAAATGGGTAAACTTTGGGCGACATACATGGGAAACGATATGGCAAAATACATTTTAAGCTATTTTCTTCAGCACGTTGAGGATGAGGATATTAAAACCTTAGTAGAAAATGCTTTGAAATTAAGCGAAGAATTTTTGAAAATAACGACAGAAATTTTCAGCAAAGAAAATTTCCCTATTCCTAAAGGGTTTTCACAAGAAGATGTAAATTTAGGTGCTCCTCGTTTATTCCAGGATGAATTCTATGTCCATTATCTAAAATATACGGCAAAAGCGGGCATGAGTATTTATGGTGTCGCAATACCACTTGTATATAGGAAAGATGTCGAAGCATTTTTTAGATATTGTATGGATTGTACTATGGATCTAATGGAGCAAATCAAAGAAATATTGATGAGTAAAGGGCTGATCATTAAGCCGCCATTAATTCCCGTTCCTGAAAAGGTGGAATTTGTTCATCAGGATTTTTTAAATGGTTACTTTGGTCATGTAAGACCAATGCATGCTTTAGAGATTACCCATTTTTACGATAATATTGAAAATAATGTAACGAGTAAGGCACTCATTATGGCTTTTGCACAGGTTGCAAAGGATAAAAAAATTAAGGAATTGTTTGAAAAAGGCAGAGATATGACAGCTGCAAATATCCAACGTTATATGCAAATGCTACATGATGAAAATTTACCTTCACCATCTTCTCATGACGATTTAGTAACATCATCTACTTTTTCACCTTTTTCGGATAAGATCATGCTATACCACAAAATAGATATGTTTAGTATGAAAATAAGAGCTTTTGGAAATTCAGTAGCAGTAAACGGAAGGCACGATATTGGATTACTTTATACTAAATCATTAATGAAAATTACAGCTTTTATTCAAGAAGCATCAAAAATAATGATTGAGAAAGGCTGGTTTGAACAAGCACCGAATGCAGCAGATAGAGATAAATTAGCTTCTGATTAGTTCGTCACGATTGATTAGCTATACTTCAATAAGAAGTATAGCTTTTTTCTGTTGGTCCGTTACCATACTTGTTTCATAAAATCGCAGTATCACCATCATTACGATTATATAAAAACGGTAAATAAAAGGGGATGGAGACGAATGGCAGAAGCTTGTTTAATTTCTAATCATGGGAATATCAGTAATGGCACGGCAATTAAGCTGCTCAATTTAGGAATAGAGCGCAATGCCTACTAATCCAGAAAGTACGATTATATATGCGGGGTGCCATCGGAATTTCATTAGGGCGACAAGCGACAATCCAAAGATAAGCAATAGGCTCAATACATGCCATGTAAAATTGGGGCTAATGATATTATTTGAAAGGGCAAACCTGATTGCTGCATATAGTATTAAACCAGTTACTATAGGTCTTAGGCCGTAAAACATGGAATTTACGATTGGGTAATGATTAAGCTTAAGAAAAAACGTTGCTACAATAAGAACTAGAATGATAGATGGAAGCAAGATTCCCAGGGCAGAAATGATGGAACCTGTAATGCCAGCAGTAAAATATCCAACAAGAATAGCACTATTGGCAGTAATTGGCCCAGGAGACATTCCAGCAACTGCGATAATGTTAGTAAACTCTTGGGTAGTCATCCATCCATGCTCAATGACCCCTAGTTCTATGGCTGGCATAATAGCATATCCTCCGCCGAAAGACACTAAGCCAACGACAAAAAACGTTTTGAAAAGTTCCCAATATATCATAAGTTTTAGTCCTTCCTACTTAAATTCCTGAGCCCATGAAAAAATCAATGTCATTGATTTCCTTCTCCTGCTGTTTGTTAGTGTTGACTTTGTAACCCAACTTTTCTTTTATATTGGTCAATATAATTCCTGATACAGCACCCGCTAGAATTACTAATATAGGATGAATAAAGAAAAGAACAGGAACCCCGATCACAAATAGCCCAAAGGTAGATTTATCAACAATCGCTGTTTTCCCAGTCTTGATAGCCGCATATACGATGAGAGCAACGATGGAAGCTCGAATCGCTAGGAAGGCAGCCTCTACTTTGGGATTATCCTGAAATAAACTGTACATAGCCCCAAGAAAAAGGACAATTAAAAAGGTCGGCAAGGAAACACCAAGCATTGCGGCGATTGCACCTTTAATCCCGCCCATTCTTTTTCCTATAAATGTTGCCGAATTAATGGCAACAGCGCCGGGCACGGATTGAGCTAAGGCAAAAATATCAGTAATATCTTCTCTTTTTAACCAATTTCGTCTATCTACAACTTCTTTCTCTATTAATGGGATCATGGCGAATCCCCCACCAAAAGTGACGGGGCCAATTTTAAAAAAAGTCCAAAAAATTTGAAGTGTCATTTTCCATTCTTTTCCCATCTTATTGCCTTCCTTCATGGTTATATATTACAAACAATAGTAATCGCGTATTTGTTCTTATACATTACGTTATCAGGAGAAGGAGAAAAGGTAAATTGCAAGAATGGCATGGGGTATAACAGATTATTATAAATAAGAAAACTTTTCTCGAAAATTTGTATGGTACTATCATAGTATAAAGAGCATTTCAATTATTGGGGATGATTTTATTGAATATAGAAAACTTGAAAATGTTTTGTTTGGTTGTAGATGAAGGCAGCATAAGCCAGGCAGCACGATTAAGTTATGTGTCTCAGCCTGGCGTAACAAGGCAGATTCATCAATTGGAGAATTATTACGGAACCCTGTTGTTTGACCGATCAGAAGGAAAGATGACAGTGACAGAGACAGGAAGACTGCTATATCCTTTTGCAAAAGCAATCGTTAATGATTTCAACCGATCTAAAGAAGTGATTAAGCAGGTCATTGGCGAGTCAAATGTCAGCCTCCGGGTAGGTGCTTCCTTGACGATTGGTGAGTATTTATTACCAAGTTTATTGGGTAGTTTTAAAAAACAATCACCAGAAATAAAAGTTACGTTAACCATAAAAAACACACCAAGTGTGTTAGAAGAATTAACAAATGGTGTAATCGATTTAGCATTGGTAGAGGGTATAGTTGAAAGTAAAAATTTTAATGTAGAAAAATTTGCTGAGGATGAATTAGTTCTTGTCTATCCATCTGATCACCCGTGGAGGGGGAGAACAGAGATCAATATTGAAGAGCTGGCAAATGAACGAATGATTTGGCGAGAATCAATGTCCGGAACACGATTAATAGTTGAAAGTGCGTTAAGGGATTATGGGGTGTTAGACAGAATTGAAAGCTATATGGAGATAGGCAGTACACAAGCTATTAAAAGTACAGTAGAGGCCGGACTTGGCGTGAGTATCCTGCCAAGGCTGACAGTGGCCAGGGAACTGGAACAAGGATTTTTAAATGAAATAAAAATGACAGGAGTAAATATCAAAAGAAATTTATGGCTGGTAAAAAAAACGCAAAGATTTCCTAGCAGTGGAATATCTAGTTTTGTTGAATTTATTCAAAGGAAACACTTTTTAAATTAATTTGACCCGTTAAGGCAATTTTCAATATGTTTCAATTGGATTTCATAAAAAAGGTATTGACATGAAGGTTTATCCGTATTATTATTATCTCAGATTCAAGATATTTTAATTCAAGATAAAAACATATAGGAGGATTTTAAAATGATAAATATTGGCTTATTAATAATTCGGTTGGTCATAGGTATATTATTCGTGGGACACGGTGCTCAGAAATTGTTTGGGTGGTTTGGCGGTTATGGATTAAAAGGTACAGGTGGATGGTTCGAATCCATTGGCATGAAACCAGGAGTAACCATGGCTCTTTTCGCAGGATTGGCAGAACTGATCGGGGGAATCTTGTTTGCGTTAGGCCTTCTAACACCACTTGCAGGTATTTTGATTGCAGGAACCATGGTAATGGCTATTGTTAAGGTGCATGCTCCAAACGGATTATGGTCCACATCTAATGGTTATGAATATAATCTAACATTACTTGCAGTGGCAATTGGGATAGCCTTAATCGGTCCCGGTCAATATGCACTTGATGCACTTTTATTCTAAAATATCTCGAATTAGAGAATCTTAAATTAAATAAAAGGGTAAATGACGTTCATTATTGAAGTAGTAAGGTATCAAATGACTTTAAAAAACGGATATTACATGAAAAAGGAGTGTAAAAAAATGGGTAAGAAAACAATGGGGATTCATCATATCACAGCAATTGTTGGTCATCCACAAGAGAACGTAGATTTCTACGCAGGAGTATTGGGGTTACGGTTAGTCAAGCAAACGGTTAATTTCGATGATCCAGGTACGTATCACCTTTATTTCGGGAATGAAGGAGGTAAGCCAGGAACAATTATTACCTTCTTCCCATGGGCAGGAGCTCGTCAAGGGATCATTGGTGACGGCCAAGTAGGAGTCACATCATATGTTGTTCCGAAAGGTGCTATGGGATCTTGGGAACAAAGACTAGAAAAGTTCCATGTTCCTTTTACTAAAATGGAACGCTTTGGAGAACAATATTTAGAATTTGATGACCCGCATGGACTTCACTTGGAAATTGTTGAAAGAGAAGAAGGGGAAATCAATTCATGGACCTTCGGAGGAGTATCACCGGATGTTGCCATCAAAGGTTTTGGCGGAGCAACTCTATTATCTACCCAACCTGACAAAACAGCAGAATTGTTGGAAAAAGTAATGGGACTTGAATTAATCGGTAAAGAAGAAGATTTCGCTCGTTACCGTTCCACTGCTGATATTGGGAATATTATTGACCTTAAATTAACTTCAATTGGACGCGGACAAATGGGTGTGGGAACAGTACACCACATTGCATGGCGGGCTATCGATGATAAGGATCAGTTGGATTGGCAAAAATATGTTGCCTCCAATGGGTATGGTGTCACTCCCGTCAAGGACAGAAATTATTTTAATGCGATTTACTTCAGAGAGCACGGGGAAATCTTATTTGAAATTGCGACAGATCCCCCAGGATTTGCTCATGATGAATCACAAGAGACAATGGGTGAAAAGTTGATGTTACCATCACATTATGAATCCCATAGAGCACAAATTGAGCAGGCTTTGCTTCCATTTGAAGTAAGAGAACTAGATGATTTTATGAAAAGGACTGATTAATTTGCTTTCAATCGATCCCGCCTCAATGTCTGAAAGAGAAATTTATAAATTTCTAATAGGAAGCGTCATACCTAGACCGATTGCTTTTGTCACAACGATTTCAAGAGATGGCATTTTAAATGGCGCGCCATTTAGTTATTTTAATATCGTATCATCCAACCCCCCGATGATTTCATTATCCATTCAACGCTCGGAGGGGAGACAGAAGGATACTGCGAGAAACATCATTGAATCCAAGGAATTTGTCGTCCATATCGTTGACGAACAAAATGTTGAAAAAATAAATAAAACTGCTGCAAATCTTCCTCCTGATCAAAGTGAAATAGAGTTAGCAAACTTAACTCCAGTAGAAAGTACGAAAATTTCAGTTCCTGGAGTGAAGGAAGCGAAAATTAGGATGGAATGTTTATTAGAGCATTCCTTAGAATTGGGTGGTATGGATACGCCAGGTTGTGATCTGATCATCGGAAAAGTAGTTCAATTTTATATCGAAAGCGACATTTATGAAAATGGAAGAATAAATCCAAGGGGCTTAGCTGCGGTAAGCCGATTGGCAGGCAATAGTTATGCAAAAATTGGCGAGATGTTTGAAATCGAAAGACCTAAATAGTTCCTAATAAAATTCCATTGATCAATTGGAGGGGAAGAAATGCAAAATACAGCTGGCATTCATCATATTTCAGCGATGGTAAACGATGCACAAAGGAATATTGACTTTTATGCAGGTGTACTTGGGTTAAGGCTCGTTAAAAAAACGATTAATTTCGATCGTCCGGAAGTGTACCATCTTTATTTTGGGAATGAAACAGGGCAGCCAGGTACTGTCATTACTTTCTTCCCCTGGGCTAAACAGCTAAAAGGTCGAATTGGAACAGGTCAGGTTGGAGTGATCAGCTACATTATACCAAAGGGCTCGGCTCATTTTTGGGAGAATCGATTAAGAAAATTTGGTGTTGAATTTACTTCATCCAATCGCTTTGGTGAGACATATTTAAAATTTAATGATCCAGACGGACTCCAACTTGAACTGACTGAACGAGAGGAAGGACCAACGAATACTTGGGACTTTGGGAGAGTTCAAGCGGAAAATGCCATTAAAGGGTTTGGCGGTGCTGTTCTTTTTTCTGCACAGCCACATAAAACTACCGACGTGTTAGAAAATATATTGGGATTAGAATGTATG
Source organism: Neobacillus sp. 204 (assembly GCF_046562815.1). NCBI lineage: Bacteria > Bacillati > Bacillota > Bacilli > Caryophanales > Bacillaceae > Neobacillus > Neobacillus sp. 204. Next base: position 15,783 of record NZ_JBJORY010000019.1, read on the forward strand.
GGACAAGAAAAGGAATTTCTTAGATTTAAATCGGAAGGACCGCTCGGAAATACCATTGACATTCATTTAAATCCTTCAGTCCGAGGGCTGATGGGAGCAGGAACGGTTCACCATATCGCGTGGAGAGCAAAGGATGATGAAGATCATCAAAGGTGGAGATCTCTTCTCTTAGAGAAAGGGTATTATCCGACAGAGATTCTTGACCGAAACTACTTCAAAGCCCTTTATTTCCATGAAGGAGGAGGGATCCTCTTTGAAATAGCAACCGACCCACCTGGCTTTTCAGCGGATGAACCAGTAACTGGTCTTGGAAAAAAGCTCATGTTACCATCTTGGTTAGAATCAGAAAGAGAAAAATTAGAGGAAACCTTACCTCATGTGGAGGTTCGTGTTCTGGAGGGAGATAAATAATGAAACATATATTTAATAAAGGAACGGATCCAACAAAACCAACGTTATTATTGCTTCATGGTACGGGTGGCAATGAATTAGATTTGATACCTCTTGCGGGAAGAATTGACGATGAGGCGAACTTTTTAAGCGTGCGTGGTAATGTATTAGAAAATGGAATGCCAAGATTCTTCAGAAGATTAGCTGAAGGAGTCTTTGATGAAGAAGACCTTATTTTCCGAACAAAAGAATTAAACGAGTTTCTTGATGAAGCGTCAGAAAAGTATAGTTTTGAACGAGATAATATTATGGCCATCGGTTATTCAAATGGAGCAAATATCGCAGCGAGTTTATTATTTCACTATCAAAATGCCTTAAAGGGGGCGATTCTTCATCATCCGATGGTACCAAGGAAAGGTATTGAGCTTCCTGACTTATCAGGTAAATCTGTGTATATTACTGCGGGGACAAATGATCCGATCTGCTCGCCAATAGAATCGGCTGAATTACAATCGTTATTAGAAAAGGCACATGCGAAGGTAGAACTTCATTGGGAGAATAGAGGCCATCAATTAACTGCCACAGAAGTCGAAGCCGCAGCAAGCTGGTATCAAAATTTAAAAAACTAATCGGAAATTCTCCGGTTAGTTTTTTGGTAGTAAAAGAGGATAATATTTATTTGGATGGGAAAATTAATTAGTGTCGAGATTGAATCCTTTTGGAAGGATGTTTTTTTGTGGAGAAAAAATTATTAAATCTACTAACAGCTTTGTGTATCGTTTCCTTGCCATTTTTATTCAAAGGTTCAAAAATGAGAGAAAATCTTGTTATTTTTTTCTCAAAAGGTGTTATTGCGACTTTGATCGATGCGTATGTTGTTGGAACCAAAAGACTAGAATATCCGGTTCGTCCTTTTTCAAAAATTTTTAAGACCAACATCATTTATGATATTTTGTTTTTTCCGCTCTTAAGTGTTCTCTGGGTTAAACTGTCTTATAATGATAATTTAAGTAAAATTCTTTTGAAAAGTTTGATATTTAGTGTTCCGATGAGTATCGGTCAATGGTACTTTGAAAAGAATTCTAGATTATTTAAGTGGAAAAGATGGACGCCGTTCCATACTTTTGGAAGTTGTAGCTTTACTTTGTTAACAATTAGAGGTTTGGTTGGATTATTAAAAAAATTAGATAAGTTTAAGAATACTGGTTACAACGCTTCATAGTACCTGCCTTATTTGTCTTTTAGCATATCGAAGAATACCCTGTCGTCCAGCCGGGTGGTTCTTCGATTTTTTTTGTTTTGGAAGAAAAAAATAAATGATGTCAACAATCACTATGACAAAATGCATTTTTGTAAAAATAGAAATGAGTGTGTAAACGCTTTATTATTAAGATACAAAGTTCAACAAATTAATGATTGAGGGGGACAATAGATAATGACTGAAAAAGTTAATGATAAAGTAGATGTTAAAGTAAAAATACAAAAATTTGGCAGTTATCTAAGTGGCATGGTTATGCCGAATATCGGCGCTTTTATTGCTTGGGGATTTATTACTGCACTATTTATTCCAACTGGTTGGTTACCAAATGAAGATTTAGCTAAATTAGTTGGGCCGATGATCACATTCTTACTGCCGCTGTTAATTGGTTTTACCGGTGGTAGAATGGTTTATGATATTCGTGGTGGAGTCGTTGGTGCGACAGCAACAATGGGTGTTATCGTCGGAACGGATATCCCGATGTTCTTAGGAGCCATGATTATGGGGCCTATCGGGGGATACCTCATTAAGAAACTTGATCAGCTGCTTCATGGAAAAATCAAATCTGGCTTTGAAATGCTAGTGAATAACTTTTCTGCCGGTATTCTAGGCGGTGCTTTAACGTTATTAGCCTATAAAGGCGTCGGTCCAGTAGTTGAAGGATTAAGTAAAGTCTTAGCAAATGGCGTACAATTTATTATCGACCATAATATGTTACCATTAGCAAACATCTTTATTGAGCCAGCAAAGGTATTGTTCTTAAATAATGCTATTAACCATGGGATCTTAAGCCCATTAGGAATTGAACAAGCAACAAAAGCAGGAAAATCTATTCTTTTCTTACTAGAAACAAACCCTGGTCCTGGTTTAGGGATCCTTTTAGCCTTTATGTTATTTGGTAAAGGGACAGCAAAACAAACAGCACCTGGTGCCGTTATTATTCACTTCTTGGGTGGTATTCATGAAATTTACTTCCCATATATCTTAATGAAACCTATGTTAATCTTTGCAGCTATGGCTGGTGGTATCAGTGGTGTATTCACATTCAACCTTCTTGATGCAGGTCTTGTAGCAGCTCCATCACCTGGTAGTATCTTTGCCCTCCTTGCGATGACACCAAAAGGCGGTTACTTTGCAACACTCGCCGGCGTAATCGTAGCAACAGCTGTTTCATTTGCAGTTGCCGCATTGATTCTAAAAACAAGTAAGTCAACGGAAGAGGAAGAAGATTTATCTTCTGCAACAGCAAAAATGGAAGAAATGAAAGGAAAGAAAAGTTCTGTTTCTTCCGTGCTTGTAAATGAAAAGCCTATTAGTTCAGAAATGGTTAATAAAGTTGTCTTTGCTTGTGATGCAGGTATGGGCTCAAGTGCAATGGGAGCTTCTATTCTTAGAAACAAAATGAAAAAAGCTGGTATAGATGTAACAGTTATTAATACCGCGATTAATAATTTACCAAGTGATGCGGATGTTGTTGTAACGCACAAGGATTTAACGGACCGTGCGATAGCAAAACTTCCAAATGCCAAACATATTTCAGTAGAAAATTTCTTAAATAGTCCTCGTTATGATGAATTAGTTGAAGCTTTAAAGAAATAATGAAAACAATGAGCCTAGCCACGTGCTAGGTTTTTTGTTTATTTTAATCATGTCAACAATTCATATGACTAACTCTAATTATCCTCTTGTTGTTTAAAGGTTAAAGTGGGATTAAAATTAGATTGTAAGTATGGATCTTTAATTTTGGCAACAACCTATGATTGGGGGACGAGGCTTAAAATACTTTACACGGAGTGAGATCATGTATATTTCCGCAAGAGAAAGACAAATACTTGAAATCTTGTTAACTGAAACAGACGAGATGACCGTGAAAGACCTCGCAGATCAAATTGGGGTGAGCGGCAGGACTGTTCATCGGGATTTAAAGAATATAGAAGATATATTAAAAGAATATGACCTTTCCTTACACAAAAAGTCAGGTGTGGGCGTTCAAATTACTGGAAGCAAGGATAAAATAGGCGAGCTTGAACTATTTTTATTTAATCTTTTTCATACAGAATATACACCAGATGAAAGACAAACGATAATTTTGTGTGCATTATTGGAATCGAATGGACCGGTAAAGCTTTTAGGTCTGGCCAATGATTTAAATGTGACCATCGCTACAGTAAGTGCAGATTTAACGAAATTAGAAGAACGGTTACAAACGTTTGGATTAGCACTGATTCGAAGAAGAGGGTACGGGGTAGAGATCGAAGGCCACGAAGGTGCGAAAAGAAGAGCGATGAGTAACCTGATTACTGAGTATATCGATGAGTCAGAAATCCTTTCACTGGCAAGAGAAAATATTCAAAAGCGGTCAAATCAGCAAATCAATACGATTTCTGAAAGGCTGCTAGGACTGGTAGAAAAGAAAAAGCTGCTGACCGTTGAAAAAATTGTTGAATCAACAATTCAGGATTTGCCTTTTAATATGGCTGATAGTGCCTATATCGGTTTGGTCGTTCATTTGGCCTTGGCGGTTGAACGAATTCAAAAAGGTGAAGGGATTAAGATAAACCAGTCTTATCTGGAGAATCAACAATCCTCCAAAGAATATAAATTTGCTGAAAACATTGTATCTCAACTGGAGCAAGTGTTTCAAATAATCATTCCAGAGGCCGAAGTGGCGTATATTACTATGCACTTAAAAGGTGCGAAGCTGAGACATGATAATGAATATTTAATTGAGGATTCTAGTCTACAGGTTGCCATTAAATCAAGGAATTTAATTGAAATGGTTGGGAAACGAGTAGGATTAGACCTAACAAGTAATCGATCGCTATTTGAAGGCTTGGTTGTGCATTTGAAACCTGCCCTCTATCGAATCAAACAAAAGATGGGGATAAGTAATCCTCTATTAGATAAAATTCAGCGGGATTATGCGGAGTTATTTTCTTCCGTCAAACAAGCGGTTGAACAAGTATTTCATGAATTTTATGTTCCTGACGAGGAGATTGGTTATCTCGTCATGCACTTTGGTGCGGCCATTTTAGCGAACAAGGATCTCGTTCAGTTGAACACATTGGTTATTTGTTCAAGTGGCATTGGTACCTCGAAAATGCTGGCTACGAGATTGCATCAAGAGTTTCCGGAGCTTAAGCAAATTCAAAATGTTTCGGTTATGGAATTCAAGAAAATGAAAAGGGATAATTATCAATTAATTATTTCAACAATTCCGATTCCTGATTATCATTTGGATTATATCTTAGTAAGTCCGATCTTAAATAAAGATGAAATCGAGAAGATCCGCTCTTTTATTAATGAACAGATCATTATCAATGGATCAGAACAGAAATTTCCAATTCCCTTAATGGATAAGGTCAGTAAGAAAAATGCAAATGTGCTTATTGAAGAGATGCATAGCATTCAGGGGTATGCCCAGACTATCGCGGCGATTTTGGAAGGATTTGAATTAACAAAAATAAATGATAACGAAACGGCTGCTGGAATAATCAAACGAGCTAGTAAAGAATTATTTGCTAATCAAAAGATTAATCATATTGAAGCGGTTGTTGAGGCAATCATCGAAAGAGAAAAAATCGGGGGTTTAGGTATTCCAGATACATCAATGGCTTTATTCCATGCGCGGTCCCCCCATGTAATGACACCAACCTTCACAATCTATAGGACTCAAAAACCGATTGAGGTGGTAGGGATGGATCAAAAGGAAATGGAAATAAAGTCAATTTTATTAATGTTATCCCCCCAGGAAACATCCGAGAGCTCATTAGAAGTTCTGAGTTACCTTAGCTCGTTGTTAATTGAAAGTGAAGAAAGTATTTCCTTGTTTCAATCGGATCATCAGGAAGAAATACGTGCCTACCTAACAACAAGATTTGATCAATTTTTTACCGAAAAATTAACCAATATGAGGAGTGTTTAAATATGTCAAAAGCAATCTTAGCAAAAGAAAATATTCTATTAAACGCATCAGTAGGGTCGAAGGAAGAAGCAATAAGGTTAACAGGAAGTATTCTTGTGGACAAAGGCTATGTAGATGTAGACTATATTGAAAAAATGCTTAAAAGAGAAGAACTAACTTCTACGTATATGGGGAATTTTGTTGCAATCCCGCATGGTACCGAAGATTCGAAGTCTTTTGTGAAGGAATCAGGTATTTCTTTCATTCAGGTTCCTCAAGGTGTTGACTTTGGAAATGGAAATATCGTCAAGCTGTTAATCGGCATAGCCGGTAAAGACAATGAACATCTAGATATTCTATCAAGTATAGCAATTGTTTGCTCGGAAGAAGAAAATATCGAAAAACTAGTTGCTGCAAAATCCGCTGAAGAGATTTTATCAATTTTTGAAGAGGTGAACTAATATGTTAGCCGTTCATTTTGGGGCAGGTAATATCGGCCGCGGTTTTATCGGAAATCTATTGTATCATTCAGGCTATGAAACATGTTTTGTCGACGTAAATGAAGTGATCGTAGACCTATTAAATGAAAAGAAGGAATATCGTGTCGTTCTTGCGGAGCCTTCGCAACAAGAGGTTACGATTAAAAATGTAAGAGCAATCAACAGTGCGAAAAATCCAGAACAGGTCATTGCAGCGATTGCAGAAGCAGATCTTGTAACGACAGCGATTGGCCCTAATATTCTTCCGTTTATTGCTGGTATTATCGCGGATGGTTTGCGTAAACGTGTGGAACAAACCAATCGACCACTCAATTTGATTGCCTGTGAAAATATGATTGGCGGAACATCCCTATTAAAAGAGAAGATTTTTGAAAAAATAACGGCCGAAGAAGCCGCACAATTCGAGCAGCGTTTTGGCTTCCCGGATTCAGCCGTGGACCGGATTGTCCCGAATCAAGTCAATGAAGATAAATTGATGGTGAAAGTTGAACCATTTTATGAGTGGGTCGTGGAAGAGCCGAAAATTGTCGGAGAAAAGCCACCGGTTCAGGGCGTCACGTATGTTCAAGAACTAGTACCGTATATTGAACGGAAATTATTTACCGTTAATACAGGCCACGCCCTTGCAGCGTATTTCGGCTATTATTTTGGGATGGAAACGATTAATAGTGCGATGGAAAACGAGGAAATTCGTGGTTTAGTAGAAGGGTCGCTGAAAGAAAGCGGAGCATTCCTAGTAAAAAAATATGGTTTCGATAAAGCTGAACACAATAAATACATTCAAAAGATTATCGGTCGGTTTTCCAATTCCTATATAGTGGATGAAGTAACTCGCGTAGGGCGCTCCCCGATTCGGAAGCTAGGTCCTAATGATCGTCTCGTGAGCCCAGCACGTCAATATGTGGAGGTCATTGGCGAGCAGCCAAGCTATCTCTTGAAGGGGATTGCCGCTGCCTTATTATACGATGTTCCAACAGATGAAGAAGCCGTTCAAGTACAGGCAACGATTCAGGAACAAGGTCTAGAAACTGCGATTACTAAGTATACTCAGTTAGCTGAGACCTCTCCTTTGTTCAAGGGGATTGTGGAGCAATATAACCAATTGAAAAGCAAATAAAAAAATGAGCTTGTTACCATTACCGCATGGGAACAAGCTCATTTTTTATTTAGCTAATAGGAAAGAATAACTTTCCTATCAGGCATAAGTGCAACTACGAAGTGAAGGGGAGGACAAACTAATAAAATAAGTAAAGGGGACTTGAGCCAGGTTAGAGAAACTAATCAAACGTTTGATTAAATGAGATGAAGCTTTAAAAAAGTGGGATTTTTCCCATTAGAGAAATATTTTTATATACAGGTAAATAATTGTTGACATTTTTAAGTAAAAATGATATAATATTATTTTTATTGACTAATTTAAATAAACCCCATACAATAGACTCCTAGTAAATATTTACTGGGAGTTTTTTTATTGAGGGGGAGATTGTTTGGAAAATCAAAAAGGAAGTTTAACAGCTTTAGTTAGTTGTTTTGCCCGAGGATACCATGCTGCTTGTAGCCGACATCCTATTTTTAACGACTATATTGCTAGTTCACTTTTAAAGGAAGAGGAAAAACAATTAATCTCCAGCAATTGGGCCAATTCCATCGCTTTCTTTGATCCCGACAAGGATCAATCCATTTTGACTGTTGATGAAAAATTGGCATGGGTGATGAACAATCAAACGGTTCCCCAATTGGTTAGCCGGGCCCGCTATGCAGAAAATGGCCTGTTGGCTGCAATTGACAGAGGTGTGAGACAATATGTAGTGTTAGGCGCTGGGTTCGATACCTTTGCTTGGAGGCAACCGGACCATCTTCCTGATGACTTTATCATCTATGAAGTGGACCACCCTGCAACCCAAGCCTTTAAAAGGATGCGTCTCGAAGAAATAGGGATCGGTATTCCTAAAAACATTCAGTTTGTATCTGTAGACTTTAGCGATGATTCCTTGGGTGATGAGTTAATCAAACATGGGTATGATAACAGTCAATATAGCTATTTTAGTCTGTTGGGAGTCGTGATGTACTTAGATAAGGGGGATTTTTATAAATTGCTCACGACTATTTCGAATATAGCTATGAACGGCAGCTCGTTTGTTTTTGATTACCTCGACGATACTGCTTTTCAAGAACAAAAAGCCTCTAAAAAGATGACACAAATGAGACAAATAACCGCGCAAACCGGTGAGCCCATTATTACGGGTTTCGATCCGTTTGAACTGGACCGTGAGCTGCAGGATTACAATATGCTTGTGTTCGAGAATCTTGCTCCAGCCAATATTAACGACACGTACTTCACAGATAGGGATGATGACTTGCGTGCTTTTCCTCATTTTCATTTCGCACATTTAGTTGTTCATAAATAGGGTCAAGGATAAGAATACCGTCAAATCAGGCTTTTGGCCATTATAATTAAACGATTGATTAGTTATTAGAAGAATGAAAAAGATAATAATTTTGATTTTACAAAATGAGAATCTTTTTAAATAGAACTTATTCGCTTTCCAGTCGGTAATAATGCCAGTTTAAATAAATGATTCATGTTATCAAAACAAGCCAATCTCCAAATCGGAAATTGGCTTGTTTTTCGTTTTATTGGAGAACATTTCAATAATTAGTCGGGTCGACTAATGCCCGAAGCAGTCCATTTTTTCTTTTTTCGAAATATTACTTTGACAGATAGAGTAATTTCGAGTAAGATTACTCTATCAGATAGAACAATTAGCATGCAAGGAAGTGAAAAAATGATTAGAAGCGATATCATTCGAGGTCATTTGGATTCGATAATCTTACGCCTGATTTTTGAACAAGACAGGTACGGTTATGAAATATCGAAAGAAATCAGCTTACGCACAGACAATCGATTCCAGATAAAAGAGGCAACATTATATGCTGTTTTTCAGCGGCTTGAGAAAAAGGAATTAATTGAATCGTATATGGGAAGTGTTTCCCAGGGAGGGAAAAGGAAGTATTACAGAATCACCTCGCTTGGAAAGGCCTATTTAAAAGAAATGATTGAAGAATGGATAGAAACGAAAGAAGTAATTGATTTATTTATGGAGGGATTAAAGTGAAGAAGTTAAAAAATCATGTAGATGAATTATTTAAAGAAGTTCCAGACAGTGAGCAAAAACAGGCGATTAAACAAGAGGTTTTGGAAAACCTTGAGGAAAAGGTATTTGACCTAATCCAACAAGGTAAGGAAGAGGAGGATGCAATCAATAAAGCCATCGTGGATTTTGGTGATATTGACGATTTAAAAAAGGAACTGGGCGTAAAGCAGCCAGTGAAAAAGAATAATTCCAAATTAAATCTGGGCTTCTCCATCTGGGGGAGTATTCTCATCATCGCTCTATTTATTTTTATTAATGTTGCTTATTCACCTCAGACGATCTGGTTTGTCTATCCGACTTTTGCTGTATTATGGTGGCCGTTAGCGATGTATTTCAATTGGCTGCGTTCAAAGTAAGGAGGGGTTCCAATGAAAAGAATTGATCCAGGCTTTGCGATAGCGGGCAGTGTCATGACGATTGTCTTTATTATCCTAGTGAATTATTTAACCAGCAGTCACTACCCGTGGTTTATTTATCCAACCTTTGTTCTTTTGCTGTGGCCCATTGGCGTGTATTTTGCGAAACAAGGGAAACACAAACAACTTGCTTTGTCCTATTGTGTGCTGATTATTGCCTTTTTGACGGTCGAAAACTTCCTTCATTCACCACGGAATCCATGGTCACTTTATGCGTTTTATCCCATCTTTTGGTGGCCGATTCTTACCTACTTAGAAAAGCGCGCTTTGACTTTGAACGTTGCCTTGATCGGAAGCACCAGCATCATCCTCTATTATGCTGTCCTTAATGTGCTTTTATCACCACAGTATCCATGGGTGATCTTTCCGGCCTTTGCTGTATTATGGTGGCCGCTGTCCATTTACCATGCAAAGAAAAAGACCTATTTTGCCTTCTCGATCCAGGCAAGCCTATTGATCGCCATCTTTTTTATAGGAGTTAATGCCGTTTCAAGCCCCGACACCATCTGGGCCGTCTATCCAATCTTTTGTGTCCTCTGGTGGCCGCTCAGCATGTATTATTACGTCTATAAACGAAGATTTATAGAATAATCCATTTAGTGTCAGGCACCACAAAAAGACATTTGTCTTTTTGTGGTGCCTGACACTTTATTTGTGTAAAAGAAAGAACAAGCTTATCCTATAGATATAAAAATGGCGAATAAAAAGGTGAAGTGGGTATGAAGCGAATTAATATTTTAGTGGTGGAAGATGATAATGATATTAATCAATTATTATGCAATATTATTAGAAAAAGCGGCTACAATGCGCAGGCAGCCTATTCTGGCACGGAAGCGATGATTTACTTAGAAGCCTCTCAGTGGGATATGGTGTTACTGGATTTAATGCTTCCAGGATTAACGGGGGAGGAGATTCTCGCGAAAATCAGTGAAAAAAATCCTATTCCTGTCATTGTTATCTCAGCAAAGCTCGAGCAGCAAACGAAAATAGAGGCACTCAGAGCAGGGGCCGATGACTACATCACAAAGCCCTTTGATATAGATGAGGTGTCAGCTCGAATTGATTCTCATCTCAGAAGGTCACGTCGGACATGGGCACCATCACAGCCCAAAGAATTAACACATAAGGATCTCTCCGTCGATACAGAGGCGAAAAAGGTCTTGGTAAATGGACAGGAGTTACCAGTAACGGCACGTGAATATGCAATTTTGGTCCTCCTCCTGTCAGCTCCGAAAAAGGTTTTTACAAAGGCAAATGTGTTTGAAAGTGTTTGGGAGGAAGACTATCGTGGGGACGATAACACGATTAATGTCCATATGAGTAATCTCAGAAGCAAGCTTGCTAAGGCTAATCCCGATGAGGAATACATTGAAACTATCTGGGGAATGGGCTACCGCTTAAAAACTTAAGGTTTTCTTAAGGATTCATTTAAGCCTTTCTTATGTATTACGACCTATACTACAGTTATCGCATAAGGGAGGTACATGTGGATGAATGAAAATGTATTAAAAACAAATCAACTATCCAAGACATATAAACAGCAACTGGCCTTAAACAAAGTTAATCTTACAATTCAAAAAGGGGCTATCTATGGCTTTATTGGGCAAAATGGGGCCGGTAAATCTACATTGATTCGGATCGTGTCAGGATTGGCGTTTCCAACTGCGGGTACAGTCGAATTATTTGGAAAAACAACCGAAGCAGAGCTTGTCGAGGCAAGAAAGCGGATAGGGACGATGATCGAGGGCCCGGCGTTATATCCCCAGATGACCGCTGCCGAGAATTTGGAAGCACATCGACTTCTTAAAGGGATTCCAGGGAAGGACTGTGTTGGAAAACTGCTAGAATTAGTTGGCCTACAGGAAACGGGCAAAAAGAAAGCAAAAAACTTTTCCTTAGGAATGAAGCAACGGCTTGGGCTTGCTATCGCCCTATTAGGGGATCCAGAATTTTTAATTTTAGATGAGCCGATCAATGGTCTAGATCCAATGGGGGTTGTCGAAATCCGTGAACTTTTAAAGAAACTCAATCGTGAATATGGGATTACCATCCTGATATCCAGTCATATTTTGAGTGAGCTCCATTTATTAGCTACCCATTATGGGATTATTCATAAAGGAGTATTATTGGAGCAATTAACAGCACAGGAACTCAATGAGAAGTGTCAGCAATTTTTGCATATTAAAGTGGATAATCCTAATAAAGCAGCCACTGTTATAGAAACGGATCTCTCGACAACGGATTTTGAGGTCATGCCAGATGGTGTAATTAAGCTATTCGCCTATTTAGATGCTCCGGGGAAGGTTTCGACAGCCTTAACAAAGCATGGTCTGGTCATCGAACAATTTATGCCGATGGGTGAAGAACTGGAAGGCTATTTTATGAATCAGATCGGGGGCATTCAGCATGGGTAATGTCATCAAGTCAGAATTATTTAAGTTGCGGAAGGATCGTTCGTTCAGGACACTGACATGGCTCTTGATCGCTGTCTCTGTTTTGTATCCTTTGTTAATGGTAGTGGATGATGGTCCAACGCTGGTGAACGTGGAAGAGTTTTATATGTACAACATTATTGGCGGAAATAACTATATAGTAAAGTTAGTCCCATGTATTTTAGCAGGCTTCTTTATTTCTAGTGAATTCTCCATCGGTACTATGAAAAGCATGGTTGCTTCCGGCAATAGTAGAATCCGGATTTATTTTGCAAAATTAATTGTGTACGCGATCGGCGCAATTGTGATCTCGTTAATCCTGCCGCTTGTGTTGACAGGGGCAAGTGCACTTTATTTTGGGTTTTCACACCTGCCAGAGCTAAGTTATTATCTCGAGACGGTTGGTTGCATCGCGCTTTATGCCGCTGCATTTGCCTCGATCATGGCTATTTTTTCGACGATCTTTACGGATAGTGGGAGGACAATTGGGTTTTTGCTTCTGTTTTTCTTACTGTTTGATAGTATCCTTTATATCTTAAGTAATAAGATCTCATTCTTTGAGCCGATATTTAACTATTCTGTGTTCAAGCTTCTCCTCGACATTGTCAACATCCATTCGATGGATGGCGGTGAAGTGTTTACCTTAGTGCTCGTACCAATTGTTACGTTTATCGTGTTTGGCGTGATTGGGAGCCTTATTTTTAAGAAAAAAGAAATAAAATAATTTAGGAAAAGCGGGTGAGCAGCATGCTCTTGATCACCATTATTTCAATTGTAATAGCATTATTTTTGCTCACTCGGCTTTTTTTGATAAAAAAAGAAATCAAACACATTACCAGACAGCTTAACGAGGTGAATTCCCGTCAGACCGAAAAGAAGCTCGATTTGGCCTTTTTTGAAAAAGATCTAGAACAGCTGGCTAAGTCTATTAACGACCAAGTTGCTTTCATGATGCTCGCGCGTGCAGAAAAACGCCGGACGGAAAATGAGCTAAAGCAGGCGGTTGCCAATATCTCACATGATATTCGGACACCGATGACCTCTATTCTTGGGTATATTCAGCTGCTCGAATCAGCCGATGTATCATCAGAGCAAAGAAATGAGTATACGGCCATTGTCAAAAATGGGGCACTGCGTTTAAAGGTACTATTAGAGGACTTTTTTGAGTTATCGATTATCGAATCCGCTGATTATCCATTAAAAATGGAAACCATCAAACTAACTCATTTGCTGTTGGACGTATTGGTTGGGTTTTATGAAGCCTTTCACCAACGAGGCATTGAGCCAATTGTGACGCTCCCTGAAGAAGAAATGACTATAAAGGCAGATGCTTCGGCACTCAAGCGTGTCCTTGAAAATTTACTTGGTAATGCCGTGAAACATTCGCGCGGCCATGTCACCATCTGTCTGCAGAAAAAGCCATCCACGATTGAATTAGTAATCAGTAATCCAGTGCAACAATTAACAGAGGCGGATGTTTTACTCCTGTTCGACCGCTTTTATAAAGCCGACCAAACGAGAACAGGGAAAGGCACGGGGTTGGGTTTATCGATTGCGAAAAGTCTAATGAAAAAAATGGATGGGAACTTGACCGCCCAACTAATGGACCAACAATTAGTAATGACATGTGAATGGAAGGTATAAAAACGACCCCTTAGGCTACTTGCTTAAGGGGTTTCTCATGTCAAGCCCCAATACTCGTAAGTCTCAAGCCTTAGGAAAAGACACACCCCTAGCCTAATTCAGGAACGGTGATCCATCTCTAAAATAGACAGTATACGAGACAAAAGGGGAAAGGAAGAGAGTATGAATTTTTTAATTAAGTTTAGTTTGAAAAACGTTGCCGCTATTTTTATCATTACCTTCTTATTAATTACCGGGGGCCTCTATTCATTTTCTCAGTTAAAAATGGATATGCTTCCGGACATTGAAGATCCTGTTTTAACGGTTGAAGCCATCTATCCTGGTGCCTCACCTGACGATGTAAATGAAAATGTCACCGCCAAGTTGGAGGAGCAGTTCAAAACCATCCAAGGCATCAAGAAAATGGAAAGCTCCTCCTATGAAAGTATGGCCATCTTCACCTTGAATTTTCCGACTGATACGGATTTAGACAAAATGGAGCAGCAGGTCAGTAAATCGATTGAGGATGCTCATCTTACAGAGAACGTTAAGACTGAAGTGAAACGTTTCTCGCTCAGCATGATCCCGATTTACGATATTTCTGTGTTTGCGAAAGGGAAAACTGATCTTAACGAGTACATGGAAAAGGAAGTTGTTCCTGCACTTAAGAAGATTGATGGAGTACAAACGGTCGCGGTCGGCGGACAAGTTGAGCAACTGGTACAAATTACTGTCGATCAAGCGAAGGCTTTAAAAAGCGGGCTAACCATTAGCAGTATCAATAACCAAATTAAACAGAAGTATTTTTCCTTCCCTGCTGGCCAAGTTCAGGCAGATGATCTGAAAATACCAATTCGCGTAGAAGAAAAGCTAAAAACGATCAAAGAACTAGAAAACCTCCCATTACAACAAGAAGCCCTGGGCCCACAAGGAAAGGCGAGTCCGATACTATTAAAGGAAATTGCCAAAGTAGAAGAAGTCACGATTCAAGCAGAAAAGACGCGTTACAATCTAAAAGATGCACTATCACTTGTTATAACAAAGAAACAAGATGCGAATACCGTTGAGGTCTCAGATAAAGTGATCAATGAATTAGCTAAACACGATCACAAACTAAATTACCATATAAGCTTTGACTCAGCTGCGTCAGTGAAGGACTCTGTCCAAACGTTAGTGCGCGAAGGACTGATGGGAGCAATCTTTGCCTCACTTGCCGTACTGTTATTTTTACGTAACATTCGCGCGACATTTATTGCGATTATCTCGATCCCGTTATCATTATTATTTTCATCGATCTTCTTAAAGTAAATGGACATTTCGCTAAACATGATGACCTTAGGTGGAATGGCTGTGGCCGTCGGTCGAGTCGTCGATGATAGTATTGTCGTGATTGAAAATATTTTCAGGCGTGCCCGTAAATCTGGTGAAGCGAAGCTCTCGAATGAGCTTATTATTGATTCAACGAAGGAAATTACCAAGGCCATTGTATCGTCTACCTTAACAACGATCGTTGTTTTCTTGCCATTAGGATTCGTTGAAGGAGATACGGGTGGATTCTTCCTGCCATTTGCCTTAACGGTTACCTTTGCCTTAATCGCTTCACTGCTTGTCTCGGTCACGCTCGTCCCTATCTTAGCCAAGTATTCCTTTGCCAAGGTTCCAAGGGAAGAAAAGGAAGGCTTTTTACAAAGAACCTATGCCAAATTAATTGAGCGCTCCTTAAATCATAAGGCGATCGCGATTGTTATTTCGGTTTTATTGTTAGCAGGGTCAGTCATGCTAGTTCCCGGTTTAGGTTTTGTATTTATGCCAAATGAGACGCAAAAGACATTAACGGCGACGATTGAAATGCCTGCATCCACCTCGATGGAAAAAACAAATGAAGTCTCATTCAAAATGGAAGAAATGTTCCGTGCGAAAAAAGAAATCAAAGACATTACAGCTGCAGTCGGAAGCCGTGATATGTATACGGGTCTAAAAGCGGAAAATAAAGCAAGTTATTTCCTCACGTTAGCGGAAGGTACAGAAGTGAACAAGTTTTTACGTGACCTTCGAAAAGAGATGGCCGCTACGATGGAAAAGGAATCAAACCAAGGCTTGTTTACTGTTCAGGAATTCTCAGCAGCAGGTCCGCCAACCAATAATAATATTATGATTGATTTATATTCGACAAATCTTGAAGATTTGCAAGCAACGGCTAAAAACGTGGAAGAATATATGAAGAAAAACAAAGATTTAAAAGATGTCAAAAATAATATTACGGATAAACAAAAACAGTTTTTAGTAGAAATTAATTCGCAAAAAGCAGCAGAGTACGGGATTGCGGGTATGCAGGTCCTCGGAATGATTGCTGATCAAACGACTCCTGTGAAAGTAGGGGATCTTACGTTAAATAATGACCTGAAAACGGTCCAATTATCGTATGACAAAGCGATTACTGCGAACGATCTTCAAGAATTACAGGTCTTTAGTCCAAAAGGTCCAGTAAAATTAACGGACATTGCGACGATTAAGGAAATCGACAGTTTCACTTCGATTCAAAAACTTGATGGAAAGATCTTTGCCCGGGTTAGTGCCCAAGTCAAAGGGAATGACATCAGTGCCGTCACAACAAAAGTAACGGAAGGGGTCAAAACGGATATTGATTTACCGAACGGTATTTCATTTGAAAGCGGGGGCGGAAGTGAAGAAACCGCTGCTGAATTTCAACAGATGGGAATTGCCATGACGGCAGCCATCGGCTTAGTCTATCTGATTATGTTGATTACCTTTGGGAAAGCGCGTATTCCTGTTCTGATCCTGTCATCGCTGATCTTTGTACCAATTGGCTCATTCACAGCACTATTTATTGCGGGAGAGCCCTTATCGATGAGTGTGATGATCGGCTTCTTGATGCTGATTGGAATTGTCGTGACGAATGCGATTGTCTTGATTGATCGGATTACAAGAAACAGAGATCAACAAGAATTAACTGTTCGTGCGGCATTGATAGAAGCAGGAAAAACGCGTTTACGACCTATTTTAATGACCGCTGTCGCAACGATTGCCGCTCTACTGCCACTGGCCTTTACCACCTCTTCAGGCACGTTTATCTCAAAAGGTCTGGCGCTTACCGTTATTGGTGGTTTAACTTCATCGACGCTGTTGACACTAGTGTTAATTCCTGTTCTTTACGAGTTATTCTTCTTTAAACAAAGTAAAAAAGAGCGTCTGAATCATTCGATCGAATAAATAAATGGCAAAAGAACATGACGTATGAATTGACATACGTCATGTTCTTTTAAATGGCTGCGCTTTTGTTTACTTTAATATTCTCCTTTAATTACAAAATACGAACCACGAATTGTTCCAGCTAGTTTAGACTTCTGCCTAGCAAACTTAAATTTCCCTTCTAACTCTTTTGGTACCTCCATCCCATCAGAAAGCTTAAAACCAACAGCCCGCTTCGGCTTAGGGTCATCAATTGTATACATGACGTTGACCTCAAGGCCATCCTCATAAAAGACGTAGGCCATTTTAATATTTTCCACTTGAAAACGCGATGTTTCTAAAGGTTTGGCCGCAAACTCAATATCACGTTCTTCTTTCAAAATTCGGTTCACATAATCAAGGGTCTCGCAGGACTCGCTAGCTGGTACAACCGTAAATTCATGCTTGTATTTGTTCATAAAGTAACGGGCTTCGTTCGCACGTAAACCAGCAAGCGCTTCTACTACAGGCGAAGACTCTAAACCAACCGTAGACACATTTTTAAAATCAACGATATAGGACATTTCCATCCCTCCTATCTCTTTATTTCCTAACAACAGGAATCCACATTTCACCAAAAACTAAGCCGTTTCGCTGCCCCATCTCAACCGTTGCATTTGGCCCGCCAACATAGGCAAAATTCGTTGCTTCTGACAAGACTTGACCAAAGGCAATACCGGCAAGCGTATTATGCAATTCATCAGCCGTCTTCCCTTCGCCTTTCACAACTAGGTATTCCCCCTTAGGAAATTGGATAATTCTATCTCCTTCAGATGCCGATGCCTCTGTCATGACGCCAGCATAATGCATCATCTTGTTATTCACCGCTTCGTTCACGGCAAAAACGTAGTCATTTATGGCTTTTGTCTTTAAAGTGTCAAGCCTTCCGTCTTGGCTGACGGCCTGCCAAAAGTCAGACTTTTCCTTGTTTATGCCTGCATAGTCTGTGTAATCGCTCTTAAGCTCAGTTCCCAAACCTAAAACGGTAAAACTGTCTTTTTCTTTTAGAGTATAATCTGCCATTTTCAAAACCATCCTCTTTTTATAATTTTCAAATGACTTGTTTTCTTCACTTGATAGATATATCATAGCCTTAAATCGTGTCAAAAAATGATACTGTTTAGGAGTCCTGATGAAAAAAGTTGAACGGATTAATATCATCATGCGGTATATCAACAACCGCAACCACTTTACAATTTCTGAAATCATGCAAGAATTTAACATCTCTCGTTCGACAGCTATTAGAGATATCAGAGAAATTGAGGCCATGGGGATGCCGCTTGTCGCTGAAGTTGGAAGGGATGGGGGCTATTTTGTCATGCATAACTCTGTCCTGCCCGTTGTTCGCTTTACCGATAATGAGGTCAAAGCTCTTTTTATTGCCTTTATGGCCACAAGAAATCAACAACTCCCCTATCTAAAGAGTCGTCAGTCTTTAGCTGAAAAATTAATAGGCCTCCTCTCGGAAAATCAGCAAGATGACCTTGTTCTGTTAAATCAGATCTTGCTTTTTGAAGGGACCAACCCCCATAATCCGGACTTACTTGATCTGTCAGACCTCCCCCATCCCATGTTAGAAAAACTCATCCAAAGCCTTCTTTTGGATCGCTATTTATTAATGACCATCCAAGAAGAGAAGGTAATAAAGTCTTATCCAATTTATCTCTTGCACCTTTATCGTGAAAAAAGCTTTTGGCTGATTGAAGGTTTTGACTTAATCGAAGAAAAGAAGCAGATTTTTCTGGTTGATCATCTCACCAATGTCGAGCCTTACCCGACGAAAAAAAGGTTAAGTAAGAAAAAGATTTTAGAAAAACTAAGGAAGCAGGAAGAAGAAATCAACCTTGTCCTTGAGCTTGGTCCAAAAGCGATTGCCCAGTTCAAAAAATACCACCCTTTAAAAGTTTCAATTTCCTATACGAATCCTTACCAAACCACAGCCATTCTAAAGACTTTTATCAATGTTAAAAAGCCCGAAGAATTGTCCGAAATAACCAATTGGCTGCTTTTCCTAGGTGGGGATATCAAGGTCAGGGAAGTGCCTGAAGTAGTCTTAGAAGTTTTACAAAAGAGATTATCCTTATTTTGCCCATAATAGGCACGAATTATAAATATAAGCGCACCTTTCCGGTCCGCATCACAAAAATCTTTTGGTCACAGGAATTTTTGCCATTGATCATAATATCTAAATGAATATCCTCATTTCCAATGCTTCCCTTCTTTTTGATACAATCAGTAGTACGATAGGGGGAATGACCATGTTTAAACTATTTATTATTGAAGATGATAAACAACTAGTTAGCTTGCTGAAAGAGCATTTACATAAATTTGGCTATGATACAAAGTCTATTGAAAATTTTGAGACGGTCCGAGCAGAATTTGAGCACTATGAACCACACCTCGTCCTACTAGATGTGAACTTGCCTAAATTTGATGGCTATTATTGGTGCCGGCAAATTCGCAGCATTTCTACCTGTCCGATTCTATTTATCTCGGCTCGGGAAGGGAAAATGGACCAAGTGATGGCGCTTGAAAATGGGGCGGATGATTATATCACGAAACCATTTGACTATGAAATTGTCACAGCGAAAATTAATAGTCAACTGCGAAGAGCGTATGGCTCTTATGCTAGTTTACAAAACGAGCGGACTACTTCGGTGGAAGGACTGACCTTGGATGTGGAACGTTTGAGTCTTGCATTACACGAACAGGAAATTGATCTGAGTCATACCGAAGCGAAAATATTAGATGAGCTTATGAAAAAAGCAGAGAAAGTCGTCAGCCGCGATCGATTATTAGAGAAAATATGGGATGATCAAGCCTTTGTGGATGATAATACACTGAATGTCTATGTCACTCGTGTTCGGAAAAAATTAGCTGCATTAAATATCCTGGATGCCCTTCAAACGATTCGCGGTCAAGGGTATCGGCTTGTTCCAAACTGGGGGCAAAAGCCATGAAGCTTTTTTTTCGGGAACAGTTTGCCCTCATTTTCTTTTATATCCTTCAGTTGGTTGTCATTACGGTTATTTATTGGCTGGATGGTTATCATCATTTAAAGATAAGTCTTTATGCGGCCTTCCTAAGTGGCTGTCTTCTGGGGGGGTACCTCTTTTTTCGGTACATTACGAATCGATCGTTCTACCAGCGTTTGGAAGAACCTTTAACCTCAATGGAGGGTTTTACATCCATTGTCCAGAAAAGCCCACTGGCAGAAAGCTTGCAACAGCTTCTGAAAAGCCAATTCCGCCATTATAAAACAGACCTGCATAATTATAAGTACAAGCTGGAGGGACATATTCAGTTTATTAATCAATGGGTGCATCAAATGAAGACTCCATTGTCTGTTATTCATTTAATCGTCCAGGATGAGGATGACCCCCGATTCCATGCGATTGGTGATGAATTGGATCGGTTGAAAAAGGGCTTGGACATGGTTCTATACACAGCGCGTTTAGATACCTTTGAACGCGATTTTTATGTGGAAACCCTTGATTTGCAAACCGTTGTCCGCTCTGTCACTTCAAGTCAAAAACGATTATTTATCCGTAAGAAGGTGTTTCCATTGATACAAATGGACGGGGATTTAAGCGTGGCATCAGATGAAAAATGGTTATCCTTTGTGATTACGCAGGTGATGACAAATGCGATTCGTTATACAGTCGAGGAAAATCGAAAAATTTATTTCAAGGGCTTTACACGTGGTATTAACACCGTTTTAGAAATTCGTGATGAAGGTGTCGGGATTCCTCCAAGCGATCTACCTCGTGTTTTTGATCCTTACTTCACAGGTGAAAATGGCCGAAACTTTCAAGAATCCACCGGAATGGGCCTCCATCTAGTCAAGCAAATCTGCGAAAAACTCGGTCATCACCTCGAAATCGAATCCATCATCAACCAAGGCACCACCGTACGCATCGTGTTCTAGCAGGTGTCATTAGCAGGTGTCAGGCACCGTTCGTGGACACTTTCTTGTTTTGTCCTCCCGTGGCGGACACTCGGGATCACTCCCTCATTCACTTGACTAACCTAACCTTACAATTGTGTAAGCTAGTTGTAAGTTTGTGACATGGCAGGGGGTGTGAGTTTCTAGGTACAATATGGGTACAAATGTGACAGGGAGTGAAGTTGATGTCGATTTTAGAAGTGAGACATTTAGAGAAGATTTATGAAGGTAGAGTTGCTCATAAAGCAATTGAAAATATAAATTTTACAATTGATAAAGGCGAATTCGTCGGAATTATGGGGCCGTCTGGAAGTGGAAAGACCACCCTTTTAAACTTAGTTGCCACAATCGACAGACCCACAGCTGGTGAAATTACAATTAACGGGAAAAATCCTCATGTGTTAAATAGGAAAGATACCGCGTTATTTCGACGCCATCAGCTTGGGTTTGTTTTCCAACATTTTAATTTACTGGATACCTTAACCGTGGAAGAAAATATCGTTCTGCCGCTCACCCTTGATGGCGAAAGTGTGAAGGAAATGGATCAGAAGCTCAATCAGGTCGCAAAAAAACTAGGGATTGACCAAATCCTGAAAAAACGCACCTATGAAATTTCTGGAGGACAAATGCAGCGAACAGCAATCGCCCGTGCCATTATTCACAACCCCGCCCTTATTTTGGCGGATGAGCCAACTGGTAACTTGGATTCAAAATCAGCCAAGGATGTCATGGAAACACTGACAGCGATCAACAAGGAAGATGGGGCTACAGCATTAATGGTTACCCATGATGCTGTTGCTGCCAGCTATTGTCACAGGGTTATTTTTATTAAGGATGGACAACTCTATAACGAAATCTACCGCGGCGATAACCGCCAGGCGTTTTTCCAAAAGATTATTGATATGCTTGCCTTGTTAGGAGGGGACAGCCGTGACCTTTCCACAGTTCGTTTATAGAAATGTAGTCCGCAATAAACGGACCTACTCCGCTTATTTTTTTAGCAGCGCCTTTTCAGTCATGATCTTTTTTATTTATGCCCTGTATATCTTCCATCCTGATATAAAAAAGGGTGTCACTTCGGCGCTAGCAGCTGAATTAATGACCGCCGCAGAAGTGATAATGTACGTGTTTTCCTTCCTATTTGTACTATACTCTGTCAGCACATTTCTAAAATCAAGGAAACGTGAATTTGGGATTTTACTGATGCATGGCATGACGAAAAAACAATTAAATAGTATGGTGTTTTTAGAAAATATGATGATTGGGCTGGGAGCCATTATCACTGGGATTGGAGCGGGAATGATCACTGGGAAACTATTCTTAATGATTGGCTCAAAGATGATAGGGATTCCGCCGTTGCCATTTTATTTATCCGCAAAAGCGCTCATGCTAACCGTTGGTGCCTTTTTAATCCTTTTCTTTAGTATTTCGTTATTTACGACCATCCTAGTCCGGGTAAATAAATTAATTGATTTATTTCAAGCGGGGGAAAAGCCGAAAAAAGAACCCAAAGTATCAGTTTTCTTATCATTTCTCTCGGCAATTTTATTGATCGCCAGTTATTATTTAGCAGCGACAGCAACCATGCAGACGTTAATTTTCCTAATACTGCCTGTAATTGGCATGACGATTATAGGAACCTACTTTTTCTACACCCAGCTATCGGTGTGGATTACGAAAATGCTTCAAAAAAATCGCTTCTTGTTTTGGAAAAAAACGAATCTGATTACAATTTCTAGTCTAACCTACCGCTTGAAGGATAATGCTCGGATGTTTTTCATGGTAACGATTGTTTCTACAGTGGCATTTTGCGCAGTAGGCTCGCTTGCCTCTATGAATGTGATGAATAAACAAATCGACGTACAATTTCCAGCAGAAATCAGTTATCTAGCCAAAGATGGCCAACCGGTTCACCAGCAAAATTTACAGCAAATCAAAGCGGAATTAAAGCAGAAGAAAATCAAGTATACGACCAATCAGGTCCCAATTAAATACGTTGCAGTTGCTTCTTCCACGGATGCTTATGCACAGGAAAAAATACCGGTAGTTTCTTTCACCAGTTATAAAAAGATTGCCGAAGCGGCCGGCTTTGAATTTAATGAAACTCCTCTTGCAGGAAATGAAACACTAGATATGCGCACATCGACTTTTAGTAACTCGGAAGAAATAACCTATATCTTAAAACAGGATCAGATAAAACTTTATCATGACCAAGCAACTAAAAACGCTGTCTTTCCGGTTCAATTGATTCATAGTCAGGGTGTTGTTGTCAGTGATCAAATGTTTGACAGGCTTACCCCAGTTAATACAGAAATATTTACAGGTTTTTACACAAAGGAACTTAAAAAAACAGCAGGGATGGCAGAGAGTCTAGTAAAAAATGGTTCCACCATGTCGTTAGAACATATTCCCTACTCGATGACTGTCAGCGGAACTTTATTAGAATTACAAATAGGTATGTATAAAATGATGCTGTTCGTGGCCTTACTCATTGGGGCTGTATTCTTTATAGCTGCAGGAAGCTTTTTATACTTCCGGCTTTATGCTGATCTGGAATATGACCGCCGTCAGTATTTAACGATCACAAAGGTTGGCTTAACAGAACAAGAATTGAATAAGATTGTTACGCAACAGCTTGCCTTGCTTTTCTTCGTTCCGATTGTCGTGGCCTTTGTGCATAGTGGATTTGCCTTTATGGCCCTGCAAAGTTTTTACGAATTATCCATCGCCAAAGACATGATCATCGTTTTGGCTGGTTTCTTTCTGGCCCAATGTATTTATTTCTTTTTCATCCGTTATCGTTACTTGCGGAACTTAAAAAAATCATTAATCTAGTAAAAAGCCCATCTGAATTTATGCTTCAGATGGTTCTTTTTGAAAAATAAGAAAGTATAAAAAGGACCGGGCGGTTTTTTGCCCGGTTTTTCATAGGTTGAGCGGATTTCGACATTCTTTTCTCCATTTCCCGGGAAAAAATCCTTTTATTAAAAGGGTTTATCCCCTTACTAATCAAACGTTTGGTTAGTAAGGAATGTTCGGGAATCGTGTCGAAGCAGGGGAGTTTAGCTACAATACTCCTAAATTTGACTTGTTTCTACTTTTTTATAGAGGAAAAATACAACTGAGTCGACAAATACATTTCACAATATAGGGCTGAAACCCTTTATCTATATGGTCCCCACACAAACTAATCAAACGTTTGGTTAGTTTTTTTGAAGAGTGTAAATTCAACAATTTTTTTATAGGATTTTTGAGTAAAGGCTGGATTGTAGAAGGGAATTTAGCCGATTTAATTAAACGTTTGATTAGTTTGAAGCAGGTCGAAGGATGTAAAATGAAAAAGAAAGATGGTACTTAGGAGACTTCGTTGTCCCAATTACCAACAAACTTTTCACCTGATAACTGATAAAAGCCCTTAATATAAAAGGGCTGAAACCGGTTTTAATCAAACGTTTGGTTAGTAACGAATTTGTAGGGAAAATAGTCGAGGTATGTAAAAGAAAAACCTAAAGTTCAATAAAAAGGTATCTAGGGATGGTTTAGATACCTTTTTTAGGCTTTAAACACTGCCGCTCCTGAGCAGTTAGTTCTTTCGTAAAGGAAGAATTATTCTCACAATCGTCCCTTTGTTGACTTCACTTTCATATTCAATTGCCCCGTTCAATTCACGGATGATTTTGTTGGTCACCATGCTGCCTAGTCCTGTTCCTTTTGTTTTTGTAGTATAAAAGGGCAGGCCAATCTGCTTTAACTGTTCAGGGGTCATCCCTTTTCCATTGTCTTTGATTTTAATTTCAACGGTATTTTTAAAATGGTCAGCATACAATTCAATCGTAATGGCTCCCTGATTTGTAATCGATTCGATCCCATTTTTGATGATATTCATGATGGCTTGTTTTAAATGAGCTTCATCACCACTTACATAAAGTGCATCTTTATTTTCATAGTTAATGATGACATTAGAATAAGCAGCAAGAGGACTCATTAATTGGACGCAGTCACTAATCACTTCACTGATCAAAACAATGGAAGGTTGAAACGGTTCAGGCTTTGCAACTTTCAAATAGTTGGTAATAATACTATTGGTTCGATCCAGTTCTTCCATAATTAACGAAGAATACTTTCTAAACTTCAAATCCGTGGTATCTGTACTTAAAAATTGGATAAAGCCTCTAATCGTCGCAAGCGGGTTTCTAATTTCGTGTGCAATCGAAGCCGCTAGTTGGCCGATCATCGTCAACTTATCCAGATAAACCATTTCCTCGAATTGCTTATTAATTTTTATCAACTTTTCAATGACAAAAATAAGCGCTATATTTGTAAAAAATAGAGCAATAAAATAGATGAAATAAAAGGGCAATTTTAAAAAATTAATGTTGAAATAAAGAATCGTTATATAAACAATAAAATAACAAACAACCACCAGTGTCCCTGCCGAAAGCCTAGAATGTGATTTAAGAAAAAATCTCCTGAAAACAATGGAGATTAAAAAGGCGACAACATTTACCAGAATGCCGGTTATGAGGAATTTTCCGCCAATTATATAGCGGACAAGACATACGCTTACTAAAACGATGCTTCCGGGAAGCCAGCCGCCATACAGTGTCAGGATGAGGATGGCGCACATTCTTAAATCAAAATGGGTGGCCCCTAAGGTTTCAATGGGATAATACATACAGAAAAGAGCACCAAAGGAACCGATTAATCCATAGATCACCTTTTGTTTTAAGGAAGAAGGAACTTTCGTTTGAAACGGGAAAAATAAATTTGCATTAAAAGTAAAAGATAATAAAATCGTAATATTAACCAACAGTGGTTTGATTAGAGTAATCAAGAAACATCCTCCAGAATCATAAATGATATGCTTCTATATTTATCTTTCCCTCCAGAACCGATAAACTTTCCGCACAAAAAGCATCTAGTAAGAATCATACCCCACTCGAACCAGTATTGCAGTATAACAATAGAAAAAATGTGGATTTCTGTTATCATCTAAACAAAAAAGCTCTTCTCTTATTTGGAGAAAAGCCTTTTATTATAGGATTATCTAGTTTCTGCTGATTGTCCGTCTCCTTGTAATTTCCGGTATTTAACAAAGCTTCCAAATCGCCAGACGCAAATATAAATGAATGCTAATGTCATCGTCAGAATTGTAAACTCGATATAATCCATGCTTTTGAAATACTGACTTAAAGCGATGCGAATGCCAATGATGGCAATGATTACATATTTAAACGTTTTGTTTGGTTTGGAATAAATCAATCCATCGTCGCGGATTTCATAGGAAGTTTGGGTAAGCATAACCGCCCCAAAACATAGGCCAAGCAGAGCCGCGATGAGCATTTCCCAATAGGCGGGAAGATGAAATGGTTTACCTGGAATGTGGAGCAGCTGGCTAATACTAAGCGAAAACATAACCAGCATAAATAAGACGGGAGATATGATTCCTAAACCTCCTCTTTTAATCGGACCCTTTCTACCTTTCATTTTGAAAAAAAGAACAAGTCCGATAATGACCAGGACAACCACGGAAATTACTAGTATTTTCAATCTGCTTCAATCCCTTTCGGAAAGCTTCTGAATCTTGCTATATTGTATGGTTATCATAATGCAAAGTTACGTATGTACGGTAGTGTGATATTTCATGTTTTTCACATGAGAATGTTCATGAATCGATTGTGAAAATTTGTTATTTTATTATTCAGAAAATTATTGACACCAACAATTACAAGATGTTATTATTTTCCTCTGTGACTCATAATAGATCAGGAGGGGAAAACGATTGATTTATTTACAAGGCATAAGCAAATCTTTCAAGATTGCCAAACGTCAATCTGGCTTTCGGCAAGCAGCCAAATCTCTTTTTTATCGAGAGCATACGATTGTGGACGCACTAAAGGAAATCTCTTTTTCTATTAATCCAGGGGAAATCGTTGGCTACATTGGTCCAAATGGGGCAGGAAAATCGACCACGATCAAAATTATGAGCGGGATACTGGTGCCTGACACCGGGAGTTGCTCTATCATGGGCTTTACACCGTGGAAGGACCGGGTTCAATATGTACAGAATATTGGGGTTGTCTTCGGCCAGCGTTCACAGTTATGGTGGGATGTCCCAGTCATTGATTCGTTTGAACTGCTAAAAGACATCTACAAGGTACCAGAGCAAGAATATCAAACTTCAATCGAACTACTCATTGAAACGCTAGAGTTGCAAAACATCCTTTATTCACCTGTCCGTCAACTAAGCTTAGGACAGCGGATGCGCTGTGAAATAGCGGCTTCTCTTCTACATAATCCCAAAATCTTATTTCTAGATGAACCGACTATTGGTCTTGATGCTGTCTCTAAAATTGCTGTCCGCCAATTCATCAAAACGATTAACAAAGAAAAGGGAGTCACGGTGATCCTCACTACCCACGATATGAATGATATTGAGGCATTGGCTGACAGGGTAATCTTAATTGGAAAAGGTAGTTTATTATACGACGGCCAGTTAGAGGAATTAAGAAAGCAATTTGGCTCCCAGAAAACGATCACCGCAGATTTCCGCAAAAATGCTAAACCTATCGATATCCAAGGGGCGACCGTGCTCTCGCGGTCACCGGAACAAGTAGTCCTAAGTATTGATACAGAGCAGGTAAACACTTCTGAAATCATTACCCAATTATCCAATAACCTTGAGTTGATTGATGTCTCGATTGAAGCCCAACCAATTGAGGAAACCATTCTTAAGCTTTATAAGGAGTACCAAATATGAGGGTGCATCTATCCGTTTTGAAATTGCGGATGAATATCGGGATGCAGTACCGAACAGCGGCTTTAGCAGGGGTAGCTACTCAGTTTTTCTGGGGGTTTATCACAATCATGGTTTTTGAAGCCTTTTATGAACATGCCTCCACTACACCACCTATTTCCTTAAAAGAATTAATTACATACATCTGGCTGCAACAAGCCTTTCTTGTTTTTATAACGATGTGGTTTCGCGATAATGAACTATTTGATTTGATCACAAGTGGCAATATCGCCTACGAACTTTGCCGTCCCTGTGAACTTTATGGTTTTTGGTATGCCAAGCTCTTGGCACAACGGTTATCCAGTGCCTTTTTGCGCTGCTTCCCCATCTTGATTATTTCTTTCTTTTTACCAAAACCATACAACATGACTATGCCGCCAAGTTTCTTAGCCTTTCTATTATTCTTATGCGCTTTAATCCTAGGATTACTTCTTCTCGTTTCCATCTCAATGTTCTTATATATATCCGTATTTGTGACCTTGTCTCCAATGGGATCTCTGCTAGTATTTAGCGTCCTCGGTGAATTTTTTGCCGGATTAATCATCCCTGTACCTCTCATGCCAGAGTGGCTCCAAATTGCCGCCAATGTGCTTCCATTTCGCTGGACGGCAGATTTCCCGTTTAGGGTGTACTCAGGCCATATCTCTCAGCATGACGCCATCATCGGTATTATCATCCAGCTTATTTATTTGTTGGGTTTGATTTGGTTAGGGAGAGCGGCATTAAATAAAGTGTTAAGGAAAGTTGTCGTCCAAGGAGGTTAATTTAACGATGAGAATATACTTTAAGTACCTATGGATTCACTTTAAATCACAAATGGAATACCGGACGTCCTTTTGGTTATTATCGATGGGACAATTTTTTATCCCTTTTACGGTTTTTGCGGGACTCTACTTTTTGTTCGAACAGTTTGGACAAATTAAAGGATGGCAATTCTTCGAAGTGGCGTTTTGTTTTGGGATTATCCACATGGCCTTTGCCTTAAGTGAATGTTTTGCCCGCGGATTTGATGCTTTTTCTAGTTTAGTAAGGAATGGTGAATTTGACCGCTTACTAGTCCGCCCACGGACTACGTTTATCCAAGTACTCGGATCGAAGTTCGAGTTTACGAGATTTGGCCGACTTCTTCAAAGTGCGGTTGTTTTGGTCTGGGCCCTGAACAATCTCAACATCGAATGGAGTGTGGTAAAAGCCGTGACCTTGCTTCTGATGATGGTTAGTGGAATTTTTATTTTTACAGGTATCTACATCCTTGCTGCTACCTTGTGTTTTTGGACGATTGAAGGTCTTGAGGTGGTCAACATCTTTACCGATGGCGGAAGGGAAATGGCGCAATACCCATTAAATATTTATCAAAAATGGGTGACCCGTTTTTTTACCTTTGTAATTCCTTTTGGAACAGTAAACTACCTGCCTCTATTCTATATTTTAGGAAAGAACAGTGGGAACGAGATCTATTACATGCTAATTCCTCTTGCAGGCAGCTTGTTTATTCTTCCTTGCCTCCTTGTCTGGCAATTTGGTGTAAAGCATTATCGCTCCACGGGTTCCTGATTGGGAGCCCGTTTTTAGTAGTGAAATTGCAGAGGAAAATAACATATGGTATATTTGAAGAAAAGTGACCAAAAAACTAAAATGGTCAGTGGAGGTTGACATGGCAACCGATCGTAGAAAGATGATTGTAGAGGCAGCAACCAAGTCTTTTTCATTATTTGGCTACAAAGCAACAACAATGGATCAAGTCGCAAAGCTGGCCAATGTGGGCAAAGGGACGATTTACACCTTTTTTAAAAATAAAGAAGAGTTATTCGAAGAGATTATATCAGCCCTGGTCAAGGAAATGATTGCTGAGGCAGAATCGGTCATCCGGCCAGAGTTACCATTTACAGAAAACGTGCATCAGGCTCTTTATCGCTTATTAGAGTTTCGTTCTCAGCACCAACTGATGATTAAACTGGTGCAAGAGGAAACAGAAATGGGGACTTTAGCGGTTTCGGAAATGCTGCAGCACGTGGAGGATGAAATTATTGCTTATATCAAGCAGAAAATGGATGCGGCCATTGCCAAAGGAGCGATCCCACCGGCTGATACCGAAATTACTAGTTTTCTCCTTTTAAAAATGTATATTGCCTTAGTTTCAGACTGGGAAAAGCATCATCAGCCACTAAGCTCTGAACAAATCGCGGAAATCATGAAAGTGCTTTTAGTAAATGGTTTGTCCACATAAAAAAAGACTTGTATCCAAGTCTTTTACTGTAATGGAGCGTCAATAAGTGCCGCTCCTTTTTTCTTATTTTAAAAGATAATAATTTTTTGAAGCAGTCGCAATTTTTGGTCCATTCTTACGGCTGCCAGTTAATTCTTCCATTAAACTTAAAAATGTTCCAAAAAGGTAATTGACCACCGAACCGGCGAGAATTCCAAATCCTAGTGCTGTTAAGAAATAAGCAGTATTGTAACCGCTTGCAAATTGACCTAACAAAATAAGAATAATTCCTAAACCGCTTCCGAAGATAGCTGTTTTCTTAAAAGTAAAAATACTCTTTAAGTGTTTTTCCTGCATCATTATCAACTCCCCTGTAAGAATATTCTATCAATTGTCACAAATTTGTCAAACTTTTTTTAAAAAATTTTGCTTGTTGAATTTATCTGTTGACTTTTGCTTCTGGCGCTCACGTTTAAAAACGGGGCCACACATATTAGGCCCCGGGCATTACTATTTCTTTGCTAAGTTTTCTTGTGCCATTTTCACCAGCTCGCGGACCATACTGCCGCCTAGTCGGCCGCCTACTTTTCCGGCCTGCTCTGACGTGAGTTGGCCATTATACCCTTTCTTTAATGGAACCCCAACCTCTTCAGCTGCTTCAAATTTTGCATCCTCTGGGTTCCCGGTATTTGCGACTTTTGCCTTCAACGCATCTAAGCCAGATCGCGCCTCTGGGACAAGGATTTTATTTCTTCTTCTCGCCATGCAAAATCCCTCCTTTAGTAGTAGGATTACCTGAATGTAAAAAATAATCAGCAAACACTGGAAAAACCCATAATAATCCAGTATAATAACTGATAATAAATTCGGAAAAAATCAATGATAAAGAGAGTAGTTATCTAAAATGGTGCAGCGATTCAGGGGTGGTGAGAGCCTGAGACAGAATAGATAATGAAGCGCACTTTTGAGATGCGTACCTGAATGAAAACAGTAGGGTATGCCGGAGATCCTCCGTTACAAAGGAAAGTTGGTTCTTTTTGAACAATTAGAGTGGTACCGCGGGATTATGAACTCTCGTCTCTTTTATTAGAGACGGGAGTTTTTTGCTTTTTAAAAATAAATTGGAGGACAAAAAGATGAATTTTAAACAGGAGCTTGCTTCAATTTTATATGACTTGCTTGATCAAGCGATTTCACGGACAGACCTGGAACTGATGATCGAAAAACCTAAGAATCAGGACCATGGCGATTTAGCTTTTCCTTGCTTTACGTTAGCGAAACTAAAAAGAAAATCGCCCAATTTGATTGCAGAAGAGTTAAGGGAAAAGATTACTTCTCCGATTTTTGAAGAAGTGACAGTGGTGGGGGCGTATTTGAATCTCTTTTTAAACAAAAAGACGGCTTCCGAAAAAGTAGTGGGAGATATCATCGCACAAAAAGGAAACTATGGTGCGCTCGCATTTGGGAACGATGGGGCGGTCACGATTGACATGTCTTCTCCGAATATTGCTAAACCCTTTTCGATGGGTCATTTGCGTTCAACGGTAATCGGCAATTCACTCGCATTAATTGTTGAGAAATGTGGCTATAAGCCGATTAAGATTAATCATCTCGGGGACTGGGGGACACAGTTCGGGAAGCTTATTACGGCCTATCAATTATGGGGAGATGCCGAACTGGTCAAGAAAAACCCGATTAAGGAGTTATTAACCCTTTATATAAAATTTCATGAGGAAGCGGAGAGCAAACGAACCCTTGAAGATCAAGGGCGCAGTTGGTTTAAGAAGCTTGAAGATGGGGACGAACAAGCATTAGAGCTTTGGAAATGGTTTCGAGATGAGTCCTTAACAGAGTTTTCAAGAATTTATGAGTTAATGAACGTTCAATTTGATTCCTATGCTGGCGAGGCCTTCTATAATGATAAAATGGATCGCGTTGTTCAGCTTCTAGAAGAACAACACTTACTAGTTGAATCCGAACAGGCGCAGGTGGTTGAACTAAACGAAGAACAGCTCCCGCCGTGCCTGATTAAAAAGTCTGATGGGGCCACGCTGTATGCGACCCGTGATTTAGCCGCGGCACTTTATCGACAGGAGGAATATCAATTTGTCCAATCCTTATATGTGGTTGGCCATGAACAAAGTCTTCATTTTAAACAGTTAATTGCTGTGCTGGCAAAGATGGGCTACGATTGGTCAAAGCAAATGCACCATATTCCCTTTGGAATGATGCTAAAAGACGGAAAGAAAATGTCAACACGGAAAGGGAAGGTTGTTTTACTAGAAGAAGTTTTAAACGAATCAATTGCAATGGCTCGGCATAATATTGAAGAGAAAAATCCTAATCTTTCTAACAAAGATGAAGTTGCTAAACAAGTAGGCGTTGGTGCAGTCATTTTCCATGATTTAAAGAACAATCGAATGAATGATATTGAATTTTCGTTAGAAGAAATGCTTCGCTTTGAAGGAGAAACCGGTCCTTATGTACAATATACCTATGCAAGGGCCTGTTCCATTTTACGAAAAGCAACGGGGAACACTGAGTTAGCTGCTACAACCTACACCAATTCATGGGAGAAAGAGTGGAAGGTCACCAGTCTCCTTATGGAATTCTCGCCTGCAATTAAAAGAGCATGTGTCAACTTTGACCCGTCTCAAGTGGCAAAATATATTATTGATCTCGCGCAGGCCTTCAATAAATATTATGCAGAGGTTAAGATCCTTGAGGAAAGTCCTGAACAACAGGCACGGTTGGCACTGGTCTATTCGGTAACGGAGGTTTTAAAAGAAGGATTACGATTATTAGGATTGGAAGCTCCGGTCGAAATGTAGTTTCTATAAAAGGAAACAAACTAAAGTTATACATGTGAAAGGGAGGCAAAGAGGGATGAGTGAACTATTAATAAAAAATTTTAAATTTACAAGGGGAAGATTTGTTAACTATGTGGTGGATTTAGAAGAAGGAATCGTCGGTGTACAGCCAGAAGGGTTTAATAATACGATCCACTGGCATGTGGGCCATGTCCTCACGGTAGCCGAGCAAATGATGTTTGGTTTTCCAAAAAAATCAACCCAGCTGCCCGCCAACTATATGGCGTTGTTTGCGTCGGGTACGAGTCCTGCTGATTGGGAAGGGGATGTTCCTTCTGTACAGGAATTAATTGGCCAGTTGCAAGAGCAATTAACAAGAATTAACGAAATTCCAGTCGAAAGTTTTAACCAAAGACTGAAAACCCCATTCCTTGGTCAAGAAACCTTTGGGGAATTAGCGAATTTTGCAATTTTCCATGAGAGCATACATCTGGGACAGATGCAAGCAATGAAACGTGTCATTAAAACTGCTGTTAAATAATTATATTAAAATGACTGTCAAAGCATGGAGACTAAATACTGTCTCCATGCTTTTTTTGTTTAAAACGGAAATCATTTATCAATATTTTTTAAATAAATTAGAAAAGTGGGGAAAAACTGAATAGTATTACTTTCTTTAAATGAATTGACACATAATGTTAGCGCTTTTATAATCAAAAACATGTCTGGAAATTGTCGGTTTTTGTCGGATAACTTTCTTCAACCGCTTACACATCAAGATAGACACCTAGAAAAGGGAGAGAATTGTTTTGAAATACGTATTATTTCTAGCAGCAGTGGTCGTTATTTTTTTACTTGCGTTTATTGCCAGCTCTAATAAAAAAGGAATTAAAATCAGGCCAATTATCACCATGCTTGTTTTGCAATTGGTCTTAGCCTTTTTACTTTTAAATACAGAAGTCGGCCTTGTGTTAATCAAAGGCATATCAAGCCTGTTTGAGCATATTCTGCAATACAGTGCCGATGGGGTTAATTTTGTGTTTGGTGGAATCGCTAACAAAGGGGAAGGACCATTTTTCCTTAACGTCCTGATGCCGATTGTTTTTATTTCTGTTCTAATTGGGATTGCTCAGCATATCAAAATCCTGCCTGTCATCATCCGGTTCCTTGGTTTGGTGTTAAGTAAAATCAATGGACTTGGTAAATTAGAGTCCTATAATGCCGTAGCATCAGCTGTATTTGGTCAATCGGAAGTATTTATTTCGGTAAAAAAACAGCTTGCTTATCTGCCTGAACATCGTCTTTATACATTGTGTACCTCTGCAATGTCAACGGTCTCAGCCTCAATTTTAGGGGCCTATATGACCATGATTGAACCAAAGTATGTTGTTACCGCTCTAGTATTAAACCTTTTTGGCGGCTTTATCATTGCGAATATCATTAATCCTTATGAGGTTTCAGAGAAGGAAGATATTATTGATATTCAGGAAGAAGAAAAACAAACCTTTTTTGAAATGCTTGGGGAGTATATTTTTGATGGATTCAAAGTAGCAATCATCGTTGGAGCGATGCTGATTGGATTTGTGGCCTTAATCAGTCTGATCAATCATGTGTTTGCGGCGATATTCGGTATTAGTTTCCAGGTGGCTCTTGGGTATGTGTTTGCACCGTTTGCTTTTATCATTGGTGTACCAGCATCAGAAGTAGTAAAGGCCGGAACAATTATGGCGACAAAATTATTATCCAATGAATTTGTCGCGATGATGGATTTAGCAAAAATAACGGATACGCTTTCAACAAAAACAATTGGAATTGTTTCTGTCTTCCTTGTTTCGTTTGCCAACTTCTCTTCAATCGGAATTATTACCGGAGCAGTGAAAGGACTGAACGAAAAGAAAGGGAACCTCGTAGCTAAGTTTGGACTTAAACTGCTTTTTGGTGCTTCACTTGTAAGTTTATTAACAGCGGCAATTACGGGTGTAATGCTTTAATGGATAGGAAAACTGCCTGGCTTGTAACAAGCTAGGCAGTTTTTTTTCGACCATCGTCGGATAAATTCCTTCATTAATCGTACAAATTAGGATAAGACTAAGTAGTAATATTTATAGGAAGTGGCAAGTGCATGAAAAGTTTGGTACTTCGTCAACAGAAAACACTTCATATTATCTAAGGTGTTGTGTTAAAATCAATCGGTAATTCTACTTCAAATTGGTGGGTGAATCAAGTGCTCTCTTCTTTTAAGAGATTCTTAATCGGCCGGCCGTTAAAATCCACGGCATTAGGCGAACAAAAATTAAATATTCTAAAGGCTTTAGCGATTCTATCTTCCGATGCCTTATCATCTGTGGCTTACGGTACTGAACAAATTTTGATTGTATTGGCAACGGTAAGTGTCATTGCCTATTGGTACTCCATTCCAATTGCAGTAGGAGTATTATTTCTATTAGCAGCCCTAATTTTATCGTATCGACAAATTATCTTTTCCTATCCTCATGGTGGTGGAGCCTATATTGTTTCGAAAGAGAATATCGGCGAGAAAGCGGGGTTAATTGCCGGAGGATCTCTTTTAGTCGATTACATATTGACGGTGGCAGTAAGTGTCACTGCTGGTACAGATGCGATAACGTCAGCATTTCCAACCCTGCATGAGCATACCGTTGGAATTGCTTGTGTCCTTGTCATCTTTATTACGATCCTCAATCTTCGCGGTTTAACGGAGTCAGCGTCCATCTTAGCTTATCCCGTCTATTTGTTTGTGATCGCGCTGTTCATACTAATTGGTGTGGGTCTATTTAAAATCATGACCGGTAATGTTTCGCCAACTGCCTCGCATGCAGCGATCGGGGCACCTGTTCAAGGTATTACGCTTTTCTTGTTGCTTCGCGCGTTTGCGTCAGGATGCTCGGCTTTAACTGGGGTGGAAGCCATTTCGAATGCGATTCCAAGTTTTAAAGATCCGGCACCAAAGAATGCGGCCAAAACATTAATTTTAATGGGGACGCTGCTAGCCTTGTTATTTACAGGGATTACATTTCTAGCTTATTATTACGGCATTTCACCAAAGCATGATGAAACGGTCGTCTCGCAAATTGCCCAAGAAACCTTTGGACGCAATTACCTCTACTTTTTTGTCCAAGTCACGACTGCCCTTATCTTAGTTCTTGCTGCTAATACTGGTTATTCAGCGTTTCCTTTATTAGCCTATGCACTTGCCAAAGATAAGTATATGCCAAGGATGTTTACTATTAGAGGAGACAGACTTGGATATTCAAACGGAATTGTTTCTTTAGGCGTAGCCTCCATCATCCTAATTATTGTTTCTCGTGGTAAAACGGAGTACTTAATCCCACTTTATGCGGTAGGTGTATTTATCCCATTCACCTTGTCACAATCGGGCATGATTATTAAGTGGCTCCGGGAAAAACCTGCTGGATGGGTGGCAAAACTTAGTGCCAATTTAGTCGGGGCACTCATTACCTTAGCCGTATTAATTATTTTCTTTTTAACAAAATTCAGCCAAGTCTGGTTTGTGATCATCTTTTTACCGATCATCGTGTTTGCCTTCAAACGAATTAATAGTCATTACGAAGCCGTTGGCGAACAATTAAGGATTCATCCTGACAATCCTGCTCTTCCGATTGAGGGAAATGTTATCATTGTACCTGTTGCAGGAATTACAAAGGTTGTCGAGAACTCAATTAATTATGCAAAATCATTAACCGATCAAATATTTGCCGTGTATGTGTCTTTTGACCGGGAGGATGAAAAACGGTTCGAAGAAAAATGGCAGCAATGGCAGCCGGATGTGAGGCTCGTAACCTTACAATCACATTATCGAAGTGTACTTATCCCTTTATCGAAATTTATCGATACGGTTGAATACAAAGCAAGTGAGAACAATTACCGTGTGACGGTGTTGATTCCGCAATTTATTACAAAGAAGAGCTGGCACAATATATTGCACAACCAATCGAGTT
The DNA here is from genome assembly GCF_046562815.1 of Neobacillus sp. 204. Classification (NCBI taxonomy): domain Bacteria; kingdom Bacillati; phylum Bacillota; class Bacilli; order Caryophanales; family Bacillaceae; genus Neobacillus; species Neobacillus sp. 204. The sequence continues at coordinate 52,445 of NZ_JBJORY010000019.1, forward strand.
TATTGATTCGTACCTATCTTATTTTTAAAAAGAGGGTTATTGTGTCAACACTGCCATTTCATTTTAAAAAGTAAAGGGTGGGGTGGACAGTGGATTTTTTGGTTGAGAATAAGTGGGCTATCTTAGTGAGTTTAGAAGTATTAGCCTGGTCGTCCACATTCTTTATGTTGTATGCCAGGTATGGTTTGAAATCGAGTTTTTGGTTTAAAATAGCTACGGTTCTCTTTGCATTAACAGGGGTTATTCCACAAGTGTTGATGGGAATCGTTAACTTTATCGCGACAAAGAAAGTGGATGTCTTTACGTTAATCATTGTTTTACTGATTTTATATGGATTCACACTAGGGAAAAACCATGTGAAAAAGCTCGATGCGTGGGCACAAAGAAAATTTTCAACAAAAGAAAACCACCGGGATTAATCGGTGGTTTTCTTTGTTTTTTTGATGAGGAAGTAGATTGCCCCTAAAACAACGGCGGCAATGATGGTTGGTAATACATATGGTTGTGCGTACTCTTTGATATGAGCCCAATTACTGCCTAAGACTTTTCCTAAGTAAAGAAATAAGATCGTCCATGGGACAACTGCTGCCACGGTGTAAAGAGTAAATTTAGTTGCTGACATTTTGGCAATACCAGCAGGAATGGAGATCGCGTGTCTTACAACAGGAATGAACCGTGCGGAGAAGATTACTCCTGCTCCATATTTTTGAAACCATGATTCAGCAATATCAATATGACTCTTTTTAATCAGGACATATTTTCCGTATTTTTCTAAAAAAGGTCTGCCCCCAAAATAGCCAGCCCAATATAAAAACAATTGAGCGATTGTTCCGCCAACTGTTCCCGCAATAACTGCCCCGAAAAAATTGAGATTCCCTTGTGAAATCATGTATCCACCATAGCCTAAGACAATTTCACTTGGGATGATCTCAATCATTAATCCTAAAGCAATCCCGAGATATCCTAATTGAGACAAGAACTCTAAAATCGATTTAATAAAGTCTGACATAATTCACCTTCGCTTATATAAATGTTTATTTTCTCTTTTCCTAGTTTAAACCAGTTTGTCTATTTAAGAAATAATTATGGTACTTTTCTTTGGGGCATTCCTAAAAAATCAAAAAAGCAACGGAAAAACCGCTGCTTTACTTTTTAACTATAGGTGGAAGACTACATAAGATATTTTAAGAACATGGTGGCAATCCCAAAGTAGGTAAGCAAGGAAAAAATATCATTCAATGTGGTAATTAGAGGTCCTGAGGCAACGGCAGGATCAATGTTTAAGCGAAAAAGGATGAGTGGAATAATCGTCCCTGCAAGTGTTCCGATGATGAGCGTGAAAAATAACGAGCTGCCGACCACCGCCCCTAAAATGATACTTCCTTGCCAAATGAAAGCAATCACTGCAATGAGAAGGGAGCATATTAGGCCAATAGTTATTCCCACCCCAAGTTCCCGTATAATTAAGCGCGTAATCACACCTTTATCAATATCGTAGGAAATCAGCCCTCTTACTACGACCGCAAGAGATTGAGTTCCGGTGTTTCCGGTCATCCCGGCAATCATGGGCATAAAAAAGGCAAGAGCCACAACCTGCTGAAGGGTATCTTCAAAACTGCTGATAATCCGCCCAGAAATCACACCGATAAATAATAGCAAGATCAGCCAAGGGAGTCTTCTGGCTGCCGCAACTAAAGTTTTTGTTTCAAAGTCAATAGATTTCCCTGTTGCTGACAATTTCTCGATATCTTCATTGGCTTCCTTAATGACGATGTCAATAATATCATCAACCGTGACAATCCCGACTAGGATATTATTTTCATCAACGACTGGGATGGCTAAGAAATCATAGCGTTCCACGATTTGTGCGACAACCTCTTGATCTGTCGTCACTGTAACCGAAATGATCCGTTCATACATAATCGTACTTATTTTTTCATCGGGCTCTGCTAATAGTAAATCACGATATGAAACCACGCCGACTAGCTTCCGGTCTTCATCTATAACGTATAAGTAGTTAATAGATTCGGCAAATTCAGCGAAAACCTTAAACTTATCCACTGCTTCTCTAACTGTAAAATAGCTGCGGATCCATACAAAGCGATTGGTCATGATTCTTCCGGCAGTTTCCGGAGGGTAATTCATAATATCCTGGACGGCATTAGACTCTTCTGCCTTCATCCCAGAAAGGAGGGAATCCTTCTTCTCTGGAGATAATTCATGGAGCAATGACGCCAAATCATCATTATCCATTAAATCAAGGACTTTACTAGACTTTTCAATTCCTAAAATATTTAATAAGCCCAGTTGCTCTTCCTTATCAAGTTCTTCCATTAAGTCAGCGAGAACGTCAAATTTTAAAAACAGGAGAAATCGTGCTTTATGCTTTTCAGGGAGATCTTCATATATTTTGGCGACATCATAGGGCTGGAGTTCATCGAGTATATTTTCAAATTCCGTTTTTTTATTTTCCTTTAACGTTTTAATGATATATAGACTTAATTCATCTTGAGTCATATCTTTAATCATAGAGGATAGCCAGCTCCTTATCTCGCTAATGCATGGATTCTAATTGGATAAAGCTCTTTTCGTAAACTTTGTTGCTTTTGGAACTTTATAAGTGTCATAACTTAAGTTTCTAGGCAATTTTCGCAAAGGTTCTTACGAAAAGATGCTACGAGGCATATAGTTATACAGGTTGATGAACTTATACGAAAATCAACAATCTATGCGAAAATAGCCTTTGCTAAAGAAATATAGATGAAAAGGGAAAGTTAACAAATAATAATCCATATAGATAAATCTAGTATGTGTCAATCAAACTTATTATTTGTAAAAGAATTGAAATAAGCTATTTGGACTATTATTTGATAAAATAAGGAAGTATTGACTAATTTCATGTGTTGATCGGAGGAGTTTTGCTTTGAAGAAGCATCATCAAGACATACAGGATCTCATCTATGTCCATTTAAACCAAACAGACCAGTATGTAATGTCTTCCGGTATCGAATTTGCAGAATTCGCTGCTGCTTTTTCAGGTTCATTAAATCACTTGCTTTTATTAAAGCACAACTTTGATGATGCTGATTTTAATTTGCATACTCAACTTGAATACTGTCCTGATGAGAGAATTAACAAATTAGCTGAAGAAGATGTCTATAGTTACGGGAATTTCTGTTGGATTGATTTTATAGAGGAAGAAGTGCTGAATGAACTGACTGGACAGGAAATGGCTGAACTATTGTACTTAGGTCATCAAAAACACCATCTTAAATTACCTTTTTATAATAAACTTGGGAACCGTTTTGTGTATTTGGCTCATGATGATGGTTGGTTTAACAAGACGTATTATCGAAGCTTCAAGGATTTTTTCCATGTTCTAAGCGAAGTAGTGGCCGGAAAACTAGGGGATCTTAAAATTGAAAAATCAATTCTTGGATTTCGAAAGAAAAAGACCTATCCTCAAGTAAATAAGGAAATCCTTCTGTCCTTAACACCGTTCATTAAGGAAGGGATTTGTATTTCGTTACGAGCTGCCGACCATCAACGGAGCCGCATTGAAATTCCTATCTGGGTGATTGGCGATTTCGCGAATATGGATGATATGGTAGAGGAATATGATCAGATCTCATCGAAACCGTGTCACGCAAAAATCATTTTTGATAAAAAAACAAAAGAATGGAAGTTAATCGTCGTCTAAACTTCTGTTGGATAAAAACAGTCCCACTCTCTTTGGGTGGGACTGTTTCTTTGAAATAAGAAAAATACGGACTCGTCCGCGTTTGTTATGAAAACCAAAGGCTGAATAATCCTTCGTTCACTCCTAAATTATACATATAATAAATTCCGAATAATATGCTGATAATGCCTGCGAGGTTATTCAAATAACTATTCATTTGCTTCCCGGATGTCAACACAAAGGGGATCCCGATAACGGTTGAAAAACTTAGCATCCCAACGATCGTGCCACAGCCGAAAATTAGTATGTATAAAGCACCTTGCCATGCAGTCGAAACAGTACTCATTGTTAAAAGAACCATTGCCGCACTGCCAGCAAGCCCGTGAATAAGCCCGATGAAAAAAGATTTAAGATGGGTTCGAGATTTTTTTCTATGGTCCGAAGTGTTATGGGAGTGAGGATGACGATGTTTCATAAATCTTAAAACACTATTTAAGCCGAGACTAACGAGCATGATCCCTACGATAAATTCGAGGCTAAGTGCAACAGTATCTGTGATGGTGTTTTTGGCGACAATCAAAATCATTCCGACAAGAAAAAGGGTGGCAGTGTGACCAATACCCCAGTAGACACCAGCGAAGATGGAGCGCTTTAAGTTTTTAGATTCGCTCGCGATGGTTGAGACTGCAATAACATGATCAGGTTCAATGGCATGCTTTATTCCTAGCAAAAAACCTAATAATAATATGGATAAGAGTGATCCTGTCATTAACTCGCCTCCAAAAAAACATTTCAAAATAATTATACAGGATAATTAAAAAAAGAATAGAAAATTGACAAATTAACCTGCGCCAGTATTTAAGCAAGCTATCGTCATCATAAAATATTTAATAGGAAAAAAACTTAAAAAAACTTGGGTAACTACATTTCCCTTCTTTTTAAAATAGGTTTAAAATATAACCGTGAATGAGAAAATGGAGGTTTCATATGAAAACAAAATTAGGTTTATTATATGGAGGAAAATCAGCAGAACATCAAGTATCCTTGCAAACAGCACTAGCTGTTATTCGGGCATTGGACCTTGAAAAATTTGATATTCATCCTATTTACATAAATACCGACGGAAAATGGATTAAAGGACCACAATTAAGTGAGCCAGTAGAAAACGTGAAGGCGCTTGAATTTTCAGAGGGGAATCAATTATCTCCTTTATCACTAGCTCCAGCACTTTTCCATTCTGAAAAGCAAGAAACACTGGATGTGATTTTCCCGTTATTGCACGGGCCAAACGGGGAAGACGGAACCGTCCAGGGTTTATTGGAATTGTTAAACTTGCCATACGTAGGCAATGGAGTACTTGCTTCTGCTGCAGGTATGGATAAAGTCATGATGAAAAATGTGTTTGCACAAGCAGGGCTTACCCAGGTGAACTTTGTCGCCTTTATTAAAAGCGAATGGGAAAAAGCTAAAGCTGAGGCCTATAGCAAGGTCGAAACAGAGCTTGGTTACCCTTGCTTTGTGAAGCCAGCCAACTTAGGTTCAAGTGTGGGAATCAGCAAATGTACTAATCGCGCCGAGCTAGAAGCGGCCTTTGCGGAAGCCTTTCAGTTTGACCGAAAAGTCATCATTGAAGAAGGCGTTGTTGCTCGTGAAATCGAGGTGGCGGTTCTTGGAAATGATGAACCTGAATGTTCAGTAGCCGGTGAAATTGTTCCGAAGAAGGATTTCTATGATTATAAAGCAAAATATGAAAGCGGAGATACCGCACTAATTATCCCAGCCGACATCACAGACGAGGAATACACGCAGATTAAAGAAATGGCGATTAAAGCCTTTAAATCTTTAGATTGTTCAGGGTTAGTCCGAGCCGATTTCTTTTTGACCAAGGATGGAAAGGCCTTGATTAATGAAGTGAACACGATGCCGGGCTTCACGCCGTTTAGTATGTTCCCGCTTTTATGGAAGCACACAGGAGTGGAGTACCCTCAATTGATTGAGCGACTTGTCAGTCTTGCCAAAGAGCGACATGCTGAGAAACAACAGATAAAGTTTACTTTCTAAAAATTGGAGACACGGCTGAAGTTTTGCCGTGTCCATTTGTATTTAAAAAAGCGAAGCCAACGTTTAGGGCACGACAGACTAGACTAGACAGAATCCGAAGTTCAAAGACATAAAAAGGAGGATATTCATGATTAAACGATCGTTAAAACAGATGGCTGAGATGATTTCATCTCAGGATGTTATGATTACGTTTTCTGAAACGCTCATCACGGGTGTATGTATTGATTCACGTAAGATTGAAAAAGGAAACTTGTTTATTCCTTTTAAAGGAGAACATTCAGATGGGCATAAATACGTCGAAGAGTCGATCCGTAAGGGAGCAGCGGCAGCATTTTGGCAAAAGGATGTGCCAAACCCTCCATTACATTTACCCATCGTGATTGTTGATGATTGCCTTGTTGCCTTACAGGAACTAGCAAGAAACTACCGAAAACAATTAGCGGTAAAAGTAGTCGGCATCACAGGAAGCAACGGAAAAACGACAACCAAGGATATGACAGCTGGAATTCTTGGCACCCAATACAAGGTCCAAAAAACAGAAGGTAATTATAATAACCATATTGGTCTGCCCTTAACCGTTTTAGGTTTACATGAGGATACTGAAATTGCCATCCTCGAAATGGGAATGAGCGGTAGGGGAGAGATTGAGTTCCTAACGAAGCTTGCCTGCCCAGATGCAGTGGTCATTACAAATATTGGTGAATCGCATCTTCTGGACCTTGGGTCAAGAGAAGGAATCGCAGAAGCAAAGCTTGAAATCCTGCAAGGACTAAAAGATGGGGGACTAGCCGTCCTACATGGTGATGAACCGCTTCTTATGGAAAGAATTCAACGGCTTAAAGGAAATGTTCAGGTTGAGACCTTTGGGAGAAATGAAAGCAACGATTTATATCCTACTGAAATTACTCAGTTAGAAAATGGAAATCGGTTTAGAATCAATGCTTCAGAGATTGAATTTGAACTTCCCGTTCTAGGAACCCATAATATTTTAAATGCACTTGCTTCCATGCTAATCGCTAACTATTTTTCCATTCCATTTGGAAAAATGAATGAGGGGTTAGCAGGTATTAAGCTTACCAATATGCGAATGGAGTTGGTCGAAGGGAAACAGGGCGAAAAAATAATAAACGATGCTTATAATGCCAGTCCAACATCAATGATGGCAGCGATTGACTTAGTGTCCAACCTTCAAGGTTATCAAAGAAAAATCCTCGTCCTAGGCGATATGTTAGAGCTTGGTCCACAGGAAGAACAATACCATCAGCAAATTGGAGAAGCTATAAACGGTGAAAAAGTCGATCTCTTGTTTACCTATGGAACTTTAGGCGGGTACATTGCAAACCAGGCCAAAACAGTTTTAGGTTCAGAAAGAGTCTTTGCCTTCACAGAAAAAGAAGCACTCATTCAAGAATTAAAGCATCATGTAGATAATAAAACGTTAATCCTTGTAAAAGCGTCAAGAGGAATGAGAATGGAAGAAATCGTAACTGCGCTGCAAGTAAATTAAGGAAATTAAAACTAACGAGATTATGAATGATTTCTAGATAAGAAAAGAAAAATAACAGAGACCCCTTGTGTGGAGAAGGTGCCCTTTCATTCAAAGATTAGACTTTTTGATGAGGTAATTAAGACTGGTTTAGAAATGTAACAAACTTGTCTTGATTGCAAAATACTAGCAACAGTGGTATGATGTTCATCAACGTGTCTAAAGAACGATGATTAAAGGGCATACTCCTTGTGGGAGCGTGTTTTTTTTTGGTAAAATAAAGATGTTACCTATTTACGGCATTTTTGATGCGTGTCAGCTCAAGCGCCAAGGGGACCTGAGACGTTTCGGTCCTGCCTAAGATGAAGTATAAAATTCCACTTCCATCCATGTTGGATGAAATAAAAATTTATTTCATTCTAGATGAAATAAAGACCTATTTCATCCTTGATGAAATAAAAACCTATTTCATCCTAGATGAAAATTAATCCTATTTCATCAAGGATTTTATTCTTGATGAATCAAAACGGACTTCACCTTAAGGCCCTCCAGCGCTTTTCGCCTCAATAGAGCAGGCGCTATTTCTGAGTATCAGGCGAAAATATTCAGCTCTCAAAAATATTTTCACATAGATGAAGGAGAATGAAAACATTGACAAAGTTTGAAGAATTAGGTATAGGTCAGGCCACGTTACAAGCTGTCCTTAAAATGGGATTTGAAGAAGCAACACCAATTCAGTCAGAAACTATTCCATTGGGGCTAAAAGGTATTGATTTGATCGGTCAAGCTCAAACAGGAACAGGTAAAACAGCTGCATTTGGTATTCCATTAGTTGAAAAAATTGATACTAGTGCGGATGCAATTCAAGGGATTATTATTGCACCTACTCGTGAACTTGCCATTCAAGTATCAGAAGAACTTTATAAAATTGGTTCAGGCAAAAGAGTTCGCGTACTGCCAATTTATGGCGGGCAAGATATTAGCCGCCAGATTCGTTCATTAAAGAAAGCTCCACATATCATTGTTGGTACTCCAGGACGAGTATTGGATCATATCAACAGAAAAACAATGCGCCTTGATACGGTTAACACAGTAATCCTTGATGAAGCGGATGAAATGTTGAACATGGGATTCATTGAAGACATTGAGACAATCCTTGCTTCAACTCCTGTAGAACGTCAAACTTTACTTTTCTCAGCAACCATGCCAGGACCAATTCAAAGAATGGCTGAAAAGTTCATGAAGGACCCGCAAATTGTTCGTGTGAAAACAAAAGAAATGACTGTTCCTTCCATTGAACAATATTATCTTGAAGTAATTGAAAGAAATAAATTCGATGTATTAACAAGACTTCTTGATATTCAATCCCCGGAACTAGCGATTGTTTTTGGTCGTACTAAGCGCCGTGTCGATGAATTATCGGAAGCATTAACTTTAAGAGGTTATACAGCAGAAGGTATCCATGGTGATTTAAGCCAAGCCAAACGTATTTCTGTCCTTCGTAAATTTAAAGAAGGAACGATTGATGTCCTTGTCGCAACAGATGTAGCTGCAAGGGGTCTTGATATTTCCGGAGTAACTCATGTATATAATTTTGATATTCCACAGGATCCAGAAAGCTATGTTCACCGTATTGGACGTACTGGTCGTGCGGGTAAAAAAGGTGTAGCTTTAACATTTATTACACCGCGTGAAAAATCATATCTTGCTGTCGTAGAAAAAACGACTAGAAGCAAGATGGAAAAAATGAAGGCTCCTACGCTTGATGAAGCATTAGAAGGCCAACAAAAAGCTGTTGTGGAGAAAATCGTTGCAACCATTGAATCGAACAATTTACATTATTATAAAGCAGCAGCGCAAGAATTGTTGGAAGAAAATGACGCATCAACAGTGATCGCCGCAGTATTAAAAATGTTAACAAAGGAACCAGATACCACTCCAATTAAGTTAACGGAAGAACAGCTTCCACAAAGAAGAGAAAGAAAGCCGTATGACCGTGACCGTAGAAAAAGAGATGACTCTAGAGGTTCATACGGTGGAGATCGTAACAGGAAAAAAGCTCCGGCAAAGCCACGCAGTGGTGAGAAAAGATCTGGCGGCGGCGGTAAATCATCATCAAAGCCTAGAACATTTAATCATTAATAGAAAAGCTAGCGCCTAGGCGCTGTGGCTAAACAGAAAAAAGCATGAACAATTTTGTTCATGCTTTTTTCTATGGCAATAGGGAATATTAAACACATTCAGAAAATGACAAGATATAAAAAGGAATATTCAGCTCGGATTGATTTTCATCATTTTTGTGATAGTAATCCGATAATGGATATGATAATAATTGAGGCCCAAATGAGAATTTTCCAAGGAGACTGGTAAGAGATACTATTTTTCTTACTGCTTGCCCAGTTTGCGGTACCTCGAATGGAATCTGAAAAGTCCTTTTTATTAAAGTAAGGAATAGCCCCGAGTAAAAAGCCTCCAAGCAATCCAAAAAAATGGGCGATAATATTAATATTTGGCTGTAACAATGTCATAATCAAACTAACAACACAAAGCGTAAGGATGATTTGCGCGTTTTGCTTGGAAAGCATATGTTTCCGAAACATTATAATCGCAAGATAATAGCCAAAGAGTCCAAAGATCGCCCCGCTTGAACCGACATGGGTATAGGTAAGCGGCTCAAGCAACAATGTGGCAACGTTGGCGATAATACCTGAGAGAAGATAGATGAATAAAAATCGGCCGCTGCCAAGCATGCGCTCTAGTGCTGGTCCAAATAGGACAAGTGAAAAGCTATTAAACAGCACATGGGAGAACCCGCTATGTATAAAGGTCGGGGTAATCAGGCGCCAATACTCCCCTTCCATAATGTAAAGATTCACTCCTGAAAGGTTTTCAAAGAACCAATTGTTTGGGAAAATTGGTAAACTAGTTAACAGATATAATCCTAAATGAATGGTAATAATAATAGAAACAATTGGATACAGGCGGATAAAATCACGAAAGCCTTCCGTCCTCGTAAACATCACTTTACACCTCCTAGGTTTATCACTATTATTTACTAATTTCCGTTCTTGTACACTATTACTTATGCTAATTGTATCCTAAATAGAAGGAAGATGAAGAATGATTAAAGGGATTGGAATCGATATTATTGAACTTTCTAGAATCCAAGATATCCTCACTCGACAAAAGAAGTTTGTTGATCGCGTATTAACCCCCAATGAACGGAAGAAATTTGAGGAATTATCGCAAATCAGAAAGGTAGAATTTTTAGCAGGACGATTTGCGGCGAAAGAAGCGTATTCAAAAGCAAATGGCACAGGCATTGGTGCGGAGTTATCATTTTTAGAAATTGAAATCGACAATGATAGCTCTGGAAAACCATTTATTGCAAAGCCTAAGACCCGTGCTCATCTCTCCATTTCGCATAGTAGAGACTACGCCGTCGCGCAAGTAATGATTGAAGAGTAGTGGGGACTCATATTTTATCTTGTTAAACTTGGTTGTTGATTTCCGCAGGAGTCTCGTGCCTTCCGCTCCAATCACATAGTGCAAAATCTGCATTACAATCGCATGAAAATAAAATAGCTTGGCAACTTCTTTTATCATATTCCTAAAGGTTGTCTCATATATTCATAGGGAAACAGGAGAGACAAGGTCAGCCATGGTCATTTTGGATAGCAAACTCCATTGCCTGACCCCTGCCTTTCTCTTCTCTATAATCATATGAAATGAGACAAGAAGGGGTTGAAGGAATGAGGAAAAAGTTGTTGCTGCTAATCACGGGGCTAATGGTCATTTTTGTGCTAGCTGCCTGTGGCTCTAAATCACAAGGTGATGTGGTTAAAGAGTTAACAGGGAAACTAGATGACTTAAGTGGCTACAAGGTGAATGCAAAAATGACGTTGAAAATGGGATCGGATTCACAAATTTATAATGTGGAAATATGGCACAAAGATCCAACCTTTTATCGTGTGAATTTGAAGAATGCTCAAAAAGACCAAAGTCAGATGATACTTAGAAATAACCAAGGGGTATTTGTTTTAACACCTGCTCTAAATAAGAGCTTCCGTTTTCAAAGTGATTGGCCGCAAAATAGCAGCCAGGCCTACTTGTATGAATCATTGATTAAAGACATTGTTGCTGATAAAAGTGCAAAATTCTCTACAACAAAGGAATACTATGTATTTGAAACTAAAACCCGCTATCAAAACAATAGCATGCTGCCGTTCCAAGAAATCAAGCTGAACAAGAGTGATTTATCACCTGCTGTGGTAAAAGTAATGGATCCGGATCGAAATGCCCTTGTAACAGTAGAGTTTTCTAAAGTGAAATTTAATGCTAGTTTTGACAAGGACGATTTCGATATGAAGAAGAATATGACACGTGCTCAGCTCAATTTGCCAGCAATGGCGGATGGAGGCGATGATGCCTTTACGGTAATGTATCCAACCGTAGAACTAAAAGGGACAAAACTAATTGAGGAAAAAGAAGTGACGCTTGAAGACGGAAAAAGGGTTGTCCTTACTTACGATGGTAAGAAATCCTTTACCCTTGTTCAAGAAAAAGTAACTGCGAAAACCGCATCCGCAAATCCAACCTATGTAGAAGGGGACATTGTCGATTTAGGTATGACGATTGGAGCAGTTTCCGACCACTCCATTTCTTGGTCGCATAATGGTGTTGATTACATGATAGCTTCAAAGAACTTAACGAAAAAAGAATTAATTGAGGTAGCGGCATCTGTCCAAGGTGAGGCCGTAAAATAAATCGATAAGCTAACAGGCTCATAATGGGCCTGTTTTTGTTTGTTATTAAAAGGTATCAGTAGTATGATAATTTGTATGATAATATGGAATGATATTTAATTAAAGCTAATAGGAAGTGGAACCATGGAAGAGCAAGGTTTTTTCTATCGTGATACATGGGCCGAAGTGGATTTAGATTGTATTCATGCCAATCTTACCTCCATTAAGAAGCATTTGACTCAAGATGTAGAAATGATTGCGGTTGTCAAAGCGAATGCATATGGCCATGGAGATATCCAAGTAGCAGAAACCGCACTTGAAGCAGGGGCGGCCTATCTTGCTGTTGCTTTTATGGATGAGGCCATTGCCTTAAGGAATAAAGGAATTAAAGCGCCTATCCTTGTTTTGGGAGCAACGCGGCCGGAAGATATCCAAGTGGCAGCAAAATTTAACATTACCCTTACCGTTTTTCAACAGGAATGGCTAGAAGATGCGCTGAAACATTTAAAAACTGATAATAGGATTTCGTTTCATATCAAAGTAGACACTGGAATGGGGAGAATTGGTGTTCGAAGTGTATCTGAATTAAAGGCAGTCGAGCAAATTATCTCTGAAAATGCTCAGTTTAATCTAGAAGGAATTTTTACTCATTTTGCGACAGCGGATGAACTAGATGAAACCTATATGTACAAGCAACTTGCTTTATTTGAAGGTATGGTCAGTGCGCTAAAACAAAAACCAAGATATATTCACTCTAGCAATAGTGCGGCAGCCTTGCGCTATCCAAAAACTTATTTTAATGCAGTCCGGATCGGGATTGCGATGTATGGACTAACACCTTCACTTGAGATGGAACATGAAATTCCCTTCCAGCTTAGGGAGGCATTTTCGCTTCGATCACGACTTGTCCATGTCAAGAAAATGCAAAAGGGTGAAAAAGTGAGTTACGGGGCAACCTATGAAACTGGTGAAGAAGAGTGGATTGGGACGATTCCGATTGGTTATGCGGACGGTTGGATTCGCAGGTTACAAGGGCAGGAAGTGCTTGTTGAAGGTACTAGATCGCCAATTGTCGGAAGAATTTGCATGGACCAATGTATGATACGTCTTCCGTATAAAGTTCCAATTGGGACAACCGTCACATTAATTGGTGCCCAGGAGAATCAGTTTATTTCAGTAAATGAAATTGCCGAAAAACTTGAAACCATCAATTATGAGGTCCCTTGTATCATAGCAAATCGGGTCCCGCGTCTGTATAAGAAGGGTGGAAAGATTGTCGATTTAAAAAATTATCTTCTCTAAGATTAATGGCCTAAATAATGTTTTTTCATCATATTTATGATATTGCGGTGATTTGTGCATAAAAGAGTGTTTTATTGGCTTATAATACAGTAGTATTATAATTAGTCTATGCAATAAGTTCGATTAGTGTTATTATTAAATATGGTACAGATAATAAATGAAACTCACTGTGTGAAACAGGCCAAAAAGCCATTCATGAAGTGTAGTAGCGTTTATTTATCAGAAGGAATTCTGGTTAGATAAAAATGGTGTGTAGTGATGGTGGAGGTGTATGTTTGTGTCTGAATCCGGCGCAACTACGGAAATCTTAGTGAAGTTACCGCAACATCTTTTAACTGAATTAGATGGATTTGTAAAACAAGAAAATGTAAACCGCAGCGAGTTTATCTACCAGGCAACAAAAATGTATTTACGCGAACGTAAAAAGAGACAAATTCGCGAGTCGATGAGACGTGGATACATGGAAATGGCAAAGATAAATCTAGGTATTGCATCAGAAGCATTTTTAGCAGAATATGAGGCAGAACACACAGTTGAACGTCTTGTAAGCGGAGGATAATTCTTTGATAGTCAAACGTGGTGACGTTTATTTCGCGGACCTATCCCCAGTTGTTGGTTCTGAACAAGGCGGCGTCCGACCAGTACTTGTCATCCAAAACGACATCGGGAATCGGTTTAGTCCCACAGTGATTGTTGCAGCGATTACAGCTCAAATTCAAAAAGCCAAGCTTCCTACTCATGTAGAAATTGATGCGAAGCGCTACGGATTTGAACGAGATTCGGTCATTCTGTTAGAGCAAATTCGTACAATTGATAAGCAGCGGTTAACCGATAAAATCACCCATCTCGATGACGAAATGATGGAGAAAGTGGATGAAGCCTTGCAGGTAAGCCTAGGTCTCATCGAATTTTAATTAAAGCACGCTCTTTTTAGGAAGAGCGTTTTTTCATACATATCCTGACCTCAAATTTTGCTTAGGCAAGCCAATGTGCTTGTCTATTTTTTTTGAAAAAAATAGGAAGACCCTTGTTTAATGAAGGCTCTTTTCTTAAACTTTGTTGTTTTTGGAGTTTTATAAGGGCTGTTTACTAAGTTTCTAGGCAATTTTCGCAAAAGTTCTTACGAAAAGATCCACGACGCATATAGGTAAACGGGTACACGAACTTATACGAAAAACAACAATCTATACGAAGATAGCCTTAATGAAACAGACAAGTTATTCTGCTACAATAGAATGAAAAGGAATGGAGGATTGTTTTGTGAATGATACAATCGTAAAAGATGATCAGTTGTTAAAGAAAATCGCTGCTGAGTTAGCTATTTCTTTTAAACAAGTAAAAAGTGTTATTTCATTATTAGATGAAGGCAATACAGTTCCTTTTATTGCTCGATATCGGAAAGAAATGACGGGAGCACTTGATGAAGTCCAGATCAGAAATATATTAGAACGTTGGCAGTATATCCAAAACCTCGAGCAAAGAAAAGAAGAGGTTATCCGCATTATAACTGAACAAGGGAAATTAACAGATGACCTGAATGTCGCGATTACCAAGGCTGAAAAGCTTCAAGAGGTCGAAGATTTATACAGGCCCTATAAACAAAAAAGACGGACCAAAGCAACAGTCGCAAAAGAAAAAGGGCTTGAGCCATTGGCTGAATGGCTGCTGACATTTTCAAAAGAAAGTATTGAGGAAAAAGCAAAGCAATTTTTATCAGAAGAAAAAGGAGTCCTCACGGTTGAGGAGGCCATTTCAGGTTCAAAAGACATCATTGCTGAATGGGTTTCTGATGATGCTGAAGGTCGAAAGTGGATTCGGAAAGAAACATTTAAATCCGGTGCAGTTGTATCAGTGGTCAAGGAAGCGGAAAAAGACGAGAAAAATGTCTATGAAATGTACTATGAATATGAAGAACCTGTAAATAAAATTGTCCCCCATCGAATTCTCGCGTTAAATCGCGGTGAAAAAGAAGATATCTTACGCGTGTCGATTAAAATGAATGCCGACTTAATCTTGTCTTATTTGTCGAAAAAATGGATTCGTGTCCAGCACTCCCCATCTGCCCCAATTTTGTTAGAGGCCCTGGAGGATAGCTACAAACGATTGATCCAACCATCGATTGAGCGTGAGATCCGCAGTGAATTAACGGAAAAAGGTGAAGAGCAAGCCATACATATATTCTCAGAAAATCTTCGTAACTTACTTTTGCAGCCGCCGTTAAAAGGAAAGGTTGTTATCGGGGTTGACCCTGCTTACCGGACAGGCTGTAAACTGGCGGTGGTGGATGAAACAGGCAAGGTGCTGAAAATTGATGTGATCTATCCGCATCCACCTGTTTCAAAAACAAAAGAAGCCCGTGAAAAGTTTATTAAGATTCTTCGCGACTATAAAGTAGAGATGGCTGCCA
This sequence comes from Neobacillus sp. 204, assembly GCF_046562815.1. NCBI lineage: Bacteria > Bacillati > Bacillota > Bacilli > Caryophanales > Bacillaceae > Neobacillus > Neobacillus sp. 204. Next base: position 68,125 of record NZ_JBJORY010000019.1, read on the forward strand.
TTGGAAATGGGACAGCATCAAGGGAAACAGAACAGTTTGTTGCGGATATCTTAAAAGAAATGGATGAGGAAATTTTCTATTTGATTGTCAATGAAGCAGGTGCCAGTGTCTATTCTGCATCTGAACTTGCAAGAGAAGAGTTTCCGAATTTACAGGTGGAAGAAAGAAGCGCGGCCTCCATTGCCCGTCGTTTACAGGATCCATTAGCAGAATTGGTGAAAATTGACCCGAAATCCGTGGGTGTCGGTCAATACCAGCATGATGTTTCCCAAAAACGACTGTCCGAATCATTACACTTTGTTGTTGAAACGGCAGTAAACCGAGTTGGTGTGAATGTCAATACCGCTTCTCCATCGCTTTTACAGTATGTAGCTGGCCTTAACAAAACAGCCGCGAATAATATTGTAAAAAAGCGTGAAGAGGAAGGGAAATTTACGAGCAGGGTTCAATTAAAGAAAGTGCCTCGTCTAGGGGCAAAAACCTATGAGCAAGCAATTGGCTTTTTACGCGTATTGGATGGAAAGCAGCCGCTTGATAGGACAGGAATTCATCCGGAAAATTACAATGAAGTGAAGAAATTATTGACCAGTCTCGGTTTTACTACCGATGATCTTGGTTCGGAAGAGCTTATAGCTGCTCTTAATGCTCTCGATTTAAAAGCTGTTTCCGAAGAACTGGTTATCGGTGAGTTAACATTAAAGGATATTATTGATGCTTTGGTAAGACCGGAACGTGACCCGCGTGATGATTTACCTCGGCCTCTTTTGAAAAAAGATGTTTTAAAGCTTGAAGACCTTAAAGCAGGGATGGAACTTCAAGGTACGGTTCGAAATGTGGTCGACTTCGGTGCGTTTGTGGATATCGGCGTAAAGCAGGACGGGCTTGTTCATATTTCCAAACTCAGCAATCGATTTGTTAAGCACCCTTTGGACATTGTGTCTGTAGGGGATGTTGTCACTGTATGGGTAGACTCGGTTGATATGAAAAAAGGACGGGTTGCTTTAACCATGCTAGCGCCATCGAACTAAAGCAGAGTACGGGTACCGCGGCTGGAAAAAGCATGATCAGCATGACAAATAAAAGACCATTTCGCCTAGCGATTTGGTCTTTTATTTCAGTTTTTGGTTGTTTTGGAGAGATATAAACGACCGAAGTGGGAGAGAAAAAGCTGAGACGGTCGATAAGAAGCGTTATAAACGACCGAAGTCGGATTGAAAAAGCCAGGACGGTCGTTAAGAGGCGTTATAAACGACCGAACCACTGCCAATTCCAGCTCTTTCGTCGTTTATATTAGAAGAAACAAAAAAGTGCAAAACCCGACATGGATCTGCACCTTAAATATATCTCTATAACGAAACCTGTTCTTCTAAGAGAAGTGTTTTTTTCTGTAAAAGAACCAGCACTGGTTTAACAGCTTGATCTGATAGCGATCCTTCTCATAGAAAGCTCTTTTCATTTGGTTTTGCAACCAAGTTGGCATAATAAAACCTCCCGAAAAGTACATCATTATTAAAGGTATAAACAATATATGCTATAATAGGTTGTCATGTTCGCATAGAAAGAGAGGGACCCAAAATGGAACAACAACAACTTCAATTATTAGTTGAAAGGCTATCAATTGAGTCATTTGGGAAACCGTTTTTACATCAAGCGTCGTTTAATCCTAGACTAAGATCAACAGGCGGCAGATACCTTCTTGGCACACATAATATTGAAATCAATAGAAAATATTACGATCAGCTTGGCGAAGAAGAATTAGTGGGGATTATTAAACATGAATTATGCCATTATCACCTTCACCTTGAGGGGAAGGGTTATCAACATAGAGACCAAGAGTTTAAACAATTATTAAAAAAAGTAGGAGCACCACGATTTTGTGCACAACTACCAGATAAAAAAGTAAAACAATCCTCGAAAAGGATTCTTCTATATCAATGTACGAAATGTCAGCAAGCATACAGAAGAAAGAGAAGTATTAATACTAGTAGATATGTGTGTGGAAAATGTAGAGGGAAGTTGACAAAAATAAAAGAAATAATCTTTGAATGACGTAAGAATTTGGAAAAAATCTTTATCTAAAACTGTATTGACTTTCTATTGTATCGTCATTATAATGTAAAGAGTCGACAAGAGAAATTGTCTTGTTGGTTATTAAATATCTTTATTATTCCGCAGTAGCTCAGTGGTAGAGCTATCGGCTGTTAACCGATCGGTCGTAGGTTCGAGTCCTACCTGCGGAGCCATATGGGGAAGTACTCAAGAGGCTGAAGAGGCGCCCCTGCTAAGGGTGTAGGTCGGGTAACCGGCGCGAGGGTTCAAATCCCTCCTTCTCCGCCATATAAAATTAAGGCCCCTTGGTCAAGCGGTTAAGACACCTCCCTTTCACGGAGGTAACACGGGTTCGAGTCCCGTAGGGGTCATCTGGGACGGGAAGTGACCTTGATTCATTTCCTGTTTCTTATTCTTTATTAATACTATTATTGGGCTATAGCCAAGCGGTAAGGCATCGCACTTTGACTGCGACATGCGTTGGTTCAAATCCAGCTAGCCCAGCCATTTTTTTAAAATAAGTAAATATCTATGCGGGTGTGGCGGAATTGGCAGACGCACCAGACTTAGGATCTGGCGCCGCAAGGCGTGGGGGTTCGACTCCCTTCACCCGCACCAAATATTATACTTGAATTTAATTGGGTAGTGTGTTATGATTAATTTTGTCGCTAATTATCATGCGGTCGTGGCGGAATGGCAGACGCGCTAGGTTGAGGGCCTAGTGGGGGCAACCCCGTGGAGGTTCAAGTCCTCTCGGCCGCACCAAATAAATTGTTGACAAACAATATCACGTGTGCTATACTTTAAAAGTTGACTTTTTAATAAATGCGCCCGTAGCTCAATTGGATAGAGCGTCTGACTACGGATCAGAAGGTTGTGGATTCGACTTCTTCCGGGCGCGCCATATTGACGGGAAGTAGCTCAGCTTGGTAGAGCACTTGGTTTGGGACCAAGGGGTCGCAGGTTCGAATCCTGTCTTCCCGACCATTTAAAATAATATGCGGGTGTAGTTTACTGGTAAAACCTCAGCCTTCCAAGCTGATGTAGTGGGTTCGATTCCCATCACCCGCTCCAAAATTACTATTAATTGTTCTTTGAAAACTAAACAAACAAAATCGTGCAAAC